>CAZWIA010000007.1:0-10316 GCA_964633955.1 uncultured Candidatus Peribacteria bacterium | reverse complement strand
TTCCACCAAACGAGCAAGGGCGTGGCGATGAAGAAGGAGGAGTAGGTCCCGATGATCGTCCCGATGATCAGGGTGAGGATGAACCAGCGGATACTCTCGCTCCCCAGGAAGAAGAGCACGGTCAGCATGATGAGGGCGCCAAGGCCCGTATTGATGGTGCGAGTGAGAGTCTGTCTGAGGCTCGTCTCCGCAACCGCGGCAAAGTCCTGGAGGCGCTTGTCTGTCTGCAGGTTCTCGCGGATGCGATCGAAGATCACGATAGTGTCATTCACCGAGTAGCCCATGATGGAGAGCAGCGCGGAGATGAAGAGCGTATCCACCTGGAAGCTGGTGACGTAGCTGAGCAGGGTGAAGATCCCCACGGTGATGAGGACATCGTGCAGCAGCGCGGTGACGGCAATGACGCCAAAGCGCCAGGCGGAGAGCTTGCGGGGCACTTTGCGGAACGCGAGCGCCACGTACGCGATGATGGCCAGGGCGGCAACGCCCAGCGCCAGGAATGCGCGGGACTTCAGGCTCTGCCCCACCGTGGGGCCGATGGTGGTGAACTGCACCTCCTGCGTGCCGGGCAGGGCGGTCTGCAGCCGGGAAGCGAGTGCTAAGTGCTCCTCATTGGTGAGCGAGCGCGTGCGGACCAGGAGCGTGCCTTCCTGGGTGGGCGTGATGAGGGGGTCCAGCGCCGCACCAGTGCCCGTTTCCGCGGCGGCTACTGCCTGCGCCAAGTCCGCCCGGGTCTTTCCCTCCGGCAGCCTGAGCTCCATGAGCGTGCCGCCGGTGAACTCAATGCTCAGCCGGGGGCCGGGCGTGAAGAGCAGGACCGCGCTTGCGGCCACAAGGAGCAGGGACACGGGCAAGAGGATTCTGGCCGCTTTGAGGAAGGAGAACGCCATAGGCGCGGGGAGCCTACCGGGTTTGGCCGGACGTGACAACGGCGGAATTCCAGGGCTGGATGGAAATCACCCGGGTGCCGCGTGCCCAGGCGAGCGACCATAGCAGGGGGCCGCGCTGCCGCAGGGAAGGGAGCAGTACCTGCAGGAGCGCATCTCCCGCTGGGAGCAGCTTCCGCAGGGATGCCGGCTGCAGCAGGCCGCCGCCGAGCGTCTGCCCGCCTGGCGGGAGGGGCAGCGGGATGGACGCCCCGGGCGTATCCGTGAGGCTATTCCCCGGCTGCTCCGTGCCGGCGGTGAGGCGCAGTCCGCCAGCCCGCACCGCCAGCTGCAGGGGAGGTGCGCTATAGACCTGCCAGCCGTTCTTTTCGTCCTGCAGGGCGACCGGGGTACCGGACCCCGTCCGTTCCCGTACCGCGCGGAGGCGGAAGCCGCGTTCAGGATCTAAGAGCCGATCGAGCGTTTCCGAGCGGCTCTGCCCGCTCGTCATGCGGGCGAGCCAGGCGGTCGGTTCTTCCGCCAGCCCCTGTCCCGCGATCACCACGCTCCCGCTCCCAGTGTCCAGCCACTCCAGCGTGAGGGGCCCGCGCACGGCGCCAAGCACGTCGTAGCGCAGGCTGGCCTGGGGCGCCACCGCGCGGTGGACCGCCGTGCTCAGCAGGCCTTCCGCCGTCAGCCGCAGGTCCCGCGGCAGGGGAGTGAGCAGGTCCTGCCAGAGGGATTCTGCGTCCCGGATCACCAGGGCGGAGGCCGCAGGCTGGAGCAGAGAGAGGGTGGGCGGAATACCGGGGCCGCGGTCCGTCTCTGAAAGGATGAGCAGATGGTCCGCGCCCTGCGCGTCCGTTGTGACGGCGATGGGTTGCGTCACGCCGAGCGGCGCAAGCGCGGCAATCTGCGGTGAAAGATACGTCCATGATGCCCCCCTCATCTCCCGTGCCAGCGCATGATAAGAGGGTTCCTTGTCCAGGCGTTGCGTTTGAGCGGTGGTCGTTCGCCAGGTTTCCGCATCCTGAGCTCTAATCTTTTCCGTGCCCAAGGTTGAGCCTTCTTCTTGTGTCTGGCCCAGCGGCGCTCGCAAATCTGCGGCAAGCATCACCCAGCCTCGTTTGCCCGGTGCGGATTCCACCACGGCCAGATGTACTGCCTGATGGACCTGCGGAATCCCTGAAAGCTCGGGCAGGATTTCTTTCCAACGTTGCAGATCCTGTGTGTCCGTCAGGTGAATCACCGCAATCGTCTGTGTTGCCGGCAGCAGTGCCGCCGGGGCTACGCGCGTGTCCCGGAACACCCACACAACACCCGCCAGCACCACGAGCGCCAAGCACAAGCCCACGGCGGCTAAGAGGACCGCGCGGATGCCGATTATGGCGGAACTGCCTTCTTCCACGCCCCGCAGTCTACGGATTTCCCGCGGCTTGTCGCCTAGTTTTCCGCTGCCGTGTCGTGTCTCATGCGCCTTGTTGCCCGGTTGCCGGAGTTACTCCTGCGCCAATGCCGCCGCCCGCTCCCGCGCGTGCTCTAGGCCGGGTTCCAGACCGACCGCCTGGCGGTAGGCCGTGAGTGCGTCCGCCGGTCTGCCGGCGGCTTCATAGGCGGCGCCCAGGAGGTCCAACGCCCGGCCATCTTCCGGGAACTTCTCTACGGCGGCCTGGGCGGCAAGGACGGCTTCCATTGGACGCTCGGCCGTCATGTGGAGCTGCGCGAGCTTGGTAAACCAGGCGAGCTCCGGCTGCGGGTCCTGCGTGAGCAGCGTCAGCTGCTCCAGCGTCACCTGCGGCATACCGGCGCGCTCGGCGGCACCCGCCAGGAACGACCGCACCTCCCGCTCCGGTTGGAACCCGTTTCTGAGGGCGAACTGCGCGTAGGTGACCGCGTTCCCCGCATCGCCGGTCAGGGCGTAGGCGCGGGCCAGGAAGTACTGAATCTCCGGCTTTTCCGGATCCAGGCTATAGGCCTGCTCCAGGGATGACCGGGCCGCCGCTGTGCGTTCGGTTGTGAGCTCGCAGTATCCCCGCACGATCCACGCGTCCCGGTAGTCCGGTCGCGCAGCCACCACCTGCGTGAGGAGCGGGAGCGAGAGTTCGCACTCCTGCGTCTCTGCCAGAGCTTTACTGAGCAGAGTGATGAGGTGGATCTCCGGGCTGCCGGGGAACCGCTGGTACTCCTCGTACGCCGCCTTCAGCTTGCGGGCGTGGGCGCGGATCAGCGGGTCCCAGCCGGCAATAGCCAGGTCCACTTCCTCCTCCGCCGTGTCATGGACGCCTTCTGCGATCGCTACCAGGGCCAGGCCGTAGTGCTTGTGCGGGGAATCCGCCGCATCCGTGAGCGCGCGCTTGGCGTCTCCCAGCCTGCCCTCCCGCAGGCTCAGCAGGGCGCCGAGCAGCATGAGGTCCTCCGGCTGCGCGCCCTGGTCCGCCATGCGGTCCATGGTGGACCGCACGCCGCGGTAGTCCCGGCGCTGCAGCTGTGCCGTGACCAGCTTGCGTAGTGCGGTCAGGCCGCCGGTCCGAGCAGCTGATTGGTACCTCTCCTCCGCCCCCTTCCAATCGCCCTGGAGCGCCAGGAGGTCTCCCTCCCGCAGGGCCCGGAGGGTTTCACTGCTGGCATCCACCGGCAGTTCCGGCGCCGGCGTCTCTGCGTCATCCGCCTGTGCCGTGCCCGCTGGCGTGCGCGTGGCGGCTATGGGCGTCGTCTGCAGCTGCCACCACAGCACGCCCAGGAGCGAACCTGTCACCGCAAAGGCGCCGAGGATGGGAACAAGAATGCGGGCGGGGAGGCGCATGGGGAGAGAGTAGCAGACGAGTGGTCAGTGGTCAGTGGTTAGGCAGAATGCTTGTCCGCACGGAGAGAGAGTTGCGTTCTGGTCTTCTGTTTTCTATGCATTGGAGCAGGCATGTCCAGGTGAGCTGAACTTGCTGAAGGAAACCACGCTCGCGGATCATCATCCAAACTGGTCACTGACCTCTGCCTTCTGACCACTCGTCACAGATCCGGGCTCAGCTCCCCGTCATCCCCGTGCACGGTGCCGCCCACGGCGGCCTTGGCGGCGGCGTCCGCGATGTGCTTGGGGATCACGGCTTCCACCGCGCCCCACTTGGCCTCTCCGTCCTGGGGCAGGAGGATAGTCACCTGGTCGCCCACTTCCGCGCGGTAGAAGGTGACGGATGCCAGAAGCACGCGGAAGGCCTGGCCCTCCGCCAGCACCTTGTACTGGCCGTCCTCTGAAATGAGGACGCCCAGCGCCGTGCGGCGGGGGACCGGCGCGATCTGCTTGTAGATGAACTTGCCCTCATCGGTGATGGTGAGCTTCATGCCGTCGCCCTCCACCAGTTTACTCTTTGAAGCGTAGTTGGCGGGTACGGGATAGGTCTGGCCGTTGGCGTCCACCATGTTCTGGCCGTCAAAGACGCCCTCAATCACCCGGCCGCTCACGGGCGCCCCCAGGCTGGCCGCGCGGGTGGCGTGGCGCTCGCGCGTGGTGTCCGTCACGCCCGTCATATCCCGCAGGAGGGCTGTGGCCGTCTTGAGGGAGGACATGGCGGTATCGATCAGTTCCTGGATCTGGATCAGCGTGTCGTCGGACATGGGAAGAGGGGAGTGAATTCAGAGCGGCGCCACTGCCGTCACCGTGAGCGGGATGCTCCTGAGCCGTTCGCGCATCTCGGTGTCTGTGAGCAGGGCGGTCTCCGCGCCTATGGCGCCGATGACGCTCGTTGCGTTCACTGTACCCGCGCAAAGGCATTCTGGCAAGTCCATCCCCTGGAGCCGCGCCCACGTCATGCCGGTGCCAAAGGCGTCGCCGGCGCCGGTGGTGTCCACTACGCGGGCATCCGGCGGGACGGGGCAGCGGTAGACGGCGGTGCCATCCGTGGAAAGCGCGCCCTCCTTTCCGTCCGTAATCACTACGGTCCTGGCGCCCGATCGGCTGAGCGCCCTGAGCGCGTCTGTCACGTGCGGCTCACCGGTGAACTGCCGGGCCTCCTCCTTATTGAGCAGCAGGATGTCCGTCTGGCGGAGGAGAGCAGAGAGCACCGGATCCTGCATACCGCGGGCAAGCGCGCTGCCGCCGGGGTTCCAGGTGAGGCCGGCGCCCTGGCGTTCTAAGAGATGGCGGACGATGTCGTCCTCAATGCTGATGCTGGTCTCCTGGAGGCTGGTGAGATAGATCCAGTCCGCCTGCGTCATGGCGGCACGGTCAAAGGTCGCGTCATTCAGGTGGGCGTTGGTACCGGGCGTGTAGAACACCACCCGGTCGCCGGAGGTGACGTTCACGATCATGGAGAAGCCGGTCGTCTCCCCCTCCACCACGATCGCGCTGTCCGTGTTCACGCCTTCATTCTGCAGAGTCTGGATCAGCTCGCGGCCCCAGTGGTCGTCTCCCACCACGCCCGCAAAATGCGCCTGGCAGCCCAGCCGCGCCAGCCCCACTGAAGAGTTGGCCGCTCCGCCGCCGGCGCGCTCGGTCACCCGCTTAAGCCGGATCTTGCTGCCCGGTTCGATCGACGTGAGCGGCTCAGCGGGTTCGCCAAAGAGATCGTGCGTGGCGCCGCCGACTGAGAGCGTGCGCGCCATAGGCTCAGGAACGGTAACGCTGTTCCATGGCCGCCAGGAAACGGGCCGTCTCCGCCTGGCTGCGCCGGCTACGGATGCGCAGCAGGAGGGCCCCGGCCGCAAGCATCGCCGCGGCGGCCCAGGCAATGGGCGGAACGCCGGAGTTGGTGTTACCGGGAGAGCGGGGGGACGGGGGCGCTACGCGATCGGGATCGAACGCGTCATCCGGTCCGCCGTGCAGGCCGTCATCCGGCAGCGGCGTGCCGGTTCCCGTGGCGCGGAGCTCTGAGAGCCGCTGGCCCGTGACCGTGATCGGCGTGAGCTGCAGATGGTAGGGGATGCCGGGCAGGAGATCCCGCAGCTGGAGCGTGACGGCCCCGGCGGCCAGCGTGCGGATTTCCGTGAGTGCGTCCGGGCTTACGCCATACGAAAGCTCATAGCCCAGGAGCTCCTGGGATTCCGGCGCGGTCCACTGCAGGGCCAGGCTGGCGGGGCCCGGCGTGACCGTGAGCTGCAGGCCGGCCGGCGATGCCGTGATGATCTGGCTCTTCTCCGGGCTCTCGCGCCCGCCGCGCACGGCGGTGACGGCAAAGAGGTAGGCCGTGCCGGGCTCCAGCCCCTCCACGCGGGCGCTCTCCGCGTTGCCCGTAACGGCGAGCGGTTCCTGGAAGGACGGTACGCCGCCCTCCCCGCTCACGCCCACATACACCCGGTAGCCGTCCGCGCCCTCTACGGGGAACCACCGCACTTCCACCGCGCGCACATCCGGCTCTGCGCTGACGCCCTCCACAATGCCCACGCCCGCCTCTCCCACGTGCAGCACCGTCTCCGCCGCCACCGTCTGGCCGCTTGCAAGCTCCATAGTGGCTGTGACGGGATACTCCCCGGGGGCCAGGGGCGCGCGGAAACTGGCCTGGTACAGGGATGGGTTGATGCTGCTTTGCTCCAGCGTGAAGGATTCCGTGCCAACGGTCAGGCTCACGCCGATCGGATCGGCGTCCGCCGGCACCTGTACCGCCGCCAGCACGCTGCCGCCGGCGTCCGCCGCCTCTGGCGAGAGGCGGATCTGCGGCGGAGTCATGCCGGCCCCCGGTTCCACGGTCACCACTCCCGGGCTGCGCAGGCCCGCCTCGTCCTCCACGGTGATCGTGACGCTCGGTTGGGTGACATCCAGGCGGATCTGGGCGGAGAAGCGGCCGTCCTGATCGGAGGACGCTTCCACCGTCTCATCGCCAGCGGTGACGCGCAGGTTGGAGAAGGGATTGGCCGTGCCCCGCACCTCCACCACCGGCCCCACCGTGGCACCGTTCTTGGGATGCTGGATCTGGATGCGGGTGGGATCTGTTGGATCCAGGCCCGTAACGGTGACCTGCGTCTCCCCGCGGATCTGGGGGTTTGCCGCATCCTCCACCCGCAGCGTCTGGGTCCCTTCACGGGAGAACGTGGTGCTGAGCGGCGGTTCCATGACGCCCAGCGCTTGAGCCGGGAACGTGAGGCGGCCAAAGCCGGGCAGATCCGCGCCGGCGTCCCCGGGGGCGGTGATCCGCACCGTTCCCTGGTAGTCCAGCACGCGGCGCCCCTGGGCGTCCACAGCCTCTATCCGCGGCGTGAACGGCTCATTGGCCGCCACGCTGGCCGGCGCCGTGATGGTGAACGCGGCCACCGGTCCAAACTGCTGGGCGCCCGCGCGGGGGATGAGGAGGCTGGCTTGCAGGGATTCGCCGCCCACGGACGCGCCGCCAAAGGTCACTTCCGCGCGGCTCTGCAGGACGGTGCTGCTCAGGAGATCAATGGCCGCAAAGGTCCCGCGACCGGGTTCTGCAGCCTCCACCGTGAAGCGCTGCGCGCCGCTTCCATCGGTCTCCCGCGTGAGCGGAGTGATGCGATCGGCAAGCCGGCTTCCGATGAGCTCCACCGGCCGGCCGGGGAGCGGATTGCCGGCGCCATCGCGTAGTGTCACGACCAACTCCGTCCGGGTGCCTTGCACCGGTCCCACCTGCAGCGCGGAAGCACGCGCATCCAGCCCGCCGGGCGCCACCTGGAGCGATCCTCCGCCCAAGCTCAAGCCCGCGGCATCCAGGACGCCCACGGCGTAGGCTCCGGCCTCGCGCAGCTGCATGCCTGAGACCACCAGTGCCGCCTTCCCCTGGCTGTCCGCGGCACCCGTGACGGAGCTCTGTGTGCCGCTGGGCGCCGTGAGCACCACGTGAACCTTCTGGTTGGGCGCCAAGTCCCAAAGACTGAGGACCGCCTGCACCCCGGCGAACGCGGGCGTGCGCTCCACGGTCACCGCGTGGGCGGTGGCCGGCAAGACCAGCTGCGCTGCCAGGAGGATGGACAGGAACGTGCGACGCATGAATCCGAATATTGTAGCATTTTTCGTCATTTCCCTCAATCCAACGATGTATTCCGGACTACACTACGGACTTCTGTCCAGGGGTCATGGACGACCGAATGGGGGTATCCTGCCGCCATGCGCGCTCTGCCTGTCTGTTCCGTCCTCCTGCTGCTCTCTCTCAGCCTCACCGCCTGCGGGGGTACGGATGACGATCCGGCTGCCGCCTGCGTGGACCGGTACTGGGACGGCCAGGTAGGCACCTGCCTGCCGGATGGCTGGGGGGTGGTGAGCCGGGAGCGGATAGCGGAGCGCGGCCTGCCGCCGGAGGTGGTGGCCGGGTTTGAGCGTACGGAGGAAGCGTCCGGCCAGGCGCCGGTGGTGATCGTGACCCGGGAGATGCTGCCAAGCGGCGTGGAGACGGAGGCGTATTCTGACGCCAGTATCCGGTCTGTCACCACGCTGCCCGGCTACGCGGCGGTAGACACGCTGAGCCAGACGATCGATGAAGCGGATGTGCAGATCCACGTCTACACCGCCCAGCCACAGCCGGAAGAGCCCGCCAGGCGGTTCTACCAGCTGAGCACGATTGCCGGCGGCATCGGCTACACGTTCACGGGGCTTACACCGTTCGCGCCGGACCGGGCGCTGGAAGAAGAGATTCTGGTGATCCTGCGGAACGCTACATTCATGGAGCCGGTGGAGGAGTGATTCAGCGCGAATGATGGATTACCGAGCGCCAACGTTTGATCATTGTTCCTTGGCTGTTGGTCATTATTCTTCGGCCCTAGGTTCTTGGAGGTGCTGGCGGGAATCGAACCCGCGAATCAGGGTTTTGCAGACCCTTGCCTTACCACTTGGCTACAGCACCGGGAGCGTACGTAGCTTACGGGTTGAGGGGCAAAGCTCAAGTGCCGGCTGCAGGACGATCGGGCTATGGTGAACAGTGCTGTTTTCTGGTATGATCTTCAGATTCCCCCGACTCTCCTGGACATCAAGACCCTCCTGGCAGGCTATGATCTGAGCAAGCTGGCCGTGGCCTGCATGGGCGGCCACAGCGCGCTGGACATTGCGCACGGCTGCCATGGAGAGGGCTTTGGCACGATCGTGCTGGCGCCCAAGGGCCTGGAGCGGATCTACGCGGAGCACTACCGGACACGGCGCGGTCGCGGCTGCGTGGAGAAGACCATCGTTCTCACGGAGCCGAGAGCGCTCTACACGCCGGAGACGGTGGCGCAGCTGCGGGCGGATCATGCCGTCTTCGTGCATGATCGCGGGTCGGCGGAAGCCGCGGAGGACCTGACGGCCGTGCTCAAGACGTTCGATTTGCCCATGTTCGGCTCACGGGCGCTCCTGAGCCTGGAGCGGTCCAGCTGGTCCTTCAGCCAGGATCATCTGCTCTCCTGGTCCGGCATCCGCACGCCGCGCACCTTTGCGTCCGCGGACGAGATGGACGGGACGCTGTGCATCGTGAAGGCTCGGAGCGTCACGTCTGCCAAGGAGCCGGCGTTCTTCCTGGCCACGGACAAGGTCAGCTGGCTCAAGGAAGGCAACCGTCTGGAGGTGGAGGGGAAGATCGCCAAGGGCTGGGAGGAGGCCACCATTGAGGAGTTCGTGCTAGGGATGCCGGTGAACTTCAACTTCTTCTTCTCTCCGCTCACGGAGGAGCTGGAGCTGCTTGGCACGGACGAGCGGCGGATGACCAACCTGGAGGGCTTCCTGCGCATGACGGCCGATCAACAGCTCAAAGTGCTGGAGCACGTGGACGTGCGCATGCGGGAGACCGGTCAGATGATCTGCACCATCAAGGAGTCGCTCCTGGAGCAGGCGTACCAGATCGGCTGGAATTTTGTCCGCACCGCCCAGCAGCTCAAGCCGGAAGTGGATCCGGAGCACCGGGGGGTCATCGGTCCTTTCTCTCTCCAGGGTGCCGTGACGGTGGAGGATGGTCGCCAGGTCATCGTGATCTACGATGTGAGCTTCCGCGTGCCCGGCTCCCCCGGGATCAGCGCAACACCCTACGGTGGCTACCTGCATGGCCAGTCCATGAGCGTGGGTGAGAGGATCGGGAAGGAGCTGCGGGAAGCTATCAGCGCCAATTGCTTGGAGAAAGTGCTGACGTAGCCAGGGATTGAGAATGATGAAGTATGAGTCAAGAATTATGCATACGCATGATTCATGCTTCCTGATTCATGATTCTATGATCACGAAGAGCTTTGGCTGCTTGCTCCGGGCGGTGTACACGTCACCCCGTTATCCTCCCCCCAGTCATTGCAGCCGGGGAGCGCCTGGCACTGCGTGGCCTGGCCGTCCGCGTACAGGATGTAGCGCAGCTGCTTATCCGTGCACTGCACGCGGCACGTCCAGGGATCCAGCATGCCGCCGGCGTAGGGGAAATCCACCTTGATGGGCGTGCCGCGGCACGGTCCCGGCGGCATAGGCTCCTGCGCCCTCAGGCGTCCCCCGCGGGGGAACACGCTCTGGATGGCCACCAGCACCAGTACGAACACAAAGAACCCCAGGATGAACTGCGTGAGGGGGGA
>CAZWIA010000006.1:32446-40033 GCA_964633955.1 uncultured Candidatus Peribacteria bacterium | reverse complement strand
TGACCTGGAAGGGGAAGTCGTCAAAAGTGTGTCCAAGATATGGGGTACCTGCCAAGGCCAAGCCTATGGATGTACCTAAAATATTCGATGCAAGTTAGGGGTCTTATCTCCTGCGTCTACCCAATTGTGCCAGTACCAAATTCCTCGAAATTTACTCTGATCTTTAGTACTTTCCTTCAACTCATTAACGATTTGCAGCTTAGCTTCCGTGAATGCTGGCAATGTCCAAATGTCACCAGCAAACAACAATAAGAAGCCTCCTGAGGCAGCTTTTTCCATCTTTTTTGTAAGTGCTTCTTTGGCCAATTCAATAAAAGTGACAATATCCCTATCTTTAGGACATTCCCGAATCCTAACACCCTTTCTACCATTCTTGTGAATTAAAACTGCGAATGAGTTTCTAATTGAAAAGGGATTATCATTGCCAAGTACAGCACACAGTTCTCCATCAGAAAATCCGAACCAAATCAGCGCTGAGGAGTACTCTGCGAAGCTTTCTGCAAGCTTCCTTTCGTCAATAGAAATTAGGGTTTTAGAAACATCATCTACAAATCTATTCCGTGATTTTGTACGCTCTTCACGATTAGTTGAAAAGAAACCAGTGTAAGGGAAATTTTCATCCTCCCACGTATCATCATCATTCTCCCTGCAGAAATCTTCAAAATCCGGAGGCGTAATCTCAATTTCGTAATTGGAAAAAAATTGAGGAAGATTTTTCTCAATCTGGAGGGCAACATTATCGTAGTTTCCGCATAATTCCGATTCATCTTTCAGACGAATTTCTGACACTTCGATTGAAACCTCTTCGTCAGATTGAGAATCATAGATAATGCCATCCTCCAATGAAGCGTTGGATGATTTTGCTTTTCGAAATTGAAATTGATTTGGAGAACGCTGATTTAAGATTTGCACAAATCTCTGGATGACATAATTTTGCCGCTTCTGTTCCTCCAAACGCATCAGCTCAATGGAAATCCTCCATTTGCCATAACCGTTTCATCAATCTCCTTCATCAACCTTTCCGTCTCAACCAATGCAGAAATTAGCTTCTGGTAGTGCAAAAGTTCGTCACTAGAGAGGGTTTGTCCTTTCCGATCTTTGAGCCATTTCTGTGCTGGCTGATAACCACCGATCATAGAGTCCCATGCTTCCCTGGATACTCCAGTAAAGTACTGCGTTGTATTGATCCACACTTTTCCATCGTCGTAAGCTGGCTTTTCTACGGTGTTTCCTCCCGCGACCGGATATTGTGTGATGAGTGTACCGAGCTTAGGTGATTCTATCAGGTGGAACTGGCGAATTTCTCTACCTAGTGCAACCAGCTTCCAGAATAAATCCTTGTTGGATGTGAATGGCACTCGTGGGAAATCGATCTTTAAGAATTCTTTATATTGTTCGCGATACGAGAGACTGTGAAGAATAGAATAAATGTAATCAAAAATATCTTCTGGGCCGCATGTATCTTTTCCATTTCCTTTTCCATCTTCTATCCATTTTATTTTAAGCTTCCCCAAGATCGGGTTCAGTAATTCCATGTTGAGATTGGTCGTATGATCACCAGTGGACAGATTTGAAAAGAGATACAGAGGGAAAACAGAATTGATATCGTAAGCAGCGCAAGATTTATGTCCACACACAATATTTGTTGCTAGAGCGGAAAACTTATCCTGAGTTTGACGAGTTGTGATTAGTGCAAGATTTGGTGACAGTAAATGATTCATAATTTCCTGCCTTGGCCAGTCCATGAGTTCGTGGCCATAGAAACACCACCTGATGTCGAAAGGACGATAAAGAATCGGGATTATCCTTTCTTCTTCATTCACAGCTGTAAGCAGGGATTTCCTTGCTTCCTCAAGATTCCAGTCGCGCGTGTTTTCGATCTCATACTTGGTACGAATTACATCATCGGATAAAGATGCATCTTTAAAGTCCTTGATACGACTCTCAATCTCATTACGGGTAAATGCGATCGCTACATGGTCACGATGCGTTTTTATTCCCACATTGCTAACTTGCATAAGTTCATTGATTTTCAATCCCTTTTCATAATCTTTCGCCAATTTGAAATCCTTTTTCACAAAGAAGAAATTTGGTTCCGAGACCTCAAGTGTTTGCCAGTTGGAATTAGAAACATCGTGAGAATCAAGCCACTCATACTTTGAGTCACGCTCTCCAAATACATCCATATGATGCACGGTACCAAGTTTCTTTTTGGAGCCGGTCTTCACAAACAGCGTAATTCCAACTCCCTGCATGATATCGAACACATTTTCATCTTTGCTTCCATTGGGTGCTCTCTCTTTACGCTTACTGCTTCCATGAAGATCTAGAACATAAATATGATCAAACGTTTGCAATAAACATTCGCGCATTCGTCGATGCGTGAGTCCATCCAAAAAGGAATTGTTCGTGATCATCGCAATAATTCCCTGTCCATTTTTCTCGATGAGATGATGGGCAAAACGTATAAATTTCACATAATCATCCGAAAGCGAATTAAAGCTCCTTTCATTCAGTCCTTTCTTGTAATCGTCGAGTAGCTTGCCGATCCACGTTTTGCGCCTCTTGCCATCTGTACCCACTTCAATGGACGCATTCTGCGAACTAACACTGTACGGAGGATTTCCCAGCACCACCATAATCGGGTAGTCGCGTTTCACTTCTGCAGCAGCTTGTGCCTCTTCCGTGAGTGCCTCCTGTAATCCGAAGGTAAAAAGATTGATGTCTGTCTCGGCTGGTTCCTCCAAGCTATTGGTGAGAAACACGCGCAGCCGTTTCTTGGTTTCTTTCACTCCTGATTCCGCGAGCGTCATAGAAAGCTTCAGGTGAGCGATGGTGTAACTCGCCATCATGAGCTCAAACCCATTGAGACGTGAGATGAGGTGATCTTCCACATACTGCGGCCACATGCCCTGCTGTCCCTCGAATTTTGTATGGATAGTGCGGATGACTTCGTTCAGGAATGTGCCAGTGCCCACTGCTGGATCGAGCATCTGGACGCGATCAATCTGCACTTTAGACTTCTTGCCTTGAACCGTTCTGTTCCAGTCGATCTTCGCACGGTCGGCCAGTCCCTCTGGAAGACCGAAATACTCCTTCAGTAAGACATCAATGCTTCGGACGATGTAACGAACGACGGGTAGTGGCGTGTAGAATACGCCGCGTTCCATGCGAAGTTTGGGATCGTATTCGCGAAGGAAGTCCTCATAGAAGTGGATGATGGGATCGTGCGTGTCATCTTTCTTCTTGTAGAGGCCATGAACGAGCGCATGCACGTCGGCATGGACGAACACGTCACAGAGTTCATCGACGATGAATTTCAGTCGTTTCTCGAAGTTCGCTCCGGCAATGTGATCGAAGAACTGCTGCAGAAGATGATTGCTGGCAGGAATACGTTCGCGAGCCTCTGTTCGGGTAAAGGTTTCAGGGCTGTCATCGTGGTACCGGGCGACGAAGAGGCCATATACGAGTGTCTGAGCATACAGATCGGCAAACTGCTCGATGCTCAGATCGTGGATCAGGCGCTGCTGGAGCACTTGCATGATCTTCTCGATCTCTCCTTTGGAACCGGGAAACGATGGATCAAACATGGCGATAATGTTGTCGCGCAACCGCCGGGCTTTTCCTCCCATGATCTTTGCTAGGTGTTCTGCGGAGCGGATCGTATCGATTTCACCAGTCATAAAATCCGCGAGCGTGCGGACAAACGCATCGAAGACTTCGGGTTTGGCAAGGACAATGCTCTTGTCTTTCTCGGCGAGAACGAAGGCATCCCCATAACGTTGGCCGTTTTGATAGAAACGGAACTCCAGACCGTTCGTAAGAATAAGTGTGGGATAGCCGAAGTAGCGTTCCATTTGTTCGCTCTTTTCGATCTTTTCCAGACTCACATGCAGATCTTTCGCCTCCGCCCATGCAATGGGCACATCGCCTTTCACAAAGATGAAATCGGGGCGACCATGCGCCGAACCCTTTGGTTCATTCACCACTCGTAAGCCGGTAACCGCCTCAAATAGCTCTTTCAATGCGGGGCGATAGCTGTGTTCCTGCGCGTGGCCGGTGCTCAATTCCTGCTGGATTTTTTCAAGATAGAGGCCGACCGGATTGGTTGGTTGTGTCATCTGGACATGAATTTTAGCAGACAAAGCGCTGATCCCTTAATCGAAGTTCTTTTGTGGGTTTCGCTAGATTCTCGTTTTTATCCAAAAGGGAATCGAACTGAAAAGCGGCTCCTGGACGCATCGGGATTTTAGCATCCTGAAGCCAGCACGGTCGCGTGCCCATGTTGGCTGGGGAGGAGGGATTCGAACCCCCGCGTGCCGCGTCCAGAGCGCGGTGCCTTACCACTTGGCTACTCCCCATAATGACCGCGGATTCCGTTGGAGGAAGTATCTGCGATGGTCCTAAGCTTGTCGAATGGACCACTTGGCTACTCCCCAACGTGCGTGACGATTATAGGTAGTACCCTGCGCTTGCCAAGCGGGAATGGCCCGCTTGAGCGCGCAGGACATGATCACATTTTGTGCGCAAAAACCGGTCATAAGAGGCATTTTTGCCTATCATTGACTACATGTCAAAAATAGGTAATATATCAACCTTTGTCTCTCAACCGCACCACCGTCCTGGCGCTGGGAGTGGGCATTCTGTCCCTCCTCTCCGCCGCGAGGGCCTCGGCTGAGGAACTGCCGCCCCCCGCGCTCGTGGGGGAGGTGGCAGTGGAGGTGTGGGTACCGCAGGCGGGCGATCGGTTGGTGGTGGATACGGCGGTGAACCAGGGATTCCTGGTGCGCGCGGATGGATCCTTCACGCGCATGCCGGTGGCCACGGGGCAGCGGCGGTGGGTGCGGTACATCGGCCTCACGTACTATGCCGCCACACCGGAGCGGCGGTGGGTGGCACGGACCTCTGAGGTGAAGGGCGACCGGACCACGTACGGGGAGGACGGCGTCTTCCTCCGCCTCTTCTACCGGGGCGAGCGCACCAACTACGGCATCCACGCGTACCGGGAGGACCGGTTGCATCAGGACGAGGACCGCTACCGGTCCATGGGGTGCATCGTGCCGCGGCGCGCGGACCTGGCGCTGATCGTCCGGACGTTCGATCTCAATGCCCAGGAGCTGGTGGTGGTCACGAGCCGGAACGTGCCGGACCCGGTGGGGCTGGCGTTTTCTGAGTGATGGGCGCGATCGTGAGAGAAAATAGCTTGTGGATGGCATGGCGTCTCTGTACGGTCCCCGGGCTCTACTTCTTTCCTCATCCTGACCATGTTCTTCAACGATGAAGACGACATGCCAACTGAGGGCGCCGAACCCACCGAAGTCCCGGCGGGCGAGGAGCCCGAGGGCGCGGGCGATCTGGCGTAAGCGATGCTGGTTGGTATCCGATCCGTACGAGAGGGCCGCAAGGCTCTCTTCTTCATGCGGCCGGAGTGGCCCATGCCATGCCGCCGGTTCCGGTCGGCCGCAGGCGCTTCAGGATCCGGGCGTTCTTGGGTATCCTGCCCGTCATGACCAATGCGGAGATCGCGCAGGCCTTTGAGAGGATCGCCCTCATCCTGGACCTGAAGGGCGGGGAGAACCCGTTCCGCATCCGCGCGTATGAGCGAGCCGCCGTGGCGATCGCCAACATGGGCACGGACCTGCGTGAGCTCTACGGGCGGGAGGGGCTGGCGGGCTTGGATAAGCTGCCTGGGATCGGCAAGGATCTGGCACTGAAGATCCAGGAGATGATCCAGACCGGCAGGCTCGCGTACCTGGAGGAAGTGCAGCGGGGCCTTCCGGCGGGGCTACTAGATGTGCTGGAGGTGGAGGGGATGGGTCCCAAGCGGACCAAGTTCGTGTGGGAGAAGTTCAAGGTAAGATCGATCGAAGACCTGAAGGCGCTGGCGGAGTCCGGCAAGCTGACGGCACTCAAGGGCTGGGGGGAGAAGAGCGTGCAGAACATCCTGCGCGGCATCGCGCAGCGCGGCCGGCTATCCGGCCGGCTGCCGCTCACCAAGGCGGAGCCGCTGGTGCGGGAGTTACTGGACGCGCTCAGGGCCACCGGGCTCGTGGACCGGATGGAGGCGGCGGGCAGTTTCCGCCGCAGACGGGAGACAGTGGGGGACATAGACATCCTGGCTACCAGCCGGGATCCCGCCGCGCTCATGGATGCGTTCGTGCAGCTCCCGCAGGCGGAGAGCGTGACGGCCAAGGGGGAGACTAAGTCCACGGTCTTCCTCACGGCAGGGTTGGATTGCGACCTGCGCGTGGTGCCGGAAGAGGTCTACGGCGCAGCCCTCCTCTATTTCACCGGCAGCAAGGACCATAACGTGCGCCTGCGGAAGATGGGCATCAGCCGCAACTTGACGCTCAACGAGTACGGCATGTTCCGCGGCACGGCGGCCGAGAAGGGGGAGCTGGTCGCGGCGCTCACGGAGGAGGATGTCTACCGCGCGCTGGATCTGCCGTGGATCCCGCCGGAGTTGCGGGAGGACCGGGGGGAGATCCAGGAAGCGGAGCGCGGGCGTCTTCCCGCGTTGATCGAGCAGTCCGATGTGAAGGCTGACCTGCATATTCATACCACCTTCAGCGATGGGAAGGCGACGCTGGAGCAGATGGTGGAGAAGGCAGCGGCGCTCGGGTACGCGTACGTGGCCATCACCGACCATGCGTCCGTGATGGGCATGGTGCAGGGCATCAAGCCGGAGAACTTCCGGCAGTATCTGGCGAACATCATCGCTGTGCGGGAGAAGTTCCCGGGGATCCGCATCCTGGCCGGCGCGGAGGTGGACATCCTGGAGGACGGCACGCTCTACCTGGCAGATGACCTCTTGGCGCAGCTGGATTGGGTGGTTGCGTCCGTGCACCAGAACTTCCGCCAAGATCGTAAGACCGTGACGGACCGGATCATCCGTGCCATCCAGAACCCCTACGTGCATACCATCGGCCATCCCACGGCCCGCATGCTGGGGCGGCGCGAGGGCGTGGACGTGGACCTGGAGGCCGTCATGCGCGCGGCGGCGGAGACGGGGACCGCCTTGGAGCTTAATGCCTCCTATGATCGGCTGGATTTAAACGACGTGCACCTCAAACGGGCCAGGGAGCTGGGGGTGATGATCACGATCGGCAGCGATGCGCACTCGGTGAACGGCTTTGATCTCACCTTTGGCATCAGCCAGGCCCGGCGCGGGTGGCTGGAAGCCAAGAACGTGGTGAACTGCCTGCCGCCGGAGGCGTTTGAGCGCTGGCGCACGGCCAAGCGGCGATGACAGGCGGGCAGGGATGCGATCGGATATTTCCGCTTCACCAAGCCGCAAGCGATCTATCCGCGCGTGGACGCTTGCGCGGAACGGGCGGGGGAGTACGGTGCGGTCATGGCCATCCTCCACCCCCACCACACTGATCCGGTTTTAGAGCTGTATGAGCATGCCCTGGCGATCGATCAGGCAGAGCATCAGATGCCTGATGAGCGTATCCACTTGATCAGCAAGCAGACTGCCAAGCGTGTGCACAGGCCGAGACCCAACCGTGAGATCGGCAAGATGACGTTCAGGCTCAGCGAAGATGAGCAGATCGATCTGTTCAAGCTGCATGGACGGCGAGAGCT
>CAZWIA010000006.1:16338-32346 GCA_964633955.1 uncultured Candidatus Peribacteria bacterium | reverse complement strand
GGTGCCAGATCCCCAGCTCTTCCCTGACCGGCCGGAGAAGCTCTCCCGCTCTAAGATGGAACTCTTCCTGGAGTGCCCGCGGTGCTTTGTGCTGGACCGGAAGTTCTCTGTCTCCCGGCCGGGCAGCCCGGCCTACACGCTCAATAACACGGTGGACCTGCTCCTCAAGCGGGAGTTTGATCGCTACCGCGCGGCGGGCGAGCGGCATCCTCTCATGCGGGCGGCGGGGCTGAACCTGGTCCCGCTCGATCATCCGGAGCTGGAAGCGTGGCGAACCAACAGCCGCGGCGTGCAGGTGCCGCACGAGGCCACCAACTTCCTGGTGACGGGCGCGGTGGATGACCTGTGGGTGGATGGCAGCGGCGTCCTGACCGTGGTGGACTACAAGGCCACCAGCACGGACCGGGACGTGACGATCTTGAGCGGCCCATATCGCAGACAAGCAGAGGTGTACCAGTGGCTGCTGAGGCGGTCCGGTTTCCGGGTGTCAGATACCGCCTACTTTGTCTTTGCCAACGCGCAGCGCGACCGGACGGCGTTTGACGCGCGGCTGGAGTTCACCCTCACGCTGGTGCCGTACCGGGGATCTGATGCGTGGGTGGAAGAGGCTTTGAGGGGCGCGCGGGCGGTGCTGGAAGCGGCGGAACTACCCCCCAGCGGGGAGGGGTGCGCGTGGTGTGCGTACCGGGAGGGTGGGTGATGAGGGGGCCCAGGCGGACGCGGGGCTGAAGTTCCATGCGGCTCAAGACGGACGGCTGCCGCCGGCGGCTACAGGTGGCAGCTTTCCAGGCCGCGCTTCCGGAGATACTGCTGGTGATATTCCTCCGCGCGCCAGAACGTGTTGGCCGGCTCAATCTGCGTGACAATGGGGCGCGTAAACCGCCCGGATTGCGTCACTTCTGCCAGCGACCGCGCGGCTGCCTCCGCCTGCTCCGGCGTGTGGGTGAAGATCACCGACCGGTACTGCGTGCCGATGTCCGGTCCCTGGCGATTCCGTGTAGTGGGGTCGTGATTGTCCCAGAAGACGCGCAGCAGGTCCTCATAGCGTACGCGATCGGGATCGTACGTCACCTGGACCACTTCCGCATGACCGGTGGTACCGGTGCAGACATCCTCATAGGTGGGCGCTTCCCGCGTGCCGCCCATGTAGCCGGCGGCGGTGTCCAGCACGCCCGGGAGCTGACGGAACGTCTCCTCCACTCCCCAGAAGCAGCCGGCGCCAAAGGTGGCTTGAGCGGTGTTGGACATGGAGGGAGTGTATGCCGATCGAGCGGAAACCGTAAGGGTGATGAAGGCCCCTTTCACCCCCTTCATCCTTTTTACCCTTTCATCCCTTTTCACCCTCCTCGTCGTCCTACTATCCGCATCCTTCCTCCTACCTGCAACTTCCGGCTGTAACTTTTTCCGCCGCTTTCCGTTCTCCTACACGGACGTTCACTGCTCCCGCCTCTTCCTATGTACCGCTACTCGATCGATCGACCAACGTACGTGAAGCCGCTTAGCGTGCTGATCGCGTTCTGCGCGCTGGCGCTGTTCCTGGCCGGGTGCACCACGGGGACGGACGTGCCGGACCCCAGCACCGGATCGGTCAGTTTGGATGAAGTGGATGACCAGGAGATTGGTCAGCCGGAGATGGCCAGCGCGTACTTCAGCCGTACGCAGGATGCAGCGGACTGTTCCCTGGTGAGTCCCGTGCAGCGTGAGCTGGACACAGATACGGAAGATGCGGAGGCGGTGGCGGACGCGCTCTTAGAGAGCCTTCTGGCCGGACCCACGGCGGAGGAGCGGGCGCAGGGGTACACTTCCTTCTTCTCCGATCAGACCGACGGCAGCCTACGGGACGTAATCATCCAAAATGGTACGGCCTACGTGGATCTGGAGGACCTGCGGCAAGTGATCCCGAATGCCTCAAGCAGCTGCGGCAGCGCCCAGCTCCTGGCCCAAGTGACGCAGACGCTCCGCCAGGTACCGGGCGTCAGCCGCGTGATCCTGGCGTTTGATGGCAGCGTCCGGTCTTTCTACGACTGGATTCAGCTCGGCTGCAGCGCGGAGAACGATAACTGCGATTCCAGCGTATTTGGCGGCGCGCCTGCGGCAAGCAGCGCCAGCGTGGCGCCCTGATGCATCCGGCCAAGCCGGGCGTTCCGCGGCGCCGCGGAACGCCTTTCATGGCTTCCTCTAGAGGAAAGATCACAATCGGCCATTTTTCCTCCTATGGCCCCCCTCCCGCGCTGCTAGAGGCTCCGGTGTACTGATCCTCCCCTCCGCTTGAGAGAGGGGATGCTCCTTCAGCCATGGAGAACGTGCCATGCGTCGTTGGTCGCTGCTGGTCCTGGCCGGACTGGCGCTCGTCTGCCCCGCGCGGGCGGATTTGGTTGTCACCCTGGAGCGGACGGGTACCGGCGTGGACCTGCCGCTCCTCACCCTGGTCGTGGACGGGCCGGAGCAGGTGGCCGCGGTCCGTCTGGACACGGCAGATCCAAACGTCCAGTTTGACTACTTCCAGGAGCAGTCGCGCGCCGGGGCGTTCACGCTGGTATCCGTCCTGCCGGACGGCGTGAACGGATCGGCTTGGTCCCAGGTGCTCACGCTCACGTTTACGGACTTCGGCTCCGCCGATCGGATTTCCGGCCGCGTGGATCTGGACCGCCAGGTGGGCCCTGACACCGTGGACTGGCAGACGGTGCTGTTCAATAACGGCAGCCTGCCCAACGCTACGCTGCAGGTGGACTGGCTGACCGGCCTAACCACCATGCTCACGTTCCACGACGAGCCGGGCCGCGCCCCGCGCGATCCGTACGTCCTGCGCGCGGTGGCGCCGGCGGTTCTGCCGCCTCCGCCTCCGCCCGGCGCTCCCGTGCCGGAGCCGTCCACGCTCGTGCTCGGTGCGCTCGGGTCCGCCATAGCACTGGCGCGCCGCCTCCGTGGCCGCTGAAAAGTCACACCCCCGCGCACGGGCGGGGGTGTTTTCTGATCAGCGTCGCGCTTGGCGGTCGGGCCATAGGCCCCTACACTCGCGGCGTCATGTCCGTCTTCTCTCAGATTGAGGCGTTCCTGATCGATCTCTCCCAGCACGTGCCGCTTGAGTGGTTCACGTTCCTGGGATCCATCCTGGAGGAGGTCATTGCGCCCATTCCGTCCCTGCTGGTTCCCACCACCGCGGGCACAATCGCCCAGGCGCAGGGGCAGCCGATCCTCTACCTCCTGGCATTGGCGCTGGTGGGCGCGGCGGGCAAGACCATAGGCGCCACGGCGGTCTACCTCATTGCGGACTTCTTTGAAGACCTGGTGATGGACCGGTTGGGGAAGTACTTGGGCCTCACCCATAAGGACGTGGAGAGCGTGGGGCAGTACTTCAGCGGCGGCCTGCGGGATTACCTGGTCCTCTTCATCCTGCGGATCCTCCCCATCATGCCGTCCACGCCCGTCTCCTTTGGCGCCGGGATCATCAAGCTGCGGCTGCGGGTGTACGTGGTGAGCTCCTTTCTGGGCAACTACGTGCGGGACCTCTTCACCATGTACCTAGGCTACTCCGGCCTAGCCGCGATCGAGGGTCTTAAGGGCCAGTTTGATCGAGGAGAGAAGATCCTCCAGATCATGATCGTCCTGGCGGGGATCGCGCTCATCGGCTGGCTCTACTGGCTGCGGCGGAAGGGCCGGAGCGTGCGGTGGCTGCAGAAGGTCAGGAGTGGAAGCAAATACGATTCCAATCCGAACGAGCGATCCCAGTGAGAAATAGATCGCAGGGATCGCGACCAAGCAGCGGTCGCATAACGCCGCACCCGCGTGTCAGTGCGTCTTGTGCTGCGCGCGCTCCCAGTCCTTCAGGGACGCGGCGGCGCGTTCCACGTCGTCCACCGCCAGGTAGACCATGGCCTCCTTGCCGGCGGTGGTGGCGTAGAGGTTGTGGATGTTCACGCCGGCCACCGCGCACGCGCGGCCAAGCGTGGCGATCATCCCGGGCTTGTTCTTCATGAGGAACCCCAGAACCGGGCTGGTGGTCACCGTGCCCAGCTGCTGCAGGACGATCTTGGCCGTCTCCGGGTCATTCACGATGAGGTGGATGACGGTGCTCTCCCGCCCCTCCGTGCAGGTGATGGCTTTGACGTTCACGTCGCTGGCGCGGAGCTTATCGCACACCTTGGCGAGCGAACTGGGCTGGTTGGGAACGGTGACGTTCACTTGGATCGCGAGCTGCATAGCGTGCGGGGGGATGCAGGGCCGACCCAGACTAGCCGCTTTTTCCGGATTGGCGAGGGGAAATACCGGATTTTGGCAAGGTTGCGGCGGCTTGCGGCCGATCAGCCCGCAGTGTGACGGATCCGGCGCAGGGGAGGCGGAAGAACGGGTTTGCCACGGTGCCCTGGACGGAGACGGTGGCCGCATCCTCCCAAGGCAGCGTCCGGAGGGCGTGGTCCACCCCTGGCCACGGCAGCGTGCCTCTCAGGCGCTGGCCCAGAACCAGCTGGCAGGAGAGGCGGATGCCGTCCCTGTGCGCGGTGAGGAGCGGCAGAGTGTCCGGATCCGCCAGGCTGAGACGCACGGACCGTTCCGCTTCCCGCGTCAGCCGCACGTGGGATCGTCCGTATATGCCCTGGAGCAGGAGCGCGATGGTCTGACGGTCAAAGACGATCTGCACGGCTACCTCCGTGGTACCCGCGCGGCGGACGTACCACCGGCCGGGCTGCAGGACGATCGGTTCCGTGACAGACGTGAGATCTATGGCGCCGGCGGGAGTGGGGGAGGCCGGGTCTGCTTCCGTGGCGTGAGACGGGGAGTACGGGGCAGCCGGTCGCTCATGGCCGGGCGCGCTCAGGAGCGCACTGGCCAGCGCAACGGCATGCAGCGCGCGCGGCACGCGGCGGGAAGAGGCGCTGTGCGGCGTATCCGGACTGAAGCGCATGATTAGGAATTGATGGAGGTGACGTGGATCCGGTTGCCGCCGCCCGCCTCCTCTTGGCGCTTGGCCTCCCCCCGCCCGCCGTGTCCGGCGTGGAAGTAGCCGCCAATGCTGTCCCGCACCACCCGTCCTTCCTCCAGCCGGATGACGCGGGTCTGCAGCGCGTCCACCAGGTTGCTATCGTGCGTGGCCAGGATGACCGTGGTGCCGGCGGCGTGGATGTCCCTGAAGAGCTGGATGATGGTCATGGCCTGCGCCGGATCCACGTTGCCGGTGGGCTCGTCCGCCAGGACAATGGTGGGCCGATGCACGATGGCCCGGGCAATGGCCACACGCGTCTTCTCCCCGCCGGAGAGCTGGTGCGTCAGGGAGGCCTTCCGCGCCGTCATGCCCACTTGGGCCAGGAGCTCCGGCACGCGTTTGCGGATGACGGACTCCGCCGCTCCGCATGCCTCAAGCGGGAACGCCACGTTCTCCTCCACGGTGCGGTTCTGCAGCAGTTTGTAGTCCTGGAACACCACGCCCACTCTCCGCCGGTAGAGCTGCAGCGCGCCCCGGGGAACCGTGCGCAGGTTCACGCCGTCCACTTCGACCGATCCGCTGGTCACCTCCTCCCCGCCCACGATCAAATTGAGGAGTGTTGACTTCCCCGCGCCGCTGGGACCCGTGACGCACACAAACTCCCCCGGCCGCACTTGGAAGGAGACATCCTGGAGGACGACGGTCTTGCCATACGCCTTGGTCACTTCCTTCAGCTCGAGCACGGAAGAATGGATAATTGATAATGGACAATGTTGGGAGCGGACCATGCACCGAGCCAACGGCTGAATTATCAATTGTCAATTTTCAATTATCAATTGCCCTTTGGTTCATTTCCGCAACTTCAACGCTCTGGCGACGACGTACACCTCCCGGCTCCGGTCCCGGCTGGCCTGAACCGTCGTCACGCGTACGTCCTTGAAAGCCGACCGGGCCGTCTGCAGGAATTCATCAAAGTCCGCGCCGCGGAAGACCTTCATCACGCACGTGCCGGCCGGTTTCAGGTGCTCACGGGCCACGGCGATCACGGCGAGCGAGAGTTCGACCGATTTCCATTGGTCCACGTCCTTGATGCCGGAGGTGTTCGGCGCAATGTCCGAAAGGACCAGGTCTACCTGCAGCATGTCCTCCGCTGTCAGGATGCGCCGGATGGCCGCCAGGTCCGTCAGGTCCGCTTGGTACGTCTGCACGTTCGGTGCCACGGGCTCGATCGGCGTGAGATCAATCCCTACCGCTCTTCCGTTCGGCCCGATGCGCTTGGAAACCTCCTGCAGCCAGCTGCCGGGTGCGGCACCACAGTCCAGCACCGTCATGCTGGGTCGGAGGAGCCCGAACTTCCGGTCCAGTTCCTGGAGCTTGTACACCGACCGTGCGCGGTAACCTTCCGCGGCGGCCTTCTGGCTCCACTTGTCGTTGGGTTGGTACGGCTTGGGCACAGGCGAAATGTACAATTGAAAATGGACAATGGACAATGGACTCTTTCATCAGTTCTCACGAATGCTTCAGACATTGTGTATTGCACATTGTAGATTCTACATTCCGTTCAACGGATCCTTGCACGGGATGCCGACCGCCCGCGGATAGATGCTCGGCGTGCGGGAGGCACCTTTCCTGAAGACCAGCAGCTGGCGCATGCCCCACGGTTCATCGAGCACCATCGGCGTGTCCGTCTCCAGCGAATACTCGCGCGCAAGGGCGTCCAAGTCGTATTCGAACCGCGTTGCATAGTGGACGAACACGGCTTCCTGCGCAGGCTTGGATCGCTCAAGCTCGTCCTGAGACTGCAGGCTCTTCCAGAGCACCACGTGGCCGCCGGGTTTCACAAAGCCGCTCGCGTACTCGAGTAAGACAGCGATGTCCGCCACCGCCCGGGCGGTCACGATGTCGTACCGCTCGCGGTGCGCCGGATCGTGTGCCAGCGCTTCCGCGCGTCCCGTGAGGAGCTCGGCGTTCGTGAGATGCAACTCGGTCGCGATCCGCCGGACCGCTTGGATCTTCTTTCCCGTGCTGTCCAATCCGGTGAACTGCCACTCCGGCTTGCAGATGGCGAGCGGCAGGAGCGGGAAGCCGCCGCCAGTGCCAAGGTCTAAGACCCGCACCCCCCTCAGTCCCCCCTCTCCCCGGGGGAGGGGTTGGGGTGGGGGCAGTTGCTCGAGTATCGAGATTACTGCCACGGAATCCAGCACATTCCCCACCCATGCCCTCTCCGGCGTGCGCAGCGCGGACAGGTTCAGCTTGGCGTTCTCCCGCAGGAAGACCGGCACGAGCTGGCGGAGCTGCTTAAGCGTTTGGGGGTCGATCACGGCGTCAGGATACCGCAGGCGCGGTCCGCCGCCATGCGTCAGGGCGCCTGGATATTGGCGCCCAGCACGTATCCCCGGCCGTCTGCGGTCCGTACCCGGCTCCAGCGCGCGCCGGATTCCAGGACCGTGAGCGCGGTACCCGCCGGCAGCAGCTGGATCAGCTGGGAAGAGGCGGTGGCTTCTTCTCTCAGGTTGCTCGCGGTCCTGAGCGTTTGGGTGGGCGTAGGCGGCGGCGCGATGGTCATCATTTTGAGGAATGACGTCCCATGCGGCCAGGGTTCGAGCCCTGGCCGCTTTTTGCCATGGTGGAGCCAGGGGGATTCGAACCCCGATCGAAGGGTCTCAAGTCCTCGATGCCGACCTGGCCTGGCCCCACGCAGGCTGTACGATCGTACACTTTCCTTTTGACGCGATGCAAGGGGGGAGTATAATAGACACAAGTCTCAAGTCCTCGATGCCCGAAACCGGGCTTCGGACCCCGCTCCATTGCGGGGTTTTTTCAATGTGGATTCATTTGCTGTGAGAACTGTCTCCAGAAGCACATGTCATCTGTGTAGAACAATCGCAGATCGGGTCCGCTGGCCGTAGCGGCGATCGGCTAGAACTGCCGCAGGAATCGCATGTCCCCCGTGTAGAACAGGCGGAGGTCCGGGATCCGGTGCTTAATCATGAGCATCCGCTCCACGCCAAAGCCAAAGGCGAAGCCCTGGTGCTCTTCCGGATCGATCCCCACGTTCCGGAGCACGTTGGGGTGCACCATGCCGCAGCCCACAATCTCCAGCCACTTGCCCTCACGGCTCTGGGATTCATCCCCCCGCCAGCGCATGTCCACCTCCAGGCCGGGCTCCACAAAGGGGAAGTATCCCGTGCGGAAGCGGAACTCCGCATCCGCGGAGATGAGTTCCCGCATGGCGGTTGCCATGATGGCCTTCATGTGGGCCAGGGACACGTCCGGGCCCACCATCAGCCCCTCAAACTGGTGGAACATGGGGGAGTGCGTGGCGTCCGCGTCCTTCCGGTACACGCGGCCAGGGCAGATCATGCGGAACGGGGGCTTGTGCGTCTGCATGTAGTGCAGCTGCACGGGGGACGTGTGTGCGCGCAAGAGCCAGCGCTTGCCGGCCTTGGGGGGCAGGTCCAGATAGAACACGTCCTGCGCGTCACGCGCGGCGTGCTGTTCCGGGAAGTTCAGGAGATCAAAGTTGTACTCCTCCGTCTCCGCCTCGTTGCCCTCCGCCACGTCAAACCCCAGGCTGGTGAACACCCGCTCCACTTCCCGCAGGAATTCCGGAATGGGATGCAGGTGGCCGGCCTCTTCCTCCGGCAGCGGGAGGGTCACATCCAGGCGTTCGGTCTCCGCAATGGCGGAGAGGGAGGCGGCGCTGAGTGTCCGGCGTCGGGATTCGATCGTTTCCTCCAAGAGATTCTTCCAGTTGTTCCATTCCTTCCCCTTGGACGTTCGCTCTTCCGGCGTCATATGGCCCAGTTCCTTGAGTGCCAGAGTCATCAGCCCGGCTTTGCGACCGAAGAGCTCCTGTTCGACTGCATCTAAGGAGGACTCATCCGGCAGGGTGCTGATGCGATCAATATAGGCCTGCCAATCGGCGTTTGTGGTAGTCACAGCAGGAGGATACAGACATCCTGCAAGAGCGTGAAGCGTGAATCATGAAGTATGCGTAATTCCTCCTTCATCATTCATGATTCTTCCATTACGCATTAAGCGCCAGCTCAATGAGGATGAACACGGCGATGGCCAGGATGGCCGCTGCCCAGCTGAAGAGCTGCAGCACGCTCAGGCTCAGGAGGATCACGGTGCAGAGACCCAGCAGGATCCCCTGCCGCAGGGAGACCGTGATGACTTTGCCCGTATCCCAGAAGTGGACCGGCAGCCGGGACCAGAGCGCGTAGAAGCCGAGTGTGGAGACGCTGCCCACTGCCAAGAGCGCGCTCAGGAGGAACGCCGGCACTGCATACGTGGGGGAGAGGATGGGGCTCACCCGCGTCAGGACCACCAGGAGGGAGGTGACGGAGAGCATGGCCGATATTGCGATACCGAAAATAAGGGTGGGCATGGGCGAGTGAGCAGTGAGTAGTCGGTAGTGAGTGGAAACCCGCTACGGACCTCCCTAAGCGGTCCTCATCATCCCACTACTCACTGCTCACGACAAACTACTCACTCTTGCGGGAATCCAGAAAATTTTTCAGCGCCTTAAAGTCATCAAAGAGCGCCTGCCGCAGGTTGCCGTTGTGGAGGGCGGCGGCGGGGTGGTAGATGGGGAAGACGGTCACGCGGTCCGTGAGCCTGTGCGGTCGGCCGTGGGCCTCGCTGATGCTCAGGGTGGTGAAGAAGTGCCCCAGCGCGTGCCGTCCCAGCGGCACGATCACCCAGGGATTGATGAGGGCCAGTTCCGCCATGAGCCAGGGCATACATGCTTCCTTCTCCTCGGGCGTTGGATCGCGATTTCCGGGCGGCCGGTACTTCACCACGTTGGAGATGTAGACATCCTCCCGCTTGAGCCCGATCGATTCCAGGAGCTCGCTCAGGAACTGCCCCGCCGCGCCTACAAAGGGCCGCCCCAGCTCGTCCTCCTTCTGGCCCGGGGCCTCGCCGATGAACATGATCTCCGCACGCGGGTTCCCTTCACCCAGGACCGGCTTGCTCCGCTTGGCCAGCCCAATGCCCTGCCAGTCCTTCAGCTTCTCGCGGAGGTCATCCAGGGTGAGCGTCATGCGCGCAGTCTACGGACCCGCCGGCGTTCCCGTACAGGGAATCTGCGCCGGCCGCCGCGTGGTGTCGCTTCACACGTATCCCCTGGCCTGCAGCGTGAAGAGCTCCGTTATTCATGGATCAGGCGCCGGATCGTCTATAGCAGGTATGCCCCGCATGACTATCATCCTTCCTCACAGGCTGGGCCAGGCTGAAGCCCTCAAGCGGATCAAGAATCTCCTCAAGGACCTCAAGAAGCAGTTCGGAGAGAGGATCGAAGATCTGGCGGAGCACTGGGACGGCCCCAAAGGCACCTTCAGCTTCAGGGCTATGGGTGCCGCGGTGTCCGGGACCGTGGAAGTTCGTGAGGATCAGGTTGCATTGGACGGCCACCTCCCCTGGGCCGCCATGCTCTTCCGCAGCACGATCGAACAGACTATCCGAGAACGGGGGGAGGAGTTGCTGGCGGCGTAAAGGTAATATGTCAATGATTGCTGATTTTGAGTGTTAATGCAGTTCTGAATGGTGGAGCATACGAGATTCGAACTCGTGACCTCTTGCATGCCATGCAAGCGCTCTAGCCAGCTGAGCTAATGCCCCACAGTGCTGTGAATGATTCGGAATGGGACCATTGCGCAGCAAGCGATTGTTTCCTGACGCCCGCCTATGGCGGGCTAGGCCAGCTGAGCTAATGCCCCAAGGAGGAGGGCCCTTCGACTCGCTGTGCTCGCTCAGGGTCATCCGATTCGCCTAATAAAGGTAGAATCTTGGTTTACCATGAGTGTGCCCGAACGGAGTGAGGGCGAATCGAATGGTGCACCCGGCAGGATTTGAACCTACGACTTCCAGATCCGCAATCTGGCGTTCTATCCAGGCTGAACTACGGGTGCAGAGAGGAATCAATGAGCGATATGCAGGGCAGATTCCTGCCCTGGGCCGGGCTAACGTACCATCGAATCCTGGGGCGAACAACGACAAAACGGGCCGTTCAATCGCCCGAAATCGCCCGCTCAACAGCCTCAACAGCCTGATCCAGCTTCCCGTCCGCGTTCTGCACCTGCGCGTCGCAGAGCGGGGCGTAGGTCATCTCCTGGGTCATGCTGTCCATGCGGCGCTGGAGCTCGGCGTGGCTCACGCTGGTGCGGCGCTTGATCCTCTGGCGCAGCTCCGTCAGGTTCTCCGGCATGATGAAGACGGACAGCAGGGGATAGGCGCCGTCCGGCCGCTTGAAGCGCGGGTCGTTCCGGATGGCATCAAACCCGTTCGTCTCGATCTCCCGGATCACCACCTTTCCCTGTTCGATCTTAGGCAGGATCTCCTCCGTGAGCGTCCCGTACCGGGCCCGGCCGTGGACGGTCTGCCACTCCAGCAGTTTCCCGTCGGCCGCCATGCGGTCGAACTCCGCATCCGAGACGAACCGGAACGCATCCGGGCTTTCCCCTTGCCGCCGCGGGCGCGTAGTGGCGGACTGGGCGCGGTGCCACTCCGGGTGCCGCTGCATGAGCTTGGTGATGATGGAGCTCTTGCCCGCACCGCTGGGGCCAATGAGCAGGATCAGCAGACCTGGATACCGTTGTTCGTTCGACATGTGTGAAATTGATAATGGATAATTGACAATGACGAACTTATTCGAGTCCTGAATGGCTGCCGAAGTATTAATTATCAATTCTCAATTATCAATTGGGCTTTACGGCCAAATTGTCCTAATCCTTACTTTGTGCTACAATAGTCAGATTTGTTCTTTGGCACTCCTCAGAGGCGGAGAGATGAGAGGCGACCGCGGATACTCCCTGTGAGCTTCCTCCGTGACGTTCGCCCCTCATCCCTCCCTGCCTCTATGCGCTGACAACGCAACCCTTAGAGGCTCCCTCACTGAGGGATCCGAACAGCAAACACCCAACTGCCCTTCCTGTGGGGCCAATCACCGGAGCCGATACCCGAGCACTCGGGTTGCCCACACAAACACACAGAGCGCATGGCTCACACAACCATGCGAAGGGTAGGGAGTCTGCAGTGGTTGTCGCACTGCACACCGCTTACTCTTCGGCCTCATGGCCGGAGAAAGCTCTACCCCCGCGTCCACTACGGATGCGGGGGTTTTTCTTCTCCACGTGTTTATCCAACAAGCGGCTCACTCTTCCGCAGGCAGCGCCTCCTCCGTATCGTCTTCCCCCACTTTGCCGATGATGGAGCCGATGGCGCCGCCGATGATCAGACCCACCACCACCCGCTTCACAATGGGGCGGCGCTTCTTCTGCCGCTCCTTTTCCTGCCTCTTCCGGCGCCAAAAGCGCAGTCGTAGTCGCACGGAGCCAAGATAGCAGTTCGCTCCGCTTGGCGCATGGGAAGAGTCCCAGGAAAACCCCCTGTCTGCCGGCAGACAGGGAGGATTCCGAGGGCAAGTGGAAGTACATCTTCGTTTTGGCCCCCTCCCCGGTCCGCCCAAGGCGGACCACCCCTCCCCCGCGACGGGGGAGGGGAAAGGGGTGGGGGCATTAGTGCAACTGATCCAGCCCCACCTCCGGGTACGTCTTCAGGTGGTCCAACACTTCGCGTTCCAGCTCCGCCAGCCGTTCCGGGCTGCGGGCTTCCACGCAGACGGAGATGCAGGGGCTGGTGTTGCTCTGGCGGATCCCCGCCCAGGCGCCTTCGCCCAGGTCTATCCGGGCGCCGTCCAGCGTGTTCACCGGGTACTTGGCGCTGAAGTGCGCAATCACGCGGCGGATCACGTCCGCCTTGGCGTCGTCATCGCAGTGCGGGCGGATCTCGTGCATCTGGTAGACCTTGGGGAACTCCGCCATCGCCTCCGTGACGGATCTGCTCCCAAGCGCCCGCAAAATGCAGAGCGTCGCCATGATGGCGTCATCAAACTGGTAGTAGTCCTCACCGCAGAACATGTGACCGGAGAGTTCCCCAGCCAGCCGTGAGTTACTGTCCAGCATGGCGCGCTGCACGTTGGCGTGGCCCACTTTGCACATCACCGGCTTACCGCCCCATTTCTCGATCTGCTCGAAGAGTGCGGAGGAGTTACTGACCGTAGAGACGATCGGCTCGCCCGGGTGGCGGCTCAGGTAGTCCTTGGCCAGGAGGAGCAGGACTTCGTCCGATGAGCGGATGGCGCCGGTCTCGTCCACCACGCCTACGCGATCGCCGTCGCCGTCGTACGCGATGCCCAGGTGCGCCTTATACTCAATGACCTTGGCCTGCAGTTCCCGGAGCGTCTCCTTCTTGCTGGGATCCGCCGGGTGATTGGGGAACGTGCCATCGGGTTCAATGTACAGCTCGATCAACTCGCAGCCGACGTCCTTCAGGATCCGGGTGTAGTGCGGGCCGCCCACGCCGTTGCCGCCATCCACCACGATCTTCTTCCCCTGCCCCACCCCGGCAAAGAGCTTCGTCAGAACTTCCCGATGAGGCGTCTCGGCATCGATCTCCTCCACCCAGCCGTTGCCACTCGGCTGCTCCCCCGCTTCCACCAGGCCGCGCAACCGTTGGATATCCTGTCCGTAGAAGGAAATCGCATGCGCCAGCTTGGTCTTGAGGCCGTTGTCCTGCGGCGGGTTATGGCTTGCCGACACCTGAAGCCCGCCATCCAGATTCCGGTGACAAATGGTGAAGTAGTTGAGGGGGCTGGCGGTCTGTCCCATGTTGAGCACGCGGCAGCCGGCATCCTTCAGTCCATCCACCACGGCCGTGAGGAATTTAGGGCCGTGCGTGCGGGCGTCGCGTCCTACCACCACGGCGGGATTTTCTTTGCAGCTCTGCTCGCGGATGATGCCGCCGTACTGACGGGCAATGGCGTAGTAGGCCTCTATGGTGATCTGCTTGTCCGCGACACCGCGGATGTCATAGGCGCGGAAGATGCGCGGGTCGATGTTCGTCATATGCCTACGAGCATAGGCCGCTTTTGACTGCTCGTCAGTCCATAGACAAGTTGCTGGTTTATGGTTTTTGGTTTTTGGTTACATAATTGGATCGAGCTCGGAGAAGGGACAGAACCAAAAACCAGCAACCAGAAACCAAAAACTCCCTGACGGTTCGGGTATCTTCAAGGCGCGATACGTGCTATACTTCCCTGATGACCCTGACCCCCAAATCTCCGCTCCAGGTGGCGTATTTCACCATGGAGATCGGGCTCTCCAGCCAGATTCCCACCTTTGCCGGCGGGCTGGGGATGTTGGCCGCGGACATCATGCGGTCCTGCCGGGACTTGGGCGTGAAGGCCGCGTGCATGACGGTGTGCTGGCAGTACGGCTACCTGCGGCAGACGCTCAAGGCAGACGGCACGCAGGACTACGCGGAGGTGCAGTGGAACCCGGCGGAGCACCTGGAGAGATTGCCGGAGACCGTGACCGTGCAGGTGGAGGGCCGGACGGTGCACGTGGGCTGCTGGATGCTGGAGCTTACAAGCGGCGGGCACAGCGTGCCGGTGTACTTCCTGGATACGAATCTGCCGGAGAACGCGTTTTCCGATCGTGAGATCACCAAGACGCTCTACGGCGGCGACCAGGCTATGCGTATCCGTCAGGAGATCGTGCTGGGGATTGGCGGCGTCCGGATGCTCCGGGCGCTCGGCCATGCGGAGGTGGCCACCTTCCACATGAATGAGGGCCACTGTGCGTTCCTGGCGTTGGAGCTTTTGCGCGAGCGGAACTACGCGGATGCGGACGTGCGCACGTCCTGTACCTTCACCACGCACACGCCGGTGAAGGCGGGACACGATGTCTTCCCGTATGACCTTGCGTGGGCCGTTGCCGGGGATCAGCTCCCGTGGCACATCCGGGACCTGGCGGGCCAAGATGCGCTCTCCATGACGCAGCTGGCCATGAACATGAGCCGGGAGACCTTTGGCGTCTCCCGCGTGCATGGGGAGGTCTCCCGGCAGATCCTGGGGAACCCAAGCGTGCGCTACATCACCAACGGCGTGCACCATGTGGAGTGGGCGTCCGCGCCCATGCGGGACTTGTTCGATCGGTACATTCCCGGCTGGCGGGAGAGCCCGGCGCTCCTGGCAGAGAAGGCGAAAGACCTGCCGGATGAGGCGATCTGGGAGGCACACCAGGAGAACAAATGGCAGCTCCTGAAACACGTGAGCCGGCATACGGACCTGGAGTTCGATCTCCAGACTCTGACCTTGGCCAGCGCCCGGCGGGTGGTGCCCTACAAGCGGCCAGAGCTCATCTACACCAATTTGGAGCGCCTGAAGGAGCTCGGCCGTGGACGCCTGCAGATCATCCACGCCGGCAACGCCCACCCGCACGATCCCTTCTCCCAGCAGGTGATTGAGCGGATGGTGGAGCGCAGCCATGCGCTCAAAGACAGCGTGAAGATCGCCTACATCCCCAACTACAACCCGGACTTGGCCAAGCTCCTGGTCGCTGGATCAGACGTGTGGCTCAACACGCCCACGCGCCTCCATGAGGCCTCCGGCACCTCCGGCATGAAGGCCTGCGTGAACGGCGTCATGAACCTGTCCACGCTGGACGGCTGGTGGGTGGAGGGGTACGAGCAGGACCCGGAGGCCGGCTGGCGCATCGGGCCGCTCGCCTCCGCGCTCGGGCCGGACGATACCCGCCAGGTGGACGCGGAAGACCTCTACACCCAGCTGCAGTACGAGGTGATCCCGGAGTACCTGTATCCGGACCGCCAACGCTGGATCCGTCGCATGAAGCGGGCGATCGGACTGATGGGCACCTTCTCCAGCCACCGCGCCGTGCAGGAGTACGTGCATGAGGCGTGGAGCGGGTGAGGAATCCAGCGAAGATCCGACGATTCACGTCCTGTGCGAGACGTATTCTCCATGGGAAATACATTGATTCAATAAAATAAAGTGATAGATTTGTACATAGTCGGACGACATCCGTTCATTCACAGCAGAAAGGAGCCAAGGCATGGCATCTGGTATCTGTGATTTCTGCGGCCAAGAGAAGCCACGTCTGCATCGGGATCGGAAGACTCATGAGCTGCGGTGTCCGGCCTGCTACCAGGCTGATCCCGCCCGTCACGAACCCTGCGTCCGCTGCGGGAAGGAGAAGTCAATCGCCGTTCGGACCGACCAA
>CAZWIA010000006.1:0-16238 GCA_964633955.1 uncultured Candidatus Peribacteria bacterium | reverse complement strand
GCGTCCGCTGCGGGAAGGTGAAACCGGTGCAGGTTCGGACCGACCAAGGCCCGGTCTGCCACGCCTGCTACCAATCCGCCCGGCGGGCCAAGAGGAAGTCCGCTCACCCGCACTCATGATGAGTGCGGGTTTCTTTCTGTGCATGATCAACGTACTCAAGCGCGCATGCACGATATTCCTCCGCATTCTTAGCCTAAGCTTCTTCACGCCAGCTGAACCACGAACGTCACCAGCGACAGGCTGATGATGATCACAAAGAATCCCAGGAGCGCGCGGATGAGGAGGCCCTTGGCGTTCTTGGCGCTGTCCTCACTGCCCAGGTTCAGGATCAGCTGGAAGCCCGCGTACAGCACCACGAGGAGCGCGATGAACCCCAGGAAGCTCAGGAGATAGCGCAGGATGCTGAAGAAGACATCAATGAACTGAATGGCCTCCGGCACTGGCTGCCGGGGGGAGGGGCCCTCCTCCGGCGGCCGCAGGCCCAGCGCGTAGGTGAGCCCCTGCCGGACGATGAGCAGGATGATCCCGGATCCGATGGCCATGATGGCCTTGCGCATCTGGCTGAGCCCGTCTTCAGAGTACGAGCTGGCGATGGCCCGGATGCCCGTGACCACGATCATGGCGATGGCCACTACTGCCACAATGGCCAGGACCCAGTTGATGATTCCCGTGACCTCCCGGGCCAGCACCATGGTGCCGGCCTCCATCTGCCCGTTGTTCCATACGCTGCCACCCACGCCGTAGAACGTGTCCACAAAGGGGCCGATCAGGTACATGGCCACAATGCCCGCCAGGCAAGCGGTGATGGTGGTCTTCACTTTGTCCGTGTACTCGTCCTCCTGGGAGATGACCATCCGCATGCCCTGGATGATGATGACCAGGCCCGCCAGGAGCGTGGCGAACGGCCGGAGGGCGATCACCACATCGTACGCCACGTTGATGGGGTTGCAGCTGCCTTCACAGCCGCGCAGAAGCGCCCCGAACTGTCCGTTGATGAAGCCGATCGGATTGAACGCCAGCGCGGATATGGGTGTGAGCAGCGTGCCGATCGCGGCAGCGGCGGAGAAGAGCCGGCGGAGGCGGGGGACGCGGATCACTGGAAGGCGATGAACAAATTCACAATGACGAACGAGGTGAGGATCAGGAGCAGCGTGGTGAGGCTGGTGCGGATGATCTGCTTGGCCTTGTCCTTCAGGCTCTCCTCCACGGAGATCATGAGGAGCAGCCCGGCGATGATCAGCGCGCCAAGGGTGATAGCTCCCGTGAGCGTGAGGAGGAAGTTCACCACGCCCGCGATCTCCCGGATGGCGGAGGCCGGGGTCACGCCCTGCTCGGACGGATCCACGGAGACAATGAACGCGTTGGCCAAGAGCACCACGCCAACGCCCAGGAAGCCGGCAATGAGACGCTTCCGGGCGCGCGTGATGAGTTCGTCGCTGCCTTGGGAAGTGATGAGGCGGAACGCCTGCAGCACGATGTTCGCGGTAAGCGCCACGCCCAGGGCCACCTTGAAGAACAGGTAGATGCTGCCAAAGATCCCCTGGAGGACGGAGTAGTTGGGAAGAGGGCTGGCGGCGTTTCCCACCTGGAACGCGGCTACGATCACGACGGAGAAGCTGGCCACCGCCGCGCCGGCAATGGCGTAGGCAAAGGCGGACTTGGAGTCCCGCAGGGCGGATTCATCCCCGTTGATGCTGGAGGTGATGAGCGTGACGGCGTAGTAGAAGAGCATGCCCACCATGAGGGCCACAAAGCCTATCTGCAGGGAGAAGAGGCCATTCTGGGTGATGATGGCATCCAGGCGGAGCGCGCCGCCGCCCTGGCACCCCGCCGGGAAGAGGGCGCAGACCGCCCCCGGGATGGTCACGGTATTGGCCTGCGCCACGGCGGGCAGGAGTACCCAGAGGAGCGGGCCGAGGAGGATCTGGGCGAGACGGCGCATGAATCTCAGTATTGTAGCATATTTCAGCCGTTTTTTGAAGGTTGAGCCCGATCGGGCCAGGGGAGGGGAATAACCGATCAATATTTGTGTTCTTTCATGGTCGATTCAGGTGTATTGGACGGCGTTTGGCCTGAAAAATCGCCAAGGAACGCTTGTCTGGCGTCCGATCCGTTCTAGACTGGGTGCATGCAGACCACCACCACCGTCACCAGCCAGCCCCTGACCATTGATGCGTCCGTGGAATCCCAGACCTACGCCCTGTTCGCGTTCGCGATCGGCCTGACCGTAGCCGGTGTCTACCTGGGCGCCCTGTACATGCCTGTTTTGGCTCCGGGCCTCTTCCTGCTCTTCTCCATTGCGGAACTGGCGCTCATCTTCACCTCCGGCTGGTGGTCCCGGGTGACGCCCTGGAACCGGGTGCTCTTTGCCCTCTTTCCGCTCCTCTCCGGCTTCACCATCGCGCCGTACCTGCTCTCCGTGATCAATCAGTACGTGAATGGCCTGCCCATCCTCCTGAACGCCCTGGGGGCCACCGCCAGCATGGGGCTGGGGGCGGCCGTAGTGGCCCGCATGACCGGCTGGAACCTGGCGCCGATCGGCAAGGCCTTGGTCCTGGGGCTGATCGGCCTGATCGTCCTGAGTCTCTTCCAGCTCTTTATCCCGGCCCTCCGGACCGCGCGGATGGAGCTCCTGCTCTCCGGGGCCGGGGTCCTGCTCTTTGCCGCCTTCACGGCCTATGACCTGCAGCGCATCCAGCAGCAGGCCCGGTATGGCGTAAGCCCCTTCCTGCTGGCTCTCAGTCTCTATTTGGACATCTTCAACCTGTTTTTGTACGTCCTGCGGTTCATGGTGGCCCTTTCCGGCGATCGGCGATAGGGAGAAGGGGAAAATTCAAGGAGGGAAAGGATCTTCGCGCACTGCCCTTCCTAACCTGTCCCTTGCCCCTTTTCTCCTCCTCAGAATAGCTTTACTTCCAATGAATTCGTCTTTACCTTAGCTTTCCATGGCAAAGCGCCCCACCCCCAAGAAGCGCCGGCCCAAGCACGCCGGCCGCACGCAGCACTCGGAATTCCTCAATAAGGAGATCCGAAGGCTCCGTAACCGCCAGAATTCCCCCTATGGCGCCCCGGCCGAGACCAAGAACAAGGCGGACAAAGCGCTGGAGAAGATCACGCGCATCGCGGCGTAGCCGCAATGCATTGAAAATGTACAATGTGCAATGTACAGTTTGCCATGTTTAGCGTGTAGAAAGACGCATTGTACATTGTCAATTACTCATTTTACATTCCACGCCCATGGCCCGCCGCCGCCACCTGTCCCGGATTGCCGTCATGCTGGTGCTCTTTGAGCGGGAGAAGCACCCGGACATGGACGGGGAAGACGCCCTGGCCATGAACGGTCGCCGCATGGCGGACATCTACCAGGAGTATGAGGAGTACATGGCGGAGAACTTCCCGGAGGTGAAGATCAGCAAGGACGGCAACTACCAGATGGACGACGAGTTCTCCCAAAGCCTCCTCAAGGGTGTGCTGGAGCACGAAGCGGCTGTGAAGGACGCCATCCAGCGCCACGCGCCGCAGTGGCCCATGGACCGCATGGATCCCATCTCCCGGTCGCTCCTGCTCATTGGCGGCTATGAGCTGCTGTTTGCCAAGGACGCCCCTCCGGCCGTGGTGATGAATGAGGCGATCGAGATTGCCAAGGAGTACGGCACGGATGAGAGCGCCAAGTTTGTGAACGGCGTTCTGAACGCTGTGGCGCACAAGGAGGCGGGAGCGGAGAGGACCGAGGAGGAATCATGAATCGGGAATTATGAATCATGCATGAGGGTAAGCCATACTTCGTGATTCCTAATTCCTAATTCTGTCCGGCTCTTCCCTCTCTCCCGCTCGCTCCCGTACACTTAGCGCGACCTATGTCCACGCAACCGGCCCCCATCGCCCATCTGGAGAAGGAGATTGGCATCACCTTCCGCAACAAGGACCTCTTAGTCCAGGCGCTCGTGCACCGGTCGGCCGTGAAGGAGAAAGGCCGTTATGGTCACAACGAGCGGCTGGAGTTTTTGGGAGACGCCGTCTTGGAACTGGCGGCCACGGACTACCTCTACCATCTCTCCGGCAAGAGTGAGGGCGAGCTCACCAACTGGCGATCGGCTCTGGTCCAGGGGGAGCACCTGGCGGAGATTGCGCACGGGATCAAGCTGGGGGACTACCTCTACATGAGCCGCGGGGAGGAAGCATCTGACGGCCGCAGGAAAACCTCCACCCTGGCCAACGCCATGGAGGCGCTCATTGGCGCCATCTACCTGGACCAGGGGTTTGAGAAGGCGCGTGCCTTTGCCGAGCGGTTCATCTTCAGCCGTCTTCAGTCCCTCCTGGCCAAGGGCAAGCACCGGGATGAGAAGAGCGTGTTCCAGGAGCACGCGCAGGAGAAGCTGGGCATCACTCCGCACTATGAGGTGGTCAGCGAGTCCGGTCCGGACCATGACAAAGTGTTCCTGTGCGCTGTGTACGTGGGGGAGGAGCGCGTGGCGGAAGGGGCCGGCAACAGCAAGCAGAAGGCGGAGACCGCCGCCGCCAAGGCGGGGCTGAAGGCCAAAGGGTGGATGTGAGACGAGCGGGGAGCGGTGAGCGGCAAGCGGAGAGTAGCCGAGTTATGACTTCTTTTTTTGCGACAGCACTACAGCAACTTTTGGAGTATCAGGTACGTAATTGCACCGAGTACTTCGAATAAAACGCGCATAGTCTCTGAATTCCAGTACCTAGAGAATTTGGAGGGCATGTTCAGATATTATGCACGCTGCGTCTGAACTGCGAACGTATCGGTAGCCCTGGTTACCAACTTTCCACGGTAGTCAAATTGGGGGAATGGAGTTTACTGGCCGCCAGGTTGGCGCACTGCGGTCTCAATAAGCTCGATCAGGCGGCGGCCAGCTTCTGTACCACCTGTTGCACCGGTGGCAAATCTTGCACAATGGTTTCCCAGAGTGTAGCAAGATCCAGTTCTGCGTAGTCATGGATGATCACATTTCTCATGCCGATCATGTCTTGCCATGGAAGCTCCGGATGCGACGCTCTGAACTCCTCCGATACGCGTCTAGCGGCCTCTCCCAGAACCTGAAAATTCCGGAGGATGGCATCCTGCAGTAGTTCATCGGAGAGGAAGCGTTCTCTACCCGCTTCTGCGTAGCGCATGATGCGCATGATGGCTTCCTGGATGTCCGCCAGGTACACGCCGTCATCTTTCATAGCGGCACGGCGGAGCGGACGATGCGGTCCCTGAGTACCGGCTTGATCGCGGTGTCCAGCACTACGTCAACGCGATTCTGCAGTAGGTTTTCAAGCGATCGGACCAGACGAAGATAGGTAAAATAGGTGGTACCTGGTTGCAGGTGGACCAGAAAATCAATATCGCTCTCCGGTCGCTCCGCTCCCCGGGCGACTGATCCGAACACGCGAAGATCGGCGGCGCCGTGCTGGCGGGCGAGCGCCAGAATATCCTGCTTGCGCTGGCGGAGCAGTTCTAACTTGGTCACTGAGCCAGATTACCCCATATCAATCTTGATATCCACCCCGCTGGGCAGGCTTAAGCCCTGCAGGCTCTCCACGGTCTTGAAGGTGGTATCGGACAGGTCGATCAGGCGGCGGTGGATCCGCATCTCAAACTGGTCGCGCGCGTCCTTGAACTTGAAGGTGGCGCGGTTCACGGTGAACTTGCGGATGTGCGTGGGGAGCGGGATGGGTCCGTGCACCACGGCCCCGCTGCGTTCGGCGGTATCCAGGATCTTCTGGGCGGCCTCGTCCAGCACGGTATGGTCAAAAGCGGATAGCTTGATCCGGATGACGGAGAGCGGCTTCTTCCCGGCGTCCTTTTTGGCCTGCGCTTCAGGCTCGGCCTTCTTCTGGGCCTTAGGGGTCTTCTCCGTGTTCTTCTTTGTGGGAGTCATGGGACGGGGGGAAGGAGCAAGGGGAGAGAGGGACCAAGGGGCGGCGGAATCTACCGCCCCTTGGGAGCCCGCGCAAGGTTACTTGATGATCTTGGTGACCACGCCGGCGCCCACCGTGCGGCCGCCCTCGCGGATGGCAAAGCGCGTACCGGCCTCCAGCGCCACCGGCTGGACCAGCTCCACCACGAACTTCAGGTTGTCACCCGGCATGACCATCTCCACGCCGGCGGGGAGCTCCACGGAGCCCGTCACATCCGTGGTGCGGACGTAGAACTGCGGCTTGTAGCCCTTGAAGAACGGCGTGTGGCGGCCGCCCTCCTCCTTGGTCAGGATGACCACCTCCGCCTCAAACTGCGTGTGCGGGGTGATGGAGCCGGGCTTGGCCAGCACCTGGCCGCGCTCAATGTCCGTGCGCTCAATGCCGCGGAGCAGGAGTCCCACGTTGTCGCCGGCCTGGCCGGAATCCAGGAGCTTGTGGAACATCTCCACGCCTGTCACCACCGTCTTCTTGGTGTCGCGCAGACCTACGATCTCCACTTCCTCGTTCACCTTCACCTGGCCCTGCTCAATGCGGCCCGTGGCCACCGTTCCGCGGCCCTTGATGGAGAACACGTCTTCCACGGACATGAGGAACGGCTTGTCCAGCTCGCGGACGGGATCCGGGATGTAGCTGTCCAGCGTGTCCAGGAGCTCTTTCAACTTGGCCACGTTCTCCGCATCCCCCTCCACGGCCTTCAGCGCGGAGCCCTTGATGATGGGGGTCTTGTCCCCGGGGAAGCCGTACTTGGTGAGGAGCTCGCGCACTTCCACCTCCACCAGCTCCAAGAGCTCCGGATCCTTCACCATGTCCACCTTGTTTAAGAAGACCACGATGTACGGCACGTTCACCTGGCGGGCCAGGAGGATGTGCTCGCGGGTCTGGGGCATGGGGCCGTCCGCGGCGGAGACCACCAGGATGGCGCCGTCCATCTGCGCGGCGCCCGTGATCATGTTCTTCACGTAGTCCGCGTGGCCGGGACAGTCCACGTGCGCGTAGTGGCGCTTGTCCGAGACGTACTCCACGTGCGCGGTGTTGATGGTGATCCCGCGCTCCCGCTCCTCCGGCGCGTTGTCGATCTGGGAGTAGTCCTTCTTCTCGCCCTCCGGGGAGAAGTTCATGGAAAGGGCGGCTGTGAGCGTCGTCTTGCCGTGGTCGACGTGGCCGATGGTGCCCACGTTCACGTGGACCTTACTGCGATCGAACTTCTGATCTGCCATGGGGAGGGAGGGAAGGGTGGATGGGGAAGAACGGAGGTACAGGTGAAGAGCTGCCCGTTTAAGCCGGTACAGTCTAGAGAATGGGGCACAGGGGCGTCAATACGACTTTCTGGCTGCGGGCCAAAAATTTGGCGGCGGTTTCCGGATATCTCGAAAGCCGATTATGGGCGCAAGCGATGCTTGTCCGCCGTAGTCAGCGTCAGCCTGACGAAGGCTGGGTCTGTTGAGCGTGCGGCCGTTAAGCGTCCATGAACGGATCTGGTGCCATGAACGCCGACACAAGCGAAAGCGGGCATCCTTGCCCGCGGACACGTTCGAAGGTGACGGAGGGCATCCTGAGTTTGTCGAAGGGCCTGCCCGCAAGTGTCATTCAACGATCATTCGGGGTCGCTCCTGCCGGAGGGATTGGGCATCCCGCAATGATCCATTGCAGAAAGCGCTCGTCACCTTGTTTAATCTCTCGCCGCATTCTAGCCACTCGTTTTATTGCTTCGGGATTCTCTAAGATCTGCTCGCCCAATTTAAGCCATTCGTCTTTGGGCAACAGCCAAGCCGCAAAACGGAATAAGTCATCTTCCGATGGCATGTCTTTGGTCTCGTGCGGAGTGTGATCTGCCTCCTCTGAGGATAGGGAGTGGTCAGGAATGTTCATACATCTAATATAAATATCTATAAAATTTTGTCAACGATTATCGATGCCATTGCCGCATGCTAGCCTGGCGAGCTGCAGCATCGCCAGTAAGAATCATTCCGCATGCCCCGCCCCGCCCCCTATTCGATCTTCGCCGACAAGCTGTGGGCGTGGTTCGATCGACATAAGCGCACGCTGCCCTGGCGGGATTTGAAGGGGAAGGACGTGAACCACCTGGCGTACCTGATCTTGGTATCAGAGGTGATGCTGCAGCAGACGCAGGTTTCCAGAGTACAAACTGTGTTCAAGAAGTTCATCGAACGGTTCCCGACCTTGGGAGATTTAGCAAAATCAAACAATGCGGAAGTTATCCTGGCCTGGCGGGGGATGGGCTACAACAGCCGGGCGCTTAGGCTGCGGGATGCCTGTAGGACAGTTCAGAACGAGCACGGCGGCGTTTTCCCTCGGGAGGTGGCCGAACTGCTCGGTATCAAGGGGATCGGTGCCTACACGGCGGCGGCCATCCGAAACTTCGCCTTTGGGATCCCCACGCCGTGCTTAGACACCAATATCCGGCGGATCCTGCACCGGGTGTTTGAGGGGCCGGAGCGGGCGGACGGGAGGTTTCCGGTGAAGGATCGGGATCTGATGCCCATTGCGGATCGGGTTCTTCGTATTGCCTTGAACGGCCCTCTCCCCGGCCCTTCGGGCCACCCCTCCCCCCTGGGGGGAGGGGACGGGGGTGAGGGGTGGCACGCCGCCTTGATGGATTTCGGGTCGATGGTCTGCACCAAGCGGTCGCCCAAATGCGCGGCCTGTCCCCTGAAGGATATCTGCCAAAGCGCCTTCCGTGTGCCGGTCGCAACGCGTGGTACCACAGTGAAACGGATGGAACCTGGCCGCCTGGTCGGTTCCACCTTTGTGCCGAACCGGATCTTCCGTGGCCGCATCCTCGAGTGTCTCCGTGACGCACCGTCCGGTCTCACCTCGGAATCCATCGGCCGCCAGATCGCCATCGATTGGAATCCGGACGAGCATGGCGAGTGGCTGGCGGGACTCCTCCTGAAGCTGGAGAAGGAGGAGTTCATTGTCCGTGTCAGCAGGCGTTTTTTCTTGAGGGATTGAGGTTGCAAGGTTACAAGGTCACGAGGTTACGGTGTCGCGAGGTTGGTAGTCCAACCTTGTAACCTTGTGATGTTGTAACCTCGTGACCTATTTGGCCATCTCCTCGATCCTCCGCTGCCGGATGACGTTCATCCTTCGGCCAGCTCAGGATGAACGTCTTTGGGGTGGAATGGTCACTTTGCCATTTCTTCAATGCGCCGTTCTCGGATCACGTTCACCTTGATCACGCCGGGGTAGGTGAGCTCGGCCTCCACCTTGCGGGCGATGTCCTTGGCCAGCATCTGCTGCTGCAAGTCATCCACCCGGTCGGTATCCACGTACACGCGGATCTCCCGGCCGGCGGAGATGGCGTAGGCCTTCTGAACGCCCGCAAAGCCCTTGGCCACGTCCTCCAGCGCGCGCAGGCGCTTGAAGTACTCCTCGATGGATTCGCGCCGGGCGCCGGGCCGGGCGCCGGAGATGGCGTCCGCGGCGGCCACCACAAACGCCTCCGGACTGGCGATGGGAATATCCTCATGGTGCGCGGCCACGCAGTGGATCACCTCCGGCCGCACTTTGAAGCGCTTGCAGATCTCCACGCCAATCTCCACGTGGGTGCCGGGCACCTCGTGATCCAGCGCCTTGCCAATGTCATGCAGCAGGCAGCCCTCCATGACGATGAGCGGATCCGCGCCAATCTCCTCCGCCAGCATGCGGCCAAGGTTGGCCATCTCCACGGAGTGCTTGAGCACGTTCTGACCGTAGGAGGTCCGGAACCGGAGCCGGCCGATGATCTTGAGCAGGTCCGCCGGGTAGCCGGTGATGCCCAGCTCCTCGCATGCGCGCTTGCCAAACTCCAGCATCATCTTCCCTACCTGCTCCTTCACCTTGGTCACCACCTCCTCAATGCGGGCCGGCTGGATGCGGCCGTCCTGCAGGAGCTTCTCCATGGCCAGCTTGGCCACGTACCGCCGCACCAGGTCAAAGCCGGAGATGATGATGGCGCCGGGGGTGTCGTCGATGATGATGTCCACCCCGGTCGCCTGCTCGAACGCGATGATGTTGCGGCCCTCCTTGCCGATGATCTTGCCCTTCATGTCGTCCGATGGCAGCTGGACCACCGTGGACGTGGATTCGCTGGCCACTTCCGCCGCGTAGCGCTGCATGGCCTCCGCCATCAGGTTCTTGGCCTTATCCTCGTATTCCTGCTCCATCTCCTCATGCTTCAGCTTCAGCTGCTCCGCGTAGAAGGCGGCAAACTCCCGCTCCATCTCCTCCCACAGCTGCTTCTTTGCTTCCTCCTGGCTGAGCCCGGCAATCTGTTCCAGAGCCTCCCGGTGTTTGCGGGCGCTCTCGGAGAGTTCACTCTTCAGCTCCTCCACCTGCTGCTGGCGTTCTGTGAGGGATTGCTTCTGCCGTTCCACTTCCTTCACCTTGGCATCCAGGCTCTTCTCCTTCTCCTCCAGCCGGCCCTGCTCCTTCTCAAGCCGGGCCTCCATTTCCGTGGCCTGCAGCTTGGCCTCCGTGAGGATTTCCTTGGCCGCGGCCTTGGCTTCCGCCTCGGCGGTCTTGATCTTCCCTTCCGTCTCCGTCAATTTCCCCTCCAGCTTCTGCAGCTGGCGCTCCTGTTCCAGGATCTGCGCCTGGAGGGCGGAGGAGATCTTCTTGCCTTTACTGAACCAGAACCAGCCGGCCAAGAGTCCCAGGAGCGCTCCGGCCAGGATGGCGAGCAGCACGATGATGTATTCCATAGGTCATGAGGGGTCAGGGGTTGAAGCCCCCGCGCCGTCACTTGCGCCGTGCCAGGATGCCTGCGGATCTGCGTGCGATCATGGTGGGTGAGGTGCGGAGCAGGGAGGGCGGGATGTACCCGCGCACGGAGAGTATAGCAGCCTGGACCCGCCCGGGGCGAGCCGGAAGTGCCACCAATGGGTGACCTGCCTGATGAGCGCTTCCGTGAGCCGTTCCGTGCCCCATCTCCCGGTGGGCGTTCTGCGGCGGCGGGGAACGCCGTTCGTGGCGGAGAGACGCGCAGAGTGCTTGTTTTGGCGATCGAACTGCATTCACCCCTCTCCAGAAAATCCCTGGACGCCAGTGTACTTCTGCCGTGCCGTGCCGGTCTGCCGTCTACCGGGTTGCCTGCTTGTGGGCTCTGCTCTGCGTGCCAGCGGATGCCTGCCAGGCGCAGGTGGTGATCAGCGAGGTCTTCTGGTCCGGGAGCGACCTGAGTGCGGCCGACGAGTGGGTGGAGCTCCGGAACGCGGGGACGGGGAGTGTCTCAATCGATACCTGGCGTCTCACGTCCCAGAACGGCCAGGGCCAGGAACAGACGATCGTACAGTTTGGGACCGGGACCACGCTGGGCCCTGATCAGCACTTCCTGATCAGCAACTACGCTGCTGGTCTGTCCCGCCTGAGCCGGGAGCCGGATAGAGTCACAACCGGGCTCTCGCTACCCAATGCCCGGCTCCTCCTGAGGCTACGGGACGGGACCGGGTCGCTCATCGACCAGGCTGACGACGGAACCGGCGTGCCGCTGGCTGGTCTCAACCAGAACCGGCCCTGGGGCCGCGCCAGCATGGAACGGGTCTTCCCGTACGGTCTGGGGGATCAAGCGGCCGCTTGGCGGACGGCGCAGACGTTCATGGGCTTTGACGACGGCGCGCGCCTCTACGGCACGCCAGGCTACTCGAACGGTTCTGGGGAAACGGCTGACACCACGCCGCCGCTTGAGGCGACCGGGTTTCAGGCGAGTGCCGAACGGTCTGGTACGGGCGTACGCCTGCGTGTGCAGTGGCAACCGAGTGCCTCGCTCGATTTGGCTGAGCAGCGGATGGTGATTGAGCCGCGGAGCGGATCATCGACATTAGTCCTTCCCGTAACTGCGCGCTTGCTGGAACTGGATGTGCTCACGGCGAGCGGCTACGCGCTCCGGCTCATCTCGGTCGACGATCTTGGCCACGCGTCCTCAGGCGCCACGCTCGTGGTCGTGCCGCCGGATCCTCTAGGTACGGATTCAGCTATTCATCATCAGGAAGGCCTCATCAGAATCCATGAACTCATTTCTGATCCAACAGGTCCGGATGCGGAGGAGTGGCTGGAGCTCAGAAATACCGGCACGGGCAGTGAGACGCTCACTGGGTACACGCTCCGGATTGGAAACCGGTCAGCCGCCCTTGGCTCGCTCGGTCAGACGCTGGCATCCGGGTCGTTCCTCGTCCTCAGAGTGAAGGATCTGGGGCTTTCCATCCGCAATAGCGGAGAGCGGGTGGAACTCCGCTACGGCGCAACAGTCCTCCAATCGCTCGAGGTGCCGGCGCTGCCTGAGGGAATCAGTTACGGATCATCTCAGACCGGCAGTGGTTTCCAGGCCTTCTGTACCCCCAGCCCTGGACAAGCGAACGTCACACTGCCGCTCGATCCGGCGCTCACGCTCCAATCCGGCACCGTCCGCGGGGAGGGGAAGGTCACGCTGAACCTGCAGATCGTAGCGGGCTCAGGCTCCCTCAACGGCGCGCAGTGCCGGGTGGACTACGGGGATGGGGCGGAGGCGGAGAGCTGCAATCCGCCCAGTCACACCGTCCGGCAACCGGGGGTGCGGACGGTCACGGCGAGGGTCACTGATTACTGTGGTACTACAGTAGAACGAACACTGAGCATTGAGGTCTTTCCGGAGCCGGGTGGCGGCAAGAAGGCGGCCGCCAAGAAGGCGAATGCGACGGGCGTTTCCCAGTGCCGTCCTTCTTCGGATTCGGGTGTGACGGTGAGCGAGGTGCTGCCGGTTCCGCTTGCGGGCGGCGCAGAGTGGATTGAGTTGCGGAACAAGGCAGCGGAGCAGATCAACCTCTGCGGTTGGCAGCTGGATGACCAGGACGGCGGCAGCCGGCCGTTTAAGTTGGATGGCTTGGCGATTGTTCCTGACGGGTATCTGCTCCTGGATCGTGCGCGGACGGGCATTGCGGTCAATGATACGGGCGACAGCGTACGGCTGCTGGCTCCAACTGCGGTTCGCACGGCAACCGGTACCTGGCTCACGGCCTCCGGCCGATCGGTTTTGCAGGATCTCTGGATCCACGGCGCCAAGCGCGGCTGGACGTACGCGGAAGCAGGTAGCGGCGTGTTCCGGTGGACGCCCATCCCCTCTCCCGGCTCCCCTAACCTCTTCCCGCAGCCGCTCTCCCCTACTGTGAGCCAGGCTGTAGACCTGGTGGCGCTTCCCAATCCCGCGGGTCCGGATGATGAAGATGCGGAGATCCTAGGGATCGGGAACGTGAGCGAGAGGACGATCGACTTCACGGGCTGGATGATCACGGGTGCAGAGGGAAAGGGGAGTTTCCAGCTGGATCTCACGCAGCTGGCTCCCGGGGAGTACCGCTGGCTGAAGAAGCGAGAGAGCGGATTAAGCTTGCCAAATGAGCGCGGGATCCTGCAGCTGCTCGATCGCAACCATCAAGTGGTGACGCTTGTGACCTGGCGCGATGCCCAGGAGGACGCGCGGTACCGCTCACGGTTGGATGGGGAGCGTCACCCGCTGGACATCCACCGCGTGCTTGATGACGGGAAACTCCTCGTCACTCCCTATCGGTCCCACCGCAGCGTGTTCATGCCGGGTGAGCGTGAGGCCGTCACCTTCTACGGCCTGGCGGCCAGCGGTTCGTGGATGGAATATCTATCCAATGAAATACAGAATTATAATTATTATGCTAAAAAGTATGAACAACTCTTGGTATCAAATGATACCAATCAGCTCATCCCGGTGCTCCTTGCACCGGACGGCGAGGTGCTCTTCTTCCGGTTCCTGCGCCTGGGCCTGGTCACGGCGGACGGCGCCGTTGACGGACCGCTGGAGCAGGCAGCGCTGGCGTATGAAGCTCTGGCGCGTGAAGCGCGTGTGGGCCTATGGGCGGATGAGACGCTCGTCAGAACGATCACGGTCGAGCGGGAGGTGAAGGCTCTCAGGCGGCTGAGGGATAAAGGTGAGCCTGCCGTGCGGTTCCATCCTGAGCCCGGTTTGCTACCCATGACCGGCGGCTTGGTGCGGCTGAAGCCGAGTGTTCCTGGCGCTCTGTATGTCTCCGTGAACTCCGGCGCGTTTATCCGGTCATCCGGAAGCCTGCTGCTCAGTGAAGATGCGCACATGCGGGCCTACGTTGCGGTGCAGGCAGAGGGTCAGGAGATCGCAAGCCCCGTGAGCAGCGGTTCCTACGTCCTCCGGCGCCCGAGTTATGGGAATACCTTGGTTCTGAGCGAGGTCTACCCCGCGCCAAGCAAGAAGATGGATGCTGCACTGGGACAGATGAACCAGGAGTGGGTGGAGATCAGGAATAATTCAAGTGAACCCCAGAGCCTGGCCGGCTGGGTGCTGGATGACGAGCCTGGAAAGGGCAGCAAACCATGGAAAGCCGACAGTTCACTGGTCATCCCTCCAGGCGGTTATCTGGTGCTGCGGAGTTCAGAGACCAGGCTCTCATTTTCCAATGACGGAGATATTGTCTCCTTGATGGACCCAAATGGAAATGTAGACCAAATAAAGTATTCACATATTGGATCTTCTCAAAGCCTCGTAAGAGAATCAGATGATATAACATGCTTCACTGATGTGCCGTCTCCCGGTCGATCCGGCGGATGTATCATCCTCAAAAGGGGGAAGGACGCTGTGGATACGGACCGTGACGGACTGTTTGATGATGCGGAGGCATACCTCTACCGCACAGATCCCGCTCATGCGGACTGGGACAGAGACGGCTGGCCGGACGGCTTTGAGGTGCAGAGCGGACGGGATCCGCAGCAGCCGAGCACCGGTACCGGCATCCTCCTGGACTACCAGGCGTACCTGTTGAAGCAGCTGAAGCCCAAGTGGTACCTGACCAAGACCAAGGGGCTGGTGATTGACCTGCGCAGCGGACCCATCAAGGCAGCGTGGTTCACCATTCCGGCACTGGCGTACCGCGCGCCGCTTGTGCAGCGGAAGTCAGGGAGCTGGGAAGGGATCGTGCGCCGGGGTCTGCAGCCAGGTAGCTACGCGGTGGACCTGGTGGTGACTGATATAGCGAATACTAAAGTAGAACTTCACAATACGCTATTTATAGACATAGAAGAAAACTATTCGTATGCCGTTAGGCCAAAGAATATTTCCAGTCAGGCGGCTCGCTGGACGTACCTCCTGCCGGAATCTTCCAGTGCAGCCGGTCATAGCGGGTCTGTCCTGCTCGCTCGTCTCCAGAGCCGGGAATCCGGCGATGATTTGCAGAGTGGCGCGGGCTGGCCGGTCGCGACGGCAATGGTGCTCTGTCTTGGTGCTGCCCTGGTCTGGCATGTGCGCCGCGGACTGTAGAGTTGTCAGATGCAAGGAGTACGTCCGTCTACATTATCAAGCTTCCCCCAGTGATCATGCCGCTTGAGCAGCTGGATGCTCTGGAAGAGCGTATCCGTAACCGTGACACGCCGCTTGAGGAGATGGCAGGCAGCGTGAGGCAGGCGATCGGTCTGCTGGTAGCTGAGCAGCAGCAGGCCCGTGCCGGACATGTGGAGGGCAACGGAGCGCTGGAGGCAATCCTGCGTGCTGATCGTGTGATGATTGATCGCGTAGTGCGCTTCCGCCAGTCCTTCCTGGAAACCATCCGGCATCTGGAGGCGGAGGACAGGGCGCTCACGGACGCGGAGATGGCGCTACAGAACTGGGCACTGGACATGATTGAACATCGCGGCCAGGCAGATCTGGAGCCGCGTTTGAAGGCGTTCATGGCGGCACGGGCCAAGCGGCGCAATGAGCGGGCCGAACCCCTCCGCCGTCTGGCGGATGAGATTCTGCATCTCCAGCAGGCTCTGACGGCCGCCGCCGGTCGGTCCGGCCAGTCCGGCGCAGAGCAGGTGCAAGAGGAGAGTGAGAAGTACCAGGCGGTGGATGCCATCATGCGCGCGGCGGAAGTTCAGGGCGTGCCGCTCTCTCGGGACCACGTGACGCAGTACCTCTTCACCGCGGACCCGCAGGCGCTGGAAGCGCTGCGTGAGCAGACCCGGCAGGCCAAGAAGGGCCAGGGCATTGTGAACCTGGTGGTGGATGCGCAGCCTATGCTCCATGAACTGCCTTCCCTAAAAGCCGTGCGGGACATGGAGCAGCGCGTGGCTTTCTGGAAAGCCATGGCGGCTACCAAAGTGGTGACGGGTGAGGGGTGCGGGTTCGACCAGTTGTGCAAGGATCCCGCAAACCACCGCAGTGCGATTGACCTGCTCACCACCATGGGCGCGCACTCCCACCTCTATATTGACGAACACGGCCAGCCGCGAGCGCTGCAGGGGGAAATTCCAGAGCGGTATCCCGAGCATGAACCGGTGAGAGTGCACCAGCTGGAACAGGA
>CAZWIA010000005.1:29685-40362 GCA_964633955.1 uncultured Candidatus Peribacteria bacterium | reverse complement strand
CACCACGGACCCGCCTTGGCCGTGGCGTACGCCGTGCCCGTGAGCTGCCCGGTGAGCCGCCGGGAGGCAGCGGTCCAGAGGATCACGGCGACCAAGACCACGGAGAGGACGGATGTCAGGACCAGGGAAGCGGGGCGGTTGGGCACGGCGGGAGGGGGAAGGTAGGCGGAAAGCAGCGCCGCTAGGCGTCTTTCTGTCAATCTTGGGCGCTTTCTCCTAAGATGCAATTGCCTGGCGGTGACAAATTCCGGCCGGTGTATGGAAATGACTGCACGCGGTCTTCCCTAGAGGCCAACGGATGCCAGGAGCGCCGTCCGCTCCTGGTCCGTGAGCTCCCGCAGGCCGCCCATCTTCAACCGAGAGTCCTCCAGGGTCATGATCCGCACGCGTCTGAGCTTCTTCACCGTATAGCCCACATGCTGGCACATGCGGCGGATCTGACGGTTCCTGCCCTCCGTGAGCGTAATGCGGATGACATTGGGTGCCACTTTCCTTATCTGCAGCGGCTTGGTCATGGACCCATCCAGCAGGAATCCCTCTTCCAGTTTCTTTACGGCAATTGGATCGATCGGGCGATCCAGGGACACCTCGTACTCCTTCTGATGCTCGAACGACGGGTGGGTGAGCCGGTACGCCAGCACGCCGTCGTTCGTAAAGAGAAGCAGGCCCTCGGAATCCTTGTCCAGCCGGCCGACCGGGTAGATCTTGCCGCGGAGGGCGGGGGGCAAAAGGTTCCGGACTGTTGGCGACTGTTGAGCGGTTTCGGCAGGGAGTTTCTGGTTATTCGTTTCTGGTTTCTGGTTTCCCCGTTCCCCCTGAGTTCTGGCTTCTGATTTCTGGCCCTCTCTGTCTACATTCGAGGTCTCCACCCCCGCCGGCTTATTCAGCACGTAGTACAGCATTTCCTGACGCTCCTGGAGCACTTCTCCATCCACTTCGATCGTATCCACGGCCGGATCCGCTTTGTCCCCCAGCTTCGCGATCACGCCGTTCACCTTCACCAGGCCGCGCTCAATGTACTCCTCGGCCTTGCGGCGTGAGGCAACTCCACGGGCCGATAGGATTTTCTGAAGCCGCTCTAACATGCGTTAATACTTGAGCTACATAATTGTTCACATTTTCAAGAAAGCCCCAACTCTCCCGCTACACCCTTCATCGCGTCCAAGACGATCCGGATGAACTCGTCCAGCGGGATCCCCAGGAGCTCCTCGCAGCGCTGGATCTGGGCGCGGTCCACCTGGGCGGCGAACGTCTTGTCCTTCAGCTTCCGCTTCACGGAACCCACCTCCACGTCAGCGATCTTCCGGCTGGGGCGCACCAGCGTGACGGCAATGATGAAGCCCGTGAGTTCATCCACGCAGTAGAGCGCCTTCCGGAGCGTGGAGTTGAGTGGGTACTCCGCGCCGTACTTGGATTGATAGTGCGCGCGGATATCCCCCAGCAGTTCCGCCGGCGCCTTGATGGTAGCCAGCATCTGTTCCAGTGTAGTACCACAGTGCGCTTCCCAGTCCTTCTCCAGATTGTCCCAATCCAGGTCATGCAGCATGCCGGCTACCTTCCATGTCTGCGGATCGCCGTTCAGCTTCCGTGCCAACGCCTCCATGGCGGTACCGGTGGCGATGAGGTGCGGCTTAGTCTGGACGGTGTGTTCCTCCAGCAGCCCCTGGGCGGCCGGGAGGAGGTGGCCGTACTCGAGGTGCTGGGGAGGGAGGACGAGAGGTGACGGAGCTGCCGTTGAACTTGATGGGGTGGAAGGTCCGGAAGGTATGGAAGGTAAAGCTGATGTCTTAGCATTATTTTTTTGAACAATATTTTTGACTCTATTAAGCGTATCATCGGATTCTTCGATTTTCTTTCTATCGCCATAGCCCGCAGGCGAAGACAGATCGGATTCCTTTGCCAGGGGTTTCATCAGCGGGAACAGCACCACGTCCCGCAGGTTGGGCTGGCGAGTGATGAGCGCCACAATGCGATCCACACCCATGCCCCAGCCGGAGCACGGCGGACAGCCGTAGGCGAGCGCCTTCACGTACTCATCGTCCTTGTCATGGGCGTCCGCATCTCCCTTCTGCAGTGCCGCGGCCTGCTCTTCAAACCGCTGCAGCTGGTCGGCTGGATCCGTGAGTTCGCTGTAGGCGTTCACAATCTCCCAGCCGCCCACCACCAGCTGGAAGCGGTCGGTGATGCGGGGGTTCAGGTCGTTCCGCCGGGCCAGTGGCGAGAGTTCGATCGGGTGCTCCATGATGAACGTGGGCTGCACCAGTCCTGGCCGCGCCACCTTCTTGTAGAGCTGGTCCACCAGGTTCCCGTAGCCGAGCAGCTCCAGGGGGACATCGATCTTGATGTGTTCATTTTTCATGGCTTCCAGTAGCTGTGATTCGTTTTCATAGGTAATGAAATCTATTCCGGAAGCCTTCAATATCGCATCCCGGATGGAGAGCCTGGGCCATGGCGGCGTGAAGTCCACTTCCACCAAGTTCCCGTCCCGGTCCGGGATGGTGACAACGGCGGAGCCGAGCGTCTCCTTGAGCAGGTGGCTCAGCATCTGCTCCGTGAACTCCATGTTCTTCACGTAGTCCCAGTACGCGGCGTAGTGCTCCACCATGGTGAAGTCCTGCAGGTGGCTGGGGTCCACGCCCTCATTGCGGAAGACCCGGGCCACCTCAAACACCCGCTCAAACCCGCCAATGAGACATTCCTTCAGGAACGTCTCCGGGGCGATGCGGAGGAAGACGTCCAGGTCATACGCTTCATGGTGGGTCTGGAACGGGGTGGCGAGCGCGCCGGAGGCGGCGTTCACTAGGATAGGCGTCTCCACCTCCGTGAAGCTGCTCTGCCAGTAGAATTCGCGCATGAGCCGAACGAACAGGCTGCGCTTCTGGAAGCGCTCCAGGCTCTCGCGGTTACTGATCATGTCCAGGTAGCGCTGGCGCCAGGCGGTCTCCTGGTCTTGCAGCCCGTGCCACTTCTCCGGGAGCTGACTCAGGGACTTGGTGAGCATGGTCCAGCTCTTCACCAACATGGTCGGCTCGCCTTTCTGCGTGGTGAACCGTTCCCCATGCACGCCGATGATATCCCCCCGGTCGATCAGCTTGAGGAGCCGCTTGTACTCCTCCTTGCCCACTACTTCCTCCCGGAAGGCGATCTGCAGGCGGTCCGTGTGGTCCTGCAGGGTAGCAAAGGTCAGTTTCCCCATGTCCCGGAAGAGCATCACCCGTCCGGCGATGCTGGCGATCATGCCGTCCTGCAGGTCTCTGGCCTCCGCTAGCGTGTGCGTGCGGTCGTACGCCGCGGCATAGGGCTGGCCGCCGGCGTCCCGGATCTGCCGAGCTTTCTCCAGGCGGAAGGGATCGAACATAGTCACGTGTGCTGAAGTGATGGAAGGATGCCCGGAGGATAGCGGCGACCTTTCGGCATGGGAATACACATGCTACCGCGCGTCGATGGGAATGCGTGATCCGCCGCGCCGGGCAGGGAGTACACTGGCCGCGCATGCCCCTTCCCTTCCGGCACCTCATCTCCACCCGGCAGCTCACGCGTGAGGATGTGGATCGTTTAATTGCACTCGCGGAGGAAATGGTTGCAGTGCGGGATGCCGGCGGTTCGGATCTCCTCAAGGGGAAGATCCTGGCTGCCCTCTTCTACGAGCCTTCCACCCGCACGCGCCTCAGCTTTGAGGCGGCCATGCTGAGGCTTGGCGGGCAGGTGATGACGGCGGAGGGGATCCAATTCAGCTCCCTGTACAAAGGCGAGACCGTGGAGGACACCATCCGGATGGTCGGCGGGTACGCGGACATCATCGCCATGCGGCACCCGGAACAAGGCAGCGCCAAGCGGGCGGCAGAGGTCTCCCAAGTTCCCTTTGTGAACGCGGGGGACGGGCCGGGCCAGCACCCCACCCAGGCGCTATTGGACCTCTACACCATCCGGAAAGAGCGCGGTCGCATTGATGGCCTCAAAATCGCCATGGCCGGAGACCTGCGCTACGGCCGCACGGTGCACTCTCTCTGTTACCTGCTGGGCTTGTACCCGGGTATCTCCCTCACGCTCATCTCTCCGCCGGAACTCACCATGCCGCAGAAGGTGACAAGCTACCTCACGGAGCGGGGCGTGCCGTACCGAGAGGTAGATGCCCTGGAGGACGGTGCGGACAGCGATGTACTCTACATGACCCGCGTGCAGAAGGAGCGCTTTGCGGACCTGAGCGAGTACGAGCGCTTAAAGCACCGCTATGTCCTGCGGCGGGACCAGGTGGAGGGCAAAAACGCCAGCATCCTCCATCCGCTGCCGCGCGTGGGGGAGATAGAGGAAGGCGTGGACAGCCTTCCCAATGCCGCCTACTTCCGGCAGGCGGAAAACGGCGTGCCGGTCCGGATGGCCGTGCTGGCAACCCTGCTTGGCAAGGCGTAGACACGGCAGTCCTCTGCAATGCTATACTGTTATCAGTGCAATGACATTGGAACAAGGCATGTATGTGGCCCAATCCTTTAAGGACTTGCTCATCCGGCGCGGATATCCTGTGAAGAAGGTGTATTTGTACGGATCGGTCGCCCAAGGCGCTGCCCATCCGCAGAGCGATATTGATATCGCCGTGGTAACGGAGCCGTTCCATCTTTCTCGCATGCGGGAAGGGGGAGCTATTCTTCTGGCGAGCAAGGATATCGATCTTCGTATTGAGACTGTCACGCTGCATCCGGAAGACTTCGATCGGCCCTTCTTTGCTCTAGGAGAAGAGATCAAGCGGACGGGCGTGGAGGTCTGACCTTTACCAAAAGGAGTACGGCGGGGAGAATGGCGGACAGTTTCTTTCTCCTTGTCCATGCCCCGCCTCATCGCCCTGTCCGTCTTGGCTCTCTGCGTTCCCATCAGATTATTCATACAACGACTATCAGCATGAAAGAGATGCCAAGACACTCTATCGGATTCCTTAAAAGCAGTAATAATCCCAGACAAAACAATTTGACTGCTTGCTGGTTTCATCCCTAAACTCCCCGCACTTCGCCCTCAAGAGCGAGTCTATCTCTGAGGCTGGCTTGTGTTCGTGCCTGACGTCCTTGTGACCCATCAGGCCATAGGAACCGCCAAGGCCCCTCAAATTTCGCTTCGACCCTATGTCCTCTGGACTGATCGCCAAGAAGGTGGGCATGTCCCGCGTCTTCCTCCCCTCCGGGGAGGCGGTGGCGGTGACGTACCTGCAGATAGAGCCCAATACGGTGGTCCGCACCAAAACCAAGGAGAAAGACGGCTATGACGCCGTGGTCCTGGGCACCGGCGCCAAGGAGTGGAAGAGCCGCAAGGGGAAGGCGCACGTCCGCTACGCCCGCCAGAAGGAGTGGCAGGTAGCGTCCCTGGACGGTCTGGAGCCCGGAAAGACGGTTTCCGCGGAGATCTTTGAGCCAGAATCCCGCGTGACGGTGGTGGGTGTGTCTAAAGGAAAGGGGTTTCAGGGCGTCATGAAGCGCCATGGATTCTCCGGTGGTCCCGCCAGTCACGGCAGCCACTTCAAGCGCGAGCCGGGTTCCGTAGGAATGCGCGCCCGCCCGGGCCGCATCTTCAAGGGGCACCGGATGGCGGGGCACATGGGGATGGACCAGATCACGCTGCAGCACCGGCCGGTGGTGGCCGTGGACGCGGAGAAGGGCGTGATCGCCGTCAAAGGGCCGGTTCCGGGGCCTAACGGCTCCTTTGTGTTCGTTACCAAAGAGTCATGACCATAGACGTCTACTCCGCCGCCGGCACTAAGAAAGAGACGCTCAGCCTGCCTGAGGGCGTGTTCAACGCTCCCATCAATGAGACGCTCATGCGCCAGGCGCTGATGCTGCAGCAGAGTAACCGCCGCAGTTCCATTGCCCATGCCAAGAACCGCGGGGAAGTGGCGGGGTCCACCCGCAAGCTGTACAGCCAGAAGCACACCGGTCGCGCCCGGCGGGGCTCCGTCCGCTCACCGCTCCTCCGGGGCGGCGGCAAGGCGTTTGGGCCGCGGAGCGACCAGAACTACGTGAAGGAGATGCCAAAAGCCATGCGCCGGGCGGCCCTCCTCTCCTGCCTGTCCTTCAAGGCCAAGCAGGGCGCGTTGGTGGGCCTGGAGAGCTACGCGGATACCATCAAGACCAAGGAGATGGCGGTTCTGCTCAAGAAGCTGCCGGTGGAGCTGGGCCGCAAGATCCTCTTTGTCCTGCCGGAGACCAATAAGCCGCTGGCGCTCTCCGCCCGGAACATCCCGGGCGTGAAGACGCTGCTGGCCGCCTACCTGAATCCGGAGGACCTGCTCACCGCCAAGAACGTGATCTTCCTAAGCGGCGCGGTGGAGAAGGTGGAGGAGTTGTGGGGGAAGGGGAAGGCTGTCCGTGGGACGAAGTCCGCGGCGGCTACGAGTGAGACGAGCGAGATTCCGAAGAAGCAGAAGAGTCCGAGGACTCCGAAGAAGACGAAGACGATTCAGAAGGCCCAGAAGAACGCCGCAAAGAAGACAGCCGCCAAGACTTCCAAGAATGCCAAGGACTCCTCTGAGTCCTCTGGATCTTCTGATTCCTCTGAGTCCTAACCCTTATGGAACTCTCCCGCGTCATCCTAGGCCCGGTAGTCACGGAGAAGGCGGAAGCGCTGAAAGCCGGCGCGCACCGCACGTACACGCTGCGCGTGGCATCCGCCGCCACCAAGGTGGATGTGAAGGCGGCGCTGGAGCGGTATTTCCAGGTGGAGGTGGAAAGCGTCCGCGCCCTGCGCACGCGGCCCAAGCGCCGCGCGCTCGGTGGCGGATCCATGGAGAAGCGTCATCGCGCTAAGAAGATGCTGGTGACGCTCTCCAAAGACAGTACAGCCTTAGATCTTGCCTCGTTCAAATCCGCCTAACCCACTGCCGAAACGCCTCGCCGAGGCGTCTCTACCGACCGCCTAACATGCCTGTCCGCACGCTCAAGCCCACCACCCCCGGCCGCCGCCAGATGTCCGTTGCGGACTTCTCCTCACTCGCCAAGAAGCGACCGGAGAAGCGGCTTGCCCGCGGCAAGAAGCAGAACGCCGGTCGCAACAGCGCCGGCCGGGTCTCCGTCCGCCACCGCGGCGGCGGCCACAAGCGCCTCTTCCGCGCAATCGATTTCCGCCAGACGGAGAAGATGCACGTGCCCGGCCGTGTGGCCGCCCTGGAGTACGATCCCAACCGCTCCGCCCGCATTGCGCTGGTGCACTACGCGGACGGGGACAAGCGCTACATCCTGGCGCCGGAGGGCCTCAAGCCCGGCGACCAGGTGGTATCCGGCGAGCGCACCAAGGTGAAGACCGGCAACCGCATGCAGCTCCAGCACATCCCGGTGGGCTACCGCGTGTACAACGTGGAGCTCTCCATTGGCCGCGGCGGGCAGATCGTCCGTTCCGCCGGCACGGGCGCCACGCTGGTCGGCTTTGACGGGAACTACGCCATCATCCAGCTGCCATCCTCGGAGATCCGCAAGGTGCGCCGCGAGTGCTTCGCGTCCATCGGGACGGTGAGCAACGTGGAGCACAACCTCATCTCCATCGGCAAGGCCGGCCGTATCCGGTGGATGGGCCGCCGTCCGCAGGTGCTGGGCAAGTCCATGAACGCGGTGGACCACCCCCACGGCGGCGGTGAGGGCCACAGCCCGATCGGTCTCAAGGGCCCCAAGACGCCCTGGGGCAAGAAGGCGCTGGGCGTGAAGACCCGCCGCAAGCGGAAGCCGACCGATCACGTCGTGCGTCGGAGATTGCGGAAAAAGAAGAAGTAAACCGCTTTCCTTTGAATCATGAATAATGAATCGTGAATTATGGTCGCTTCCCTGGATTCTTAATTCCTGACTCCTGATTCCCTTCTCTCGCACCTCTTCCTCTCACCTCGTCCCATGTCCCGCTCCCTCGCCAAAGGCCCCCACGTAGATCCCAAGCTCCTCAAGAAGGTGATGCAGATGGTGGAGAAAGGAGAGAAGCGGATTGTCAAGACGTGGGCCCGTGACTCCGATATCCCGCCCGAGTTCGTGGGGTTCACCTTTGCCGTCCACAACGGCAAGGAGTTCAAGCCCGTGTACGTGACGGAGGCCATGGTGGGCCACAAGCTGGGGGAGTTCTCCTGGACCACGTCGTTCAAAGCCCACGGCGGCAAGGCGGCCGCCGCGGCCGCGCCGGGCGCCGCTCCGGCTGCCGCTCCCAAGAAAGCCGCCTAAATGTTTCCCTTCCTATGACCGTTTCCTCTTCCTCTGCAGGCTTCAGACGAGTGGTCAGTGACCAGTGGGTAGTGGTCAGTCATCCTGCCACACTCGTTACAGCAATCTCTCTCATGATCTCCGCTGACCACTGATCACTAACCACTGACCACTTCTCGCCTCTCCTATGCACGCCATTGTCCGCTCCGTCCGCATCGCGCCCAAGAAAGCCAACCTCATCGCCAAGATGGTGCGCGGTATGCCGGTGCCCGCGGCGATCACCGCTCTGCGCCGCACCCACAAGAAGGCCGCGCGCATTGTGGAGGATCTGCTGCAGTCCGCATCCGCCAACGCCCGCCAAAACTTCAGGCAGGATCCGGACACCATGATCATTAAGGCCATTGTGGTGAACCAGGGGCAGGCGCTCCACCGCGGCGTGCCCAAGGCGCGCGGCAGCGTGCGGCCTATCAAGAAGTACCTCAGTCACATCCATGTGACACTCGGCTACAAGGATGATGGCAGGACGCAGAAGACCCCCAAGCCTCACAAGATGCAGCAGAAAGATGTCACTGCGGCTTCACAAGCCAGGAAAACTCCTGTAAAACAGGCGAGCCCCACGAAGAAACAGCCGGACTCTCGTAAGAAAGCCGCTGATTCCTCTGAATCTCCTGTTTCTTCTGATTCCTAAGACGCTTTGGCGAGGCGTCTCTCCCCCCTCGTCCCCTCTCCTTCCGCCCTCCACCCCTATGGGTCAGAAAGTGAATCCCAACGGCCTCCGGATCGGTTTCACCCGGTCGTGGTCCTCCACCTGGTTTGCAGAGAAGGGGAAGCTGCGCCAGAACCTCATCCAGGACGTGCAGATCCGGCGCTTCATCCGCGACCGGATCAAGGAGGCGGGACTAGCGGAGATCAAGATCGACCGGGAGAAGAAGACGGTGGTGACCATCCAGACATCCAAGCCCGGCGTACTGATTGGCAAGGGCGGCGCGGCCATTGATGAGCTGCGCGCGGTACTGGAGCGGCAGTTTGGCGGATCGTTCCAGGTGGAGATCCAGGAGATCCGCAATCCGGATGCGAACGCGGATGTGATCGCGGAGACCATCCAAGGCCAGATCCAGCGCCGCATGCCTTACCGCCGGGCCGTGAAGATGGCCATGGAGAAGGCCATGCAGGCGGGGGCGGTGGGAGTGAAGATCACGGTCTCCGGCCGCCTGAACGGCGCGGAGATCTCCCGCAGCGAACTCTTCAAGCAGGGCAACATTCCCCTCCAGACGCTCCGTGCCAACATTGAGCATGCCGTGCGCCACGCCGTCACCAAGTTCGGCACCATCGGCGTGCAGGTCTGGATCTACAAGGGGATGGTGTTCAAGAAGGTCCAGCAGGTGCAGTCGGCCTCGTTGTCCAATCCTTCCTAACCTCATGTCATTCCACCCTGCCGTACCGGCGATGAGCGATAAGCCCGTTCGACAGGCTCAGGACAAACGGCTAGCGGCTAGTAACCCTGCCAGTGCTCATCGCTCCCCGCTCCCCGCTCACCGCTCCTCACCATGCTAGAACCCAAGAAGCTCAAGCACCGGAAGCAGCATAGGAACCGCGGGGCGTTCGGCGGCAAGGCCACGTCCGGCGCTCAGCTGGCGTTCGGGTCCGTGGGCCTCAAGTGCGTCACCGGCGGCGAGCTCACGGCCCGGCAGATTGAAGCGGCGCGCCGCGCCATCACCCACAGCGTGCAGCGCACCGGCAAGATGTGGATCCGCCCGTTCCCCCACACGCCCGTCACCAAGAAGGCGGCGGAGGTGCCCATGGGCGCCGGCAAGGGGTCCATCGAGTACTACGCCTGCATCGTGCGGCCGGGGATGATCCTGTTTGAGATGGACGGCCTGCCGGAAGCCGCCGCACGCGAGGCACTCACTCGCGCCGCGCACAAGCTGCCAGTCCAGACCAAGATCGTGGTGGATCCCCACGCCTTCTCCAAGTCCGCCTAGCTCCATGGCTACCGCCCTCACCATCACCGAGCTCCGCAAGATGACCCTGGAAGATCTGCGCCGGGAGGCGCGCGAACTCCGCACGTCGGTCGCCAAGACGCGGCTGGACATTGAGCTCAAGAAGGAGAAGAACGCCGCCAAGGTCCGGATGCAGCGCCGCATGCTGGCCCGGATGCTCACGGTCCTGGCGGAGAAGGTTTCCGGGAGTACGCCGGGGGAGAAGGCGGAGAAGAAGTTGAAGACTGGGCAGAAGACCCGTACAGTTCCCGCCCCCGCCGCCTCATGAGGACCAAAGTCGGTACCATCTCATCGGCCAAGATGCAGGACACGGTGACCGTGACCGTCCATCGGTCGGTCTTCCATCCCATCTACAAGAAGCGCTACCGCGTGAGTAAGAAGTTCCTGGCGGACACCGCCGGGCAGACCCTCCGCGTGGGGGATCTGGTGGAGATTGCGGAGTGCCGGCCCATCAGCAAGCGCAAGCACTTCAAGGTGACGCAGGTCCTCAAGGCCGCTCCGGTGGTGGATGAGCTCAAGGAGGA
>CAZWIA010000005.1:0-29585 GCA_964633955.1 uncultured Candidatus Peribacteria bacterium | reverse complement strand
CTCATGATCCAGGCTCAGACCATCCTTGGCGTGGCGGACAATACCGGCGCAAAGCGGGTGATGTGCGTGAAGGTGCTGGGCGGCTCCCGCCGGCGCTACGCCCATGTGGGCGACGTGATCATTGTGGCCGTCAAGGAGGCGTCCCCCCGCGGGGCGGTGAAGAAGAAGGCGGTGGAGCACGCGGTGGTGGTCCGCACCCGCGCGGTCACGCGCCGCAAGGACGGGTCCGGGATCCGCTTTGATGATAACGCTTGCGTCATCATCCAGAAGGACGGCATGCCCAAGGGCACGCGCGTCTTTGGGCCCGTGGCCCGCGAACTGCGCGCCCGCGGCTACCAGAAGATCATTTCCCAAGCGCCGGATGTGCTGTAGCGCCGCTCGATCGCGGCGAGTGGCCAGTGGTCAGAGGTCAATGACCAGTTCTGACCACTCACCACTGACCACTGATCACTCCTCCGTTTCTCTTCTCGCTTCCATCCAATATTCCTGCTCATGAAACTCCGCGTAGGCGATACGGTCGCCATCATTGCCGGCAAGGACAAGGGCAAGACCGGAGCCATCCTCCGAGTGCTCCCGCGCGTGAACCGCGTGGTGGTGGCGGGAGTGAACCTGCGCACGCGTCACATCAAGAAGACGTTCCAGCAGGCTGGTCAGAAGCTCACCTTTGAGGCCAGCATTCATGCTTCCAACGTCATGGCGCTGGATCCCAAGACCAAGAAGCCCACGCGCATCGGTTCCAAGGTTGACGCCAAGGGCCGCAAGATCCGCATGGCCAAGGCCAGCGGCGAGGAGCTGACCCGCGTGCGCACGCCGGCCAAGACCGCTAAGAAGGACAAGGATGCGGAGAAGGTCTCCAAGAAGGATGCGGAGAAGGCAGATGCCGGCAAGCCGGCTGCCAAGCAGCCGTTCTGGAAGCGCATGGGCATGGGCGGCGGCACGGATCCACAGGCCGCCGAGGTAGATGAGCCTTCCCGCATGCAGCAGGACCACTCCATTCCCGCCCAGGAACAGCACGTCCGTACCGGTTCCAGAGGCTCTTGACGCCATGCGTACCTTCTCCTCTCCCGTTGGCCGTTCACCCCAGACCATAGTAGTGGTCAGTGGCCAGTGGCCAGTGGCGAGAAACGCTGCTGAAACTGATCACTCACCACTCACCACTCACCACTCGTAACCGTGGCCTACGCTTCCCTTCATGACCGGCTCCGCACGGAGATCGCCAAGAACCTGCAGAAGGAATTGAAGGCGAAGAACCTCCATGCGCTCCCGCGCCTCCAGAAGGTGACGGTGAACGTGGGGATCAACAAGACCAAGATGGACAGCAAGGAGCTCCATGAGTACATCGCCCAGTCCCTCCAGGCCATTACCGGCCAGAAGCCGGTCTTCACGCGGGCCAAGAAGGCCATCTCCAGCTTCAAGACGCGCGAGGGGATCACCGTGGGCGCCATGGTGACGCTCCGCGGGCGCCGGATGGAGGAGTTCCTGGACCGCCTGGTGAGCTACGTCTTGCCGCGCATCCGGGATTTCCGGGGGCTGCCCATGAAGCTGGACGGGCGCGGAAACTACGCGATCGGACTGCGGGATCACACCATCTTCCCGGAAGTCCCGCCGGTGGAGGCAGGCCGCATCTTTGGCTTGCAGATCCAGCTGACTATCTCCGGCGGGAGCGATGACGCCTCCGCCGCCCTCCTCCGCCAGATCGGCATGCCGTTCGTCCGTCGGAAAGAGACGAAAGCGGTTGATTCTGACGCTCCAGCCGGCGATACTGCCCCCTCCGCCTCCTAAACCCCATGGCCCGCCTCGCCCTCCGTCTCAAGCAGCAGAAGCAGCTCAACGCCTACCGCCAAGCGGTCAGTGCCGGCAAGAAGCCGCGCTTCCCCACGCGGATCTACCACCGCTGCGGGCTCTGCGGCCGCCGGCACGGCTTCATGCGGATGTTCGGCATCTGCCGCATCTGCTTCCGGGAGCTCGCGTCCCGCGGGGAGATCCCCGGCATCAAGAAATCCTCCTGGTAAGAATGTTCAATGGAAAATGTACAATGTACAATTTCCGCCCTCCATCCCGCATCATTGCCTTCCATTATTGTCCATTATCCATTGTCAATTATACATTCCCATCCATGACCTTCGTCACAGACCCCATCGGCGACCTGCTCACCCGCATGCGCAACGCGCAGCACGCGCGCAAGCCGGCCTGCCACGCGCCATGGTCGCGCATGAAGGAAGACCTGTGCCGCATCCTCAAGGAGGGCGGCTGGATTGCGGACTACGCTGTGGTGGGCGAGGCGCCCAAGCAGGAGCTCCAGATCACCTTTGCAGCCGACCGGCCGCGCCTCACGCTCCAGCGCGTGAGCAAGCCCGGCCAGCGCGCCTACGCCGGCAGCGCGGAACTGAGGCCGGTCCTGCACGGGTTTGGCGTAGCCATCCTCACCACCAGTCAGGGGCTCCTCACGGACGCGCAAGCGCGCGAGCGCAAGATCGGCGGCGAGGTGCTCTGTACGGTTTCCTAACTCCTTTACGGCCCCACGGCCGCATCTCCCTCCCATGTCTCGTATCGGTCGCCGACCAGTGGCTCTCCCAAGTGGTGTCAGCGCGGACCTGCACGGTTCCACGGTGACCGTGAAGGGCCCCAAGGGCACGCTCTCCCTGGCCCTCCTGCCGGAGGTGAAGGTGAGCGTGGATGGCCAGACGCTCCTGGTGGAGCGCGTGAACGATTCAGATGCCGCCAAGGCGCGCCACGGCCTCACGCGCGTATTGATCGCCAACATGGCGCACGGCGTGAGCCAGGGGTTTGAGAAGACGCTGGAGATCATCGGCGTGGGGTACAAGGCGCAGCTCAAGGGCAAGACACTGGTGCTGAACTTGGGCCACAGCCACCCGATCGAATTCCGGATCCCCGAGGGCATAGAAGTTGCCCAGGATGAGAAGAACAAGAACCTCCTCACCCTCCGGGGAATCGATAAGCAGCTCGTGGGCCAGACGGCGGCGGACATCCGCAGTCTCCGCCCGCCGGAGCCCTACAAGGGCAAGGGCGTGCGCTACGGCGGCGAGCAGGTGCGCCGCAAGGCCGGCAAGGCCGCCGCCGGCGCCAAAAAATAATCATGACCGCTCGTAAAGACGCCCCGGCGGGGCGTCTCAACCGGCCACGATCATCCCACCCGACTACCATCTTCCCATGACTCCCTCCAAGACCGCTCTCCGCACCGCCCGCCGCCGCCGGATCCGCTCCCGGATCCAGGGCACGGCTCTGCGCCCGCGGCTCTCCGTCCACCGGTCGCTCACGCGCCTGACGGCGCAGGTGATTGATGACGCGGCCGGCCGGACGATCGCCTATGCCACCACAACGGAGCTCAAGGGCGGACTCACTAAGGATGGCGCCAAGAAGCTGGGCGAGCTAATCGCCAAGAAGGCCAAAGACGCGCAGATCACGTCCGTGGTCTTTGACCGTGGCGGCTACCGCTACCACGGCCGCATCAAGGAACTAGCGGACGCCGCCCGCGCCGCAGGATTAACGTTCTAATTTCCGTTCAGTCGCCGCGTGCGGCGCCTCTCCCTCCTCCAATCCTCCCTCGCTATGACCGCCAAGACCTCCCAGGACCGTCCGGACAGACCCGATCGCCGCCGCCGAGGCGGGGACCGCGGGCCGCGCCGCGAGCCGAGCGAGTTTGCGGAGGCAACCTTGTCCCTGGACCGCGTGACGCGCGTGGTGAAGGGCGGCCGCCGCATGCGCTTCCGCGCCGTAGTGGTAGTAGGCAACCGCAAGGGCAAGGTGGGACTGGGAACGGGCAAGTCCGCCGAGGTGCAGGGGGCCATCCGCAAGGCCGCTGCGGCGGCCAAGCGGCACATGATCCGCATTCCCATCCTGGAGGGGACCATCCCCCACCAGGTGGAGACAAAGTTCAAGGCCGCCAAGATCCGTCTGCTTCCGGCTTCTCAGGGTACGGGGATCATCGCCGGCGGGGCGCTCCGCGTGATCCTGGACCACGCCGGCGTGAAGAACGTACTCAGCAAGCGCTTTGGGACCAGGAACAAGCTGGTGAATGCTCAGGCAGCCATGAAGGCGCTCCAGAGTCTCCGCGGAGAGATCAAAGACGAGCCCGCCGCCAAGCCCAAGGGGGAGATCACGGACGCCGATGTCATCCAGGAAGGGCTCAAGGTTACAGAGGTATCCACAGACGAGGTCGGCAAGACATACTCCACCAAGGGGGATATCACGGGGCAGGAGTAATCGGCGATGTTGGGTGCGGTTAAGACGTTACAGGGTTGAAGGGAGCTGCTGGGATGTTGTACGTCCGCTTCATCTGGTCGCGTCTTCATGGGTACACTAGCGCTATGCCTCAATCCGCCCTCGTCATCATCGCCAAGCACGGATTCCAGGACCACGAGTTCACTGGAACGCGGACGGGGCTGGAAGCTGCGGGGTTCGCTATCGTGCTCGCGAGCACGGAGGCTGGGCCGTGCGTGGGGAAATTCGGCGGGGCGGAGGAGGCGGAGCTCTCGCTCAGTGAGGTCCGCGTAGAAGACTACGACCGGGTGGCGTTCATCGGCGGGCCGGGCGCACATCAGCTTCGCGACGATCCGGAGGCGCACCGCATCGCCCGGGAGACGGTCGAGCTCGGAAAAATCCTAGGTGCCATCTGTATTGCGCCCACCATCCTGGCCGCCGCCGGCATCTTGCAGAACAAGCGGGCCACGGTGTGGAACGGGGACGGGCAGCAGGCCCCGTACTTGGCCGCTCAAGGCGCGGAGTACGTCCCGGAGCCCGTGGTGGTGGACGGGCGCATCGTGACCGGGGATGGCCCGGAGGCAGCGGCGGAGTTTGGAAAGCGGTTTGCGGGATTGGCGGCTGCCTAGCCGGCTGATCGTGCTCCTGTCAAAACCCCCTTTACCGCTTCCCAAAAACCCCTTACGATAGCCGCCCAAATCCCCGTTTTCCCCATGCACCACACCCTCAAGTCCGCCCCCGGCTCCGTCCATCGCAAGAAGCGCATTGCCCGCGGGAACTCCGGCAAGGGCGGTACCACCGCCGGCCGCGGCACCAAGGGGCAGAACGCGCGCGCGGGCAAAGGCAAGCGCCGGCCGGGGTTTGAGGGCGGCCAGGTCTCCCTGCTGGCACGCCAGCCCAAACTGGGCGGCTTCAAGCGGCCCATGAAGGTGGTCTACGAACCGCTCACCCTCAAGGCGCTCGATCGGCTGGAGGCCGGTTCCTATGACGTGGAGACACTCCGCGCCAAGCGGGTGCTGAGCACCAAGAAGCCGGTGAAGCTGCTTGGTGCAGGCAAGATCGCCAAGGTCTACCAGCTCACGGTGCACGCGGCGTCCAAGGGCGCCACGGAAGCTGTGACCAAGGCCGGGGGATCGGTGACGATCGCGAAATAAGGACGTGGCGTTTTTAGTGATTGGTTTTTAGTTTTTGGTTCGGTAGCAACCGAACTCTTGAGTTGCTTCCATAACCAGAAACCAAAAACCAGTAACTCGTACCGTATAAAGGTGAACGACCGTAGCCTGCCCCTTCCCATTGACCTCCCCCCGTTTCCCCGGAACAATACCGCTCGCGCATGATTGCCTACCTCCAGCAAATGTGGCGTTCGCCGGACTTAAAGCGGCGGATCCTCACCACGCTAGGGCTCCTGATCGTCTACCGCCTGGTGGCGCACATCCCGGTGCCCGGGGCTAATCCGGAGGAGCTGCGCGTGTTCCTGGAGAACCGGGGCGGAGACGCGGGTCCGCTGGGCGTCTTTGCCTCCCTCACCGGCGGCGCGCTCAACCAGTTCTCCGTGGTGCTCCTGGGGCTCTCCCCCTACATCAATGCGTCCATCATCATCCAGCTCTGCACGGTGATCTTCCCGCAGCTGGAGTCCCTCAGCAAAGAAGGCGTGCAGGGGCAGCAGCAGATCAACCGCTACACGCGCTGGCTCACGTTCCCGCTCGCGTTCCTCCAGAGTTACGGCTTCCTGATCCTCCTGGGCCGGAGCGGAGTGGCGGGCATCGTGGACCTCACGTTCCCGAACGTCCTGGCTCCCATGCTCTTTGTGACTGCCGGATCGCTCTTCCTCATGTGGCTGGGAGAGATCATCACGGAGAAGGGGATCGGCAACGGCACGTCCCTCATCATCTTCACGGGCATTGTGGCGGACATTCCGCAGAACCTCTCCACTGCCTTCCTGGCCGGCGGCGATCAGACGGCCCAACTGGCCCTTTTTGGTCTCATCTCCCTGGCCCTGCTCATTGCCGTGGTGCTCTTCACGGACGCCCACAGGCTCATCCCCATCACGTACGCCAACCAGGGCGCCGGCCGCGGCGTGCAGGGATCCATCCCCGTCCGCCTGAACCAGGCCGGCATGGTGCCCATCATCTTTGCCGTGTCCCTCATCACGTTCCCCACCATCATCGCCACGTTCCTCCAGACATCGCCGCGCTTCCAGAAGGTTGTGACGTTCATCAACACCACGCTGAACTCCCAGAATCCCACTTGGATCTACATTGCCATCTACTTCCTCCTGGTTCTGGCGTTCACCTACTTCTACGTGTCCGTCACGTTCAAGCCGCAGGAGATCGCGGAGACCATCCAGAAGCGCGGCGGCTTCATCCCCGGCGTGCGGCCCGGTCGCGCCACCGCGGAAGTCCTGGAGAAGGTCAGCAGCCGCTTAAACCTGTGGGGCGGGACGTTCCTGGGGATCGTGGCGATCATCCCGCTCCTCTTCACGCGGTTCAGCGACGTGAGCTCCAGCCAGCTGCTCGTCTCCGGCTCCGGGCTCATCATCATCGTGGGCGTGGTGATGGAATTGATCCGGCAAGTGAACGCGCAAATGCTCGCTCATGACTATGAGAAGCTGGTGTGAGGGAGAGCGCAGTTCCTATTCCCTTACTCACCCATGGACATCGCTCTCTTCGGGATCCAAGGCAGCGGCAAGGGCACCCACGCCCGTCACCTTTCAGAAGAATTTGGCTGGCCGGTGTTTCACGCTGGGGAGGAGCTGCGGGCCATCGCCGCGCAGGACACGGAGGATGGCCGGATCGTCGCGTCGTACATCGATCAAGGCAACAAGGTCCCGTGCAAGTACGCGATCGACCTGCTCATGCAGTTCCTGTCCGATAAGTCACCTGACAAGCCCGTGGTCTACGACGGCATCCCGCGGGACGCAGACCAGATGGCGGAGTTTGACCGCGTCATGAAGGAGGCGGGGCGGGACTTCCTCTGCCTGCACCTGGCGCTTGACCCGGCGGTGGGGCTTGAGCGCGTCATCGAACGGGCCAAGCGGGAGAACCGCGCGGATGATTCCACCGTGGAGAAGATCAAGCACCGCATGCGGTGGACCATGGAGGAGACCATGCCCGTCCTGGAGGCGTACCGGAAGCAGGGAAAGGTGATCGACATCAATGTGGACCGCCCGATCGACGACGTGTACGCGGATATCCGGCGGGAGGTGATGCGGAAGCGAAGCGAGGGAATGACGGCCTAGGGCCTTCCTTTTGTCTCCATCCGTTCTACACTCGCCTCCGTGTCCAGTTTCCAGATCTTCTCACCGGCGGAGATCGAATCCTTGAGGCAGGGCGGCAAGATCCTGCGCGGCGCGCTGGAGCTGGTGGCCAAGCGCGTGCGGCCCGGCGTTACCACAGGGGAGCTCGACCGGCTGGCGGAGGAGTACATCCTGTCCCAAGGCGCCCGGCCGGCGTTCAAAGGCTATAACGGATTTACGGGCACGTTGTGTACGTCGATCAACGAAGAGGCGGTGCACGGCATTCCGGGTGATCGCGAGCTTGCGGAAGGCGACATTGTCTCCCTGGACTGCGGCGTGGTCTTTGACGGCCTCTACACGGATGCCTGCGTGACGGTGGCCGTTGGGGAGGTGGACCGGCGGAAACGGGAACTCATCCAGGCGACCGAGGAGGCGCTGGCCGCCGCGTGCGCGATCCTCAGAGCGGGCGTGCGGGTAGGTGACATCTCAGCGACGATCCAGGAACATGTGGAACGCGCGGGCTTCCGCTGCATTCCGGTCCTGACCGGCCATGGCCTGGGGAAGACGCTCCACCAGTTCCCGGACGTGCCGAACGTTGGGAAGGGCGGTGCAGGGCCGGTCTTGCCGGAGCGCACCATCATTGCGATCGAACCCATCACCTGCGCCGGGAAAGGAGACGTCCGGGACGCCGGTGACGGCTGGACGCTTGTGACCAAAGACAGTACGCCGGCGGCGCACGCGGAGCACACGGTGCTGATCCTGGCGGAGGGGTGTGAGATCCTTGCTTGAGGATTCCCGGGAAACCGAGGAGCCAGAAGAAGCCGAGGATGGAATGCAGTCTTGAAACACAGCGTTCTTCGGAATCCTCGGAATCGTTGGTTCCCTTGGATCCGGCCGTTTAATCGTCCCATGAAATAAAAATTATTAATAGTCAAGCCAAATTCGCCCCTCCCCCAAATAAACCATGACTGCCTGCTTGAGCAAGGCGAATTTCCTCGGTAGGATGCCTCGGCTTTCGCTTCGGATTTTCTGTGTCCAAGGACGTGATCGAGCTCACCGGCGTTGTGGAGGAGTCCTATCCTAACGCCATGTTCCGCGTCCGCGTGACATCTGATCCGATTCCGGGACACCAGCTCCTCTGCTCGCTGGCCGGGCGCATGCGGGTTCACCGCGTGAAGATCCTGCCCGGCGACCGGGTGAAGCTGGAGATGACGCCGTACGACACGGAGAAGGGTCGCATCGTCTACCGCTTCTCCGCCGGCCACACCGGTACTGCCCCTGCCCCCGCCTCCCCTGATTCTCCCCCGCAAGCCGCATGAAAGTCCGTGCCTCCTGCAAGAAGATCTGCAAAGACTGCCGCCCCGTCCTGCGTCGCAACGGCAAGGGAAAGGTGGTGCGCCGCATCGTGTGCAAGAATCCCAAGCACAAGCAGCGGCAGGGCTGAGGAATGAATAATGGACAATGAATGATGCGCAATGCTCCTTTCTCTCCTGATCTTCCCTCCTCACTCTCGCATTTAGATCCTCATCATTGTCCATTCTCCATTTTCAATTTTACATTCTGAATATGCTGCGTATCTCAGGCGTCAACCTTCCGGGTCAGAAGCGCATCCAGATCGCCCTCACGGCGATCAAGGGCATTGGCCGTCCGCTCTCCACGCGGATCCTGCGGGAACTGCGCATCGACCAAAACCAGAAGGCAGATGCTCTCTCTGAAGCGGACCAGGCCCGCCTGCGCGCCCGGGTGGAGCAGGAGCTCACGGAGGGCGAGCTGGCGCGCAAGGTCTCCATGGACATCAAGCGCCTGCAGGACATCAGCACCTGGCGCGGCTACCGGCATCGGCGCAAGCTCCCCGTTCGCGGGCAGTCCTCCCGCCGCAACGCACGCACCAAGCGCGGCAAGAAGAAGACGGGTACCTCCGGCCGCACCGTGCTGACCAAGACCTAGTCGTAAAGACGCCCTGGCAGGGCGTCTCTACCGGCCCGATCCTCCCTTCTCTCGCCCTCCCACCCTCCCTATGGCTGATACCACTCTGGAATCTACGCTTGGCTCAGACGTACAGGCCCCGCCGGCCGTCTCCCCCAAGAAGGGCGCTCGCAAGAAGGTGAAGCGGTCGCTCCCCAAGGCGCGGGTGTGCATCTTGGCGGGAGAGAACAATACCATCGTGACGTTCACGGATCTGGAGGGCAACGTGCTGGCGTGGAGCAGCGCCGGCTCCGCCGGCTTCAAGGGGACGCGCAAATCCACGCCCTACGCCGCCAAGGTGGCGGCGGAGACGGCCACGCTCAAGATCAAGCCGTTCGGCGTGGAGTCCGTCACCGTGGAGGTGAAAGGCCTGGGGCCCGGTCGCGAGCAGGCTATCCGCGGCCTCCAGAGCGGCGGTCTCAACTTAGACGCCATCATGGACACCACGCCCATCCCCCACGGCGGCTGCCGGCCCAAGGGGCGCCGCCGCATCTGATACATCCCGTCAGACGCCCTGGCAGGGCGTCTCTACCGACCACTACTACCGACCACCGACTACCCACCACGTATCGCTCTCATCTCCCTCCCTCCCACGTCATGAAATATAACGGTCCCAAGGCAAAGCGCGCGCGCCGGCAGGGCATGAACCTGTACGGCACGGACAAGTACGATCGGATCCTGCAGCGCAAGCCCACCGCTCCCGGCAAAGGTCCCCGCGCGCAGACCGGCAAGCTCTCCGAGTACGGTCAGCAGCTCAAGGAGAAGCAGCGCGCCCGGGACATGTACGGCCTCTCTGAGAGTCAGTTCAGGCGCCTCTATCAGGAGGCCGCCCGCGTCCAGGGCCAGACCGGCGAGACGCTCAAGCAGCTTCTGGAGCGCCGGTTGGACAACGCGGTGTACCGATCGGGCCTGGCCATGACGCGCATGCAGGCCAGGCAGTTTGTGGGGCATGGGCTCTTCCAGGTGGACGGCGTTCGCGTCACCACTCCGTCGTTCCGGGTGAAGCCCGGACAGGTGATCCAGGTGCGCCAGCGCGCCCAGTCCTCGCCGGCGTTTTTGGCCATTGTGGAGGCGCACAAGAAGTACGCGCCGCCCAGCTGGCTGAAAGCGGACGGCTCCGGCATGAAGGTGGAGGTGGTGAGCCTTCCGGGCCCGGAGCATGCTGAACAGGCGATCGACACCCGTCAGATCATCGAGTTCTATTCCCGCTAATTCCCTCTTCCATCGGGTCCGCCCGATCCCGATTTCCTTTCACTCCCCGCTCCTATGCACATCATTCAGGAAGAGATTGGCCTCCCCACGTTCGCCGCCAACCCCGTCACCCGCGGGAACGACATGCACGTGGTGTTCCAGATTGCGCCGTTGCCTCCGGGCTACGGCATGACGCTTGGGAATGCGCTGCGCCGCGTGCTCCTGAGCAGCCTGCCGGGCGCCGCGGTCACATCCGTGCGCACTGCCGGCGTGCAGCATGAGTACACCGTGCTCAAGGGCGTGCGCGAATCCGTCATGGACATTGCGCTCAACCTCAAGGAGCTGCGCATGAAGAAGCACGGCAAGGAGCCGGAGGTGATCCGCCTGGACGCCAGGAATCCGGGCACGGTGACGGCCAAGGACCTCAAGGTCTCGTCTGATATTGAGATCCTCAACCCGGATCTGGAGATCTGCACGCTGGAGAAGGGCGCCCGCCTGGAGATGGAGATCACGGTGGAGAAGGGCGTGGGCTACGTACCCGCCTCCGAGCGCAACAAGAAGCAGAACGAGCCGGGCCTCATCTACGTGGATGCCATCTTCTCTCCCGTAGTAAAGGTGCGCTTTGACGTGGAGGCCGCTCGCGTGGGACAGCGCACGGATCTGGACAAACTCACGCTGGACGTGGAGACCAACGGGTCGCTCACGGCGGAGGAGGCGGTGCAGTTTGGGAGCCAGCTGCTGCAGGGGTACTTTGGCTACTTCTCCTCGGACAAGAAGGTGGTGGAGCCGGAGTTCATTGCGGACTTCTCCCGCGCGGCCGCGACCGTAGCGGAGGACGCCGGCATGGCCCCGGTGAAGGAGTCCTACACGCCCATTGAGATCCTGAACTTCTCGCCCCGCACGCTGAACGCCCTCATCAACGCGGGCGTGGGGTCCATCGAGCAGCTCACCAAGTGCACGGAGGCGACGCTCAGTAACTTCCGCGGCTTTGGCGCCAAGGCGCTGGATGAGGTGAAGCAGACCTTGGCGGAGCGGGGGTTGAAGCTCGCCTCGGACTCGGTGGATATGTGACCCCTGAATGAGGAATCGTGAACCCTGAATTACGGTTTGAATCCCTGGTCCTCCTCCCTTACACTCCGTTACCCACCTGCTACTCCTCCATAATTCTTCATTCCTGATTCATTATTCTCGCCCACGATGCGACACCGGAATTCCAGCCAGCGGCTCCGTCAGAAACCGGCTCACAGCCGGATGCTGCAGCGTAACCTGGTGACGTCCCTGGTCCTCTATGAATCCATCCGGACCACCAAGAAGCGTGCGGCGGTGGTGCAGCCCATGCTGGATCGCCTGATCGCGCAGGCCAAGCGGAAGGACCGCGTGAACGCCATCCGGGCGCTGAATGCCGTGTTCACGCATGAGAATGCCACGCGCAAGACGCTGGAGGTGCTCGTTCCCCGCTACCAGAGCCGTCCGTCCGGCTTCAGCCGGGCAACGCCCGTGGGAGCGCGGATTGGTGACGGCGCGGAGCTGGTGACGCTGTCACTCATGGATGCCGTGCGTCCCTCCAAGGCTCCGGCTGCGGAGGCTAAGGCGGAGAAGGCGCCCAAGAAGACCGCTCCTAAGACTGCTACTCGTAAGAAAAGCCAGTCTTCCTCGGAATCCTCGGATTCTTTGGATTCTTCGGTTTCCTCCCAATGAAGACCTCCACTGTTCCCGTCTCGGCTCCCGCGTGGCTGACCATCGACGCCACGGGCCACACCATCGGCCAGGTGGCGACGGCGGCCGTCCGCCTCCTGCGCGGCAAGCACAAGGCCAGCTTCTCCCCCCATCAGCTGTGCGGGGACGTGGTGATCGTCCTGAACACGGACAAGCTGCGCATTGCCGCTCCCAAGCTGCTCAAGAAGGAGTACAAGGACCACACCGGCCATCCCGGCGGCCTCTCCGTCCGCACGCTGGCCCGGCTCATGGAGAGCGGTTCTACGGAGGTGATCGAGCGCGCCGTGAAGGGCATGCTCACCAATAACCGCCTGCGCCGGGAGATCCTCAAGCGGCTCCACGTCTTTGCCGGATCTGACCATCCCTTTGCCGCGCAAAAGCCCAAGGAATGGAAAATGGACAATGTATAATGTACAATTCCTTTCATTGTCAATTGTCCATTATCCATTATCAATTCATTCCGCCAGCTCTCACTCCTCGCACTCATGACTCCCTCTGCTGATTCCTCCCGCTCCTACTTCTACAGCGCCGGCAAGCGCAAGACCGCGGTGGCCCGCGTGCGCCTCTTTGAAGCCGGTTCCGGCCAGGTGCTGGTGAACGGGGAGAAGCTGAAGGACTACTTCACCGGCACGCAGGTGGAGAACGCGGTGGCGCCCCTGATGCTGGTAGGCAAGAAGACGGAGTTTGATGTAGAAGCCCGCGTGGAGGGCGGCGGCAAGGCCGCGCAATCTGACGCCGTCCGTCACGGCATCAGCCGCGCGCTGCTCCTGGTAGATGAGACGTTTAGATCCGACCTCAAGCGTGCCGGCTTCCTCCGCCGGGATAGCCGCGTGAAGGAGCGCAAGAAGCCGGGCCTCAAGCGCGCCCGCCGCGCCCCGCAGTTCAGCAAGCGGTAAACGCGTCGGTTGTTCACCGACGGTCGTCGTAGGCTGTTGCATGAAATGCGAGGAAGGGCTTCTCAGGGTGTCTGCCACTCGCGTGTGGCGGCCACCACCCTCCGGAATGCTCGATTTCCTCCGTTCCTCCGCCTAAGGTCTCCGCATGCCGAAGGCCCCTGAGCGCCTGCCGGATTCCCTGGAGCCGCCGCCGATCGAGATCGGCGGAATCCTGGTTCCCGCCCGGACCCTCGTGTCTATTGAGATTGAGCACCGCAGGGGCATCCGTGTCCTGGAGCACGGCTACCAGCTGATGGTGGAGCGGCTGGATGATCCTAGTTACGTCCTGGTTGTGAAGGACCTGGGGAACCGCACCGCGGACGTGCGTGTGGTGAGCAAAGCCAATATCATCAGGAGCAACCCAAGGCTGTTCGAACAGTCTGGTCACTCACCACTCACCGCTGATCACTGACCTCTGACTCCTCACCGCTCGTCACACCGGAATCGCCATCTTCACGTAGTAGAGTGTCTTCCCGTCCTCCGTATCCAGGATGAACTTAGCGTCCATTTCCAGGAGTTGCATGATCGTCTGGCACATCTTGAGGAGCATATGGGGCGGCACGGGCACTCCCGCCTCCAGGCACGTGGCGCACAGGCCCGCGGCGTCCTTGGAGCGGATGTAGGACTCCCCCCGCTCGATCACCACGTTGTAGATGGCCTCCTGCACGTGCAGGACGAACCGCTCCACGAACATCTCCAGCTCTTCAAACGGCACGTGCGTCACGTTCGGCAGAGCCTCCATGATATCCAGCTCGCTGTGGATGGCGTGGGCGATGCAGGCGTCGATCGTCATGGGATAGGTGTGAATTTTTTTGTTGAGACGCCCCGGCGGGGCGTCTGTACGGTGGGTTGTGTGAGCCGCCACCGTGGCGGCTGTACGGGATCCTCTTTGCAGGGATCCGGATATGATAGCAAAAAATGCCGCTCCGGGGAAGGTTCAGGGGTCATCGGCCGCGGGGAAGGAGTTGCTGGATATTTGTGAATATTGCGCAAATAGCATTCGATCGGATCCAGGTCGCAGGCTGGCGGCTGCCGCGCTAGGATGGCCGCATGTCCGATCGGCCCCAATCCCTGCCACCCCTGCCCTCTTCCGCCGTACGGGGCTGGATTGCGGCGGGGTTTGCCCTGCTGGCCCTGCTGGTCTACGGCCGGTCGCTTGGCAATGATTTCATCAGGACGGATGACGGGCTCCTGATCTTTGAGAACCCGATTATCCAGGAGATCACGCCGCGGACGCTCAAAGCCGCCTTCACCACCTACGATCCGGAGCTCTACATCCCCCTCACGTTCCTCAGTTACCAGATGGACCACGCCCTTGGCGGCCTGGATGCCACCGCGTACCACGCGCAGAACCTCCTGTGGCACACGTTGAACGCCCTCTTGGTGCTGTGGCTCGCGTACCTCCTGCTGCGTCATCGCTTGGCCGCGCTCACCGTGGGGCTCCTCTTCCTGGTCCATCCGCTCAACACGGAGGCGGTGGCGTGGGCGGCGGCGCGCAAGGACGTACTCTCTACCTTCTTCTTCCTGGCGGCGTGGATCAGCTACCTCTCCTACCGCGCTGCGGAGCCAAACCGGTCCCGACGCCGGTACGTGCTCAGTCTGACGCTCTTCCTGCTGGGCCTGCTGGCGAAAGTCATGGTCCTCACCCTGCCCCTGGTCCTGCTCCTCACAGACGAGCTGCAGCGGCGCTCGCGGGACCGCCGGATGCTCTTGGACAAGCTGCCCTACCTCTTCTTCAGCGTGATCTTCGGGATCGTGGCGCTGTATGGCAAGCAGGAACTGCTGGTCCAGGTCTCTCCATGGCAGGCCGCTCTCCTGGCCGTGAAGAGCATCATCTTCTACATACAGAAGCTCCTGTGGCCCGCGGACTTCTCCATCCTCTATGCGTATACCAAGCCCATCACCCTGGCGTCGCCGGATTTCTTTCTGCCCCTCCTGCTCGTGATAGTGGCCCTGGCGCTGGCGGCGTGGGCCTATAACCGGGTCCGGCTGCTGGCGTTCGGGATCCTCTTTTACCTGCTTACACTCGTCCCCACGTTCACCAACCTGATCAAGGGAGAGCCTTTTGTGGGATCCGACCGGTACGCCTACGTGCCCATGGTGGGGATAGTCCTCATGGTGTCCGCTGGGATCTGGGCGTGGGCGGACGGCCGCAGGCAACGTGAGATACCCGTTCTCTGTGCGGTCGGCATGGCCGTACTGGCGCTCAGCGTGCTTGCCTACCGCCAGTCCCTGGTATGGGCCAGCGCGGAGACCATCTACCGGCACGTGCTGACGGTGGATCCGGATTCCTACTCCGCCCGCAATAACTTAGCCAACGCTTACCGGCGGCAGGGACGGCTGGAAGAGGCGGAGGCAGAGCTGCACCAGGCGCTGCAGATCAAGGACCTGCCGCGCATCCGCCTGAACCTGGGCGCGCTCTATACCCGGCTGGAGCGGTTTGAGGAGGCGCACAGGTACCTCACCGGCGCCACACTCTCCTCCGCTCAGGGCGCGGAGGCCTACGCGGCACTGGGGAACCTGTACGTGGCGGAAGGAAAGTTTGCGGAGGCCCTTGCGGCCTATGACCGGGCGATCGAGATCCGGCCGGACTACGCGCTGGCGTACGTGAACCGCGGCAGCCTTCACCGGCGGCAGCGGGATGTGGATCCGGCGCAGGCGGAGGCGGACTTCCGCAAGGCGATAGAGATAGAGCCCCGCATGGGCCAGGCCTGGTTCAACTTGGGTGTGCTGCTGGAAGCCCAGGGAAAGACGGACCAGGCGCTGCAGGCCTACCTACGCGCGGCGGACGTGCAGCCGTGGGACGCGCCCACGCGCACCAATCTGGGCATCCTCTACGCCGCCATGGGAGACCGCGCGCAGGCCCGCGAGCAGTTTGAAGAGCTCCTCCGGTACCAGCCGGGGAACGAGACGGCGCTGCAGGCCTTGGAGCAACTGGGGCGATAAGTGTGGTTCGTGTGTGTAGAGATGGACTATAGCGCGTCTCTACACATGATCCGTGTACCGTATGCTCCTGCTTCATGGCCTGCATGTGGTCCAGGATGACCGTGAGGGTGATCTGCGGGCCGTCGTTCGTGGGGGCAGGTGCCATGGGACGCGAGCATAGGCCCTGCATCCGGCCGCCTCAAGGCGCGGTTGGCGCAAAAAAACGACCGATCTTAGATTGTGGCTTACTGTAGCCGTCCGCGGCGTTCCGCGGCCGCGGAACGGATCAGCCACCGAGGAGGATGAAGCCGAGCAGAGCGATGCCGATGCGGTACCACCCGAACGGCGCGAAGGAATGGTGGGTGATGTAGCGCAGGAGCCAGCGGATGGCGATGAGCGCCGTGAAGAAGGAGACGACCGTGCCGATCGCGAGTGCCGTGAAGTCCGCCGAGGAGAACTGTCCGATGGAGTCCTGCAGGTCCGCCGCCGTGGCCGCCGCCATGGTGGGGATGGCCAGGAGGAAGGAGAACTCCACAATGGCCGTGCGCCGCATGTTGAGGCCAAGGCCTCCCAGGATGGTGGCGGCCGCGCGGGAGACGCCCGGGATGAGGGCCAGGGACTGGATGACGCCGATCGCGATTGCCTGCGTGAAGGTCATCTGACCGATCTCCGCGGTGGCGTCCTCCCGCTCTTCATGGAAGATCTCAAAGACGATCAGCACGATGCCGCCCAGAAGCAGCGCGCCAAGCACGGTGGGGATACTCTCCAGCAGGACTGATCGGACGAAGTCCTTAAGGAAGAAGCCGATCACGGCCGTGGGCACGAACGCGCAGAGTACCAATAGCAGCGCGCGCGGGGAGGCGGCCAGCCGCCGGCCGCTCAGGGTCACAACGGCCAGGATGGCGCCCAGCTGAATGGCGATCTCAAAGCTCTTGAGGGCGTCCGACTGCGGGAGCCCCAGCAGGCGGCTCGCCAAGATCAGGTGCCCGGTGGAGGAGACGGGCAGGAACTCCGTGATGCCTTCTATGAAGCCGAGCAGGACGGCGTGGAGGGGGGACATGCGTGCATCAGTGGTGATGGTGCAGGTGCCCTGTTCCGCTCGTCCGTTCGTTGTGACCGGACACCCCGTCCCCCGCCCGCCCATGGAACGCCTTGGCCGCCAGCCACGTGGAGACTGGCACGGCCAGGACCAGTGCGGTTGACCCGACCAGTGTGCGCACGATCTCCTCCGACAGGAACTCGCTATTGAGGATCACCCACAGGGGAATGTCCCCGCTGGTCCAGAAGAGGAGGAGCAGTGGCAGGGAGGCGCCCACGTACGCCAGCGCCAGCGTGTTGATGAGGGAGGCGATGTGCTCCCGGCCCACGGACGTGCCGGCCCGCAGGAGATCGGTGAACGATAGCCGAGGGTTGGCCTTCTGGATCTCATCCACGGCGGCGGTCTGCGCGGTGGTGATGTCGTCCAGCACGCCCAGGCAGCCGATGATCATACCGCCCAAGAGGAGGCCCCGCAGGTCGATCGATTCCATAACGCCGGACTGCAGGAAGAGGGATTCCTCCGTTCCCATGCCAAAGAGCTTGGCCACTCTCACGGCGACCATTGAGAGCGCGGCGGAGGCGGAGAGAACGGTGAGCGTGGAGGCGAGCGCGATGGTGGTTCGCCGGGTGAAGCCGTGCGCCAAGTAGAGGGACGTGCACGCGATCATGAAGGATCCGATGAGGCTGGTGATGAGCGGATTCCACCCCTCCACGATCCGGGGCACCACGAAGAGCAGCAGAATCCCCACGCTCACCGCCAGGCCCAGGACGGACGCCGCTCCCGCCCGCCCGCCCAGGAGGCTCGCCAGCAGGAAGAAGCCGATCACCAGCACCAGCAGTCCGGAGAGGCGGCTCTTCTCCTGCAGCAGGTGTTCTACGGATCCGTCCGCCTTAATGAGAGTGCGCACCACCACGGTCTCTCCTTCCCGGAGTTCCATGTCCTCCCGTCCGGGCAGGACGCCGTTCTCCGCCGTGAACGTGCGGCCGGCGTCCGGTCCGCTCAGGATCCTCAGCTGCACCTGTTGCACGCGGCGCGGAAGGTCCGGCATGGACGTGTCTTCCGTCTGGCTCAAGATGGCCGTCACCCGCGCGCGGGCGTATTCCTCGCGCGGCTCAAGTGGCTCCTGCGCCCGGGCGGGCAAGGCAACTGCTGCCAGGAAAGACATGAGTGTCAGTGTGCAAGCCAGCATACGCATGTCGCGATGGTAACATGTCCTAGCGCTTCCTGCACTGGCGGCATGTGCCGCGGATCTGCGTGATGTGGCTCTGTGGCAGGAAGCCCGCCCGTTTGGCCAGAGCGTCTTCCGCCTGGCAGAGACGCGCGTCCTGCCGTTCCTCCGTCCGCCCGCAGCGGAGGCACTGCAAAAACACGTGATGACCGGCTTCCCCCGGCAGCTGGCAGAGGAAGAACCGTCCCGTCTCCGGCTCCCGGTGCACGATGCCGGCCCGGGCGAACGCCTCCAGAATGCGGTACACGGTCACGGTGTTCACGCCGCCGTCCGTCCGTTCCAGGGCCGCATGAATCTGTGCGATGGACACGGCGCGGCCGAGCCGCATGAGCGCGCGGAGCACCGCGCGGCGCGGGCGCGTATCGCGCAAGTTGTGGGCGCGCAGGAGCGCGCTATGGGCCGGCAGGGAGGAGGAAGACATGCTCATCAGGGGCAGACTACCGTCCGCCATGCAAGGAAGGAACCGGTGGCCCGTCAGGAAGGATGACCAGTCACATGAAGGGCTATCATGGTGGGAATCCAGCCATTCCGCACGCGATCGTGTGTCATACCTAGGGGGGAAGGGCGTCTCAGGTCTGTTGGCGACCTTTCTATCCCTTCCCCTTCCTATTCTATGTCCGATTCCCTCCGCGAGAAAAGACACACACATCCAGGGCAACGCCGCCGGGTGATGCCGGTCCTCTCCGCCGTGTCGGCGTTTGCGCTGGTGAGCTGGATATCCGGCGCCAACGCGGCGTTCTTCCAGCTCTCGGACATCTTTGGTGATAACGCGACCGACGTGGGCGCGGTGGTGGATTCCGCCGCGCAAACCTGCTGGATATCTCCCAGGAGGCCGACGGCGAGGGCTTCCACGAGTCCCAGACGGACGTGGACGCCGATACCGTGCTGGACCTGAGCGCGGACCTCACGAGCGCCAATGACGTGGCGGCGGACCAGGACGGCGGGGATGACGGCTTCCAAAACATCCTAGCCGGCTTCAGCGCGCTCCTGGATGGAGACTTCTCCGTGAGCGGGGATTCCGGCAACACGCTGGATCTTGACCAGCTGGCGGAAGGGGATGCCTTCCAGGAGGCCGACCATGCCGCGGACGCGGATACCTCCATCAATGCCAGCCTGGCGGGCAGCGCGGTCAATGGTGCCGAGCTCACGCAGGCCATGGATGACGACGGCATCCAGGACGCAGAGGCAGAAGGCAACGCGCTGGCCAATATGCTGGCGGACATTGCCGGCGTGTCCCATAACGACAGTGACATCACGCAGGTGGCAGATGCCGATGATGACGACGCCGCCTTCCAGGCGGCCAGCGACACCCGCGCGGACAGCGCGGTGTGGGTGTACCGGGCGCGGAGAGTGGTGAGTGGTCAGTGAGGAGTGGTCAGAGGTCAGTGGTGAAGAACGAGTGATAAGTGGTAAGTGGTAAGTGGTAAGTGATCAGTGATACGTCGATCCATGGAACATCGTTAGCCCCCGAATTCATTCGGGGGCTATTGGATGAAGGGAAGAGCGGCCATGAAGTTGAGAGCGGCCATCTGGCCGCAGGTCATGCATCGCCGTCATTCCTTGGATAGCCGAATGTCTTCAGGCCGTGCAGGAGGTTCTCCTTGGATGCGTTATTCCTCCATCACCTCCACCGCCCCAAAGTGCTGCACCCAGTAGCGGCTGCGGATGCCGATGCCGATGTCCGTGAACGCCGGATGCAGGATGGCGGCGCGGTGCGCGGGGGAGTTCATCCACGCGCGGAAGACCTGGGTGATGCCGGTCTGCCCCTTGGCCAGGTTCTCCCCCGTCCACGTGCGGGTCTGGCACCGGCAGCGCGCGGCTCTGTAGCCGGCGGCGCGGATGCGATCCGCCGGTTCCCGGCCGTCTGGATCGCTGTGGCTGAAGAAGTTCCGGCGCGCCATGTCCTCCGCGTACGCCTGGGCGGAGGTCTCCAGGAGCGGGTTCCGCGTGAGCGGCTTCAGTCCCGCCTGCTTCCGCGCGCCGTTGGTCAGCCGCAGGATGCGTTCGCGCATGGCGGCGAGTTTCTTCTCCAGAGACGCGCGCCGCACGGGTGGCCTGAGCGGCCGGAATGCGGGCTCGGCGACCGATCCCGTGGCCGCGGTCTGCACGGTCGGAATCTTCCGCCAGGCGTAGGAGGGTTCTGCGGAGAGCAGAAGCAAGACCGCGAAGAGCGCGGAGATGAGGCGACGCACGGGGGAGAGAGTAACAGCATGGCCATTCTATTTCATGTGCATTGAGACAATGACCAATCTCCAAGCACCAATGACCAAACGATCACCGAATGACCAATGATCGAATATTCCAGCAAATGTTCAGGTTTTCTCTCATTGATGATTTTGCAATTGTTTGATGATTGGATAGTGGTGATCAGTTATTCGGTCCGTCCTACGGTCTTCGTCTGGTCGAGCGTTGCCGTCACCACCAGCCTCTCCTTATATGTTTCTCCGCCCCAGGGTCCGTGGCAGGTGATGAGCCGGAGCTGCGCGCCGCTCCCGGCTCCAAAGATCTGCTCCATGGGCGCCCGGTCTTCCGGGTACACGGATGACCCCTGCACCGTGAACGTGCGGGCCCTGCCGGACGCGTCCTCCACGGTCACGCGGTCGCCGGGCCGGAGATGCCGCAGCTCCACGGGGATCACGGGCGCCTCGGGTTCCGGCTCCGGTCCGCCAAAGCTGGGTGGCGGCAGCTCTTCCTCCTCCGGCGGCGTCTTTGCGCCGCCTCCCGGTCCGCTCCCGCCACCTCCGCCTCCACCACCACCTCCCCCTCCACCGTCCGAGGTGCCGCCTACGGAGCCGCCACCTCCACCTCCATTACCGCCTCCCCCGCCTCCTCCACCACCCCCGCCTCCACCGCCGCAGTCAACGCAGGGCGCGCTGCTGGAGCCACCACCTCCCCCTCCGCAATCCGTGCACGGCGCGGAGGAGGACTGGCCGCCGGTTTCCGAGGAGGAGGACTGGGGCGGCGGCACTTGGGCGACGCAGGGCGCGTCATCCGCGTCTACTTCCGCCAGGCCGCCTGCGTTCTGGTTCACCTGGATCACGTTCTGTGCGCAGGACCGGATGACCGCGTCCACGTCGGCCTGCTGGAAGCCGTCCGTGTTCGCCGGCAGATCCTGGCTGACGCCGATGTCATTGCCGGACAGGGCATTGATCACGGCGTCCACCATGGTATCCGCATTCGCGTTGATGTCCGCAATCTGCGCGCCGCCACCGTCGCTGTCCTGAGATACGTCGACCGCATTCCCGGAATCCGCGTTGATGACACTCGTCACGGTGGTAGCCGCGGATGCCTGTACGTCCGCGGACTGGATGCCTTCCGCCTGGACGGGCGGAGCGTGGAGGAGCGTGAAGAGCATGAGCGTGTCCGGTCCGGCCAGCAGGGCCAGGCCGGATGCGAGGGCAAGTGTGGCGCACAGGGATCTGGCGGTCATGGGATGAGGAGGGAAAGTGGCGGTCGGGAGTGCTGTGCCGCGATCGCATGGAGATGACGCGGTTGTCCGTGCTTTTGGATGGATATGGGGTTGACGAGGCATTCGTTTAGGATCCTTTTGGAGACAGCAGTCAATGTATGGCGTGAAGGGGGGTGCGAGTTACGAGTTCGGTTCGGTCGAATCCCAACCGGTCACTCGTGCCTTGGCATGCCTCATCCACCGTTCCTGGCAAGATGTTCCCAAAATCCCTCGTTTCCCTGCCCGGTAGGCTGTATACTCCGCCTTCCTTTTTCCCGTTCTCTCTTCTTTTTCCATGGTCTCTTCTCCCGTGAAGCGCGTGGGCATCCTCACCGGCGGCGGGGATTGCGCCGGGCTCAACGCGGTCATCTCCTCCGTGGTCCGGTCTGGCATCCCGCTGGGCTATGAGTTTGTGGGTATCCTCAAGGGCTGGGAGGGAATCCTGGATCCGCCTATGCTCCGGCCGCTGGCGCTTGAGGACGTGCGCGGCATCAGCCACCTGGGCGGGACCATCCTGCGGACCACCAACCAGGGGCGCTTTGCGGCCAAGGCGGGGGCGGGCGGCGTCTCCGGCATTCCGGAGGAGACGCTCCGGATGGTGGAGCGCAACATGAAGGCCAACCGCATTGATGCGCTCATCGTCATTGGGGGAGACGGCACGCTGAGCGGCGCCCAGCAGCTCATGGACCTCACGGGCGCGCGCGTGGTGGGCGTGCCCAAGACGATCGATAACGATCTCCAGGGCACCGACCGGACGTTCGGCTTCTCTACGGCGGTGGAAGTGGTGCGGGAGGCGCTGGACCGTATTCACACCACGGCGGCCAGCCATGACCGCGTGATCTTTGTGGAGACCATGGGCCGCCACGCCGGGTGGATCGCGCTCTACGGCGGGGTGGCCGGCGGCGCGGATGCCATCCTCCTGCCGGAGTTCCCCTTTGATCTGCAGGACCTGACCGCGTTCCTGCGGCGGGACAAGGAGCGGGAGTTCGCGTCCGTGGTGGTGGTGGCGGAGGGCGCGCGTATCAACGGCCAGCAGAGCAAGCGGCAGAGCGGCGGCAGCCAGCGGGAGGACAAGCTGGGCGGCACGGCCGACCGGCTGCTTGCGGCGGTGGAGGAGATGGCTCCCGGCGAGTTTGAGATGCGTACCGTGGTGCTGGGGCACACGCAGCGCGGCGGCAGTCCCAATGCGGAGGACCGCATCCTCTCCCGCGCGTACGGCGCGGCGGCCATGGACGCGGTGCATGCCGGGAAGTTCGGCTGCATGGTCTCCCTGCGGCAGGGCAAGATGGACATTGTGCCGATCGCGGACGCGGTGGGCGGACTGAAGCTTGTGACGGCGGATGATCCGGTGTTCGCGGCGGCGCGGCGGATCGGCATCTCCTTTGGAGACGTGCCGGTCGGGCACTAAGGAATCATACTGGGCGGGAAGATGCGGTCGCAGAAACGCGGCGGTTCTGTAAGGGGCGCGGTTCGTTCCACGTCCTGGGGGGAGCATCAGGCGATATTCGTCTCATTTTCCCCCTCCTTCACAGAACAGAACGAGGCTCCAACCGGGGCCTCGTTTCAGATCTGCGATTTTTTTCTGTCAGAGGGGCAGGGAATCTTGTCCCCTTCGTCGGGCTCAGGGCAGGCTTGTTCCTAAGCCCCTCCTGCACCTCCCTGATCTTCCAGCTTGAACCCGTATTGATTGGATGAGCCCCCGGCCTTAATGTGACCTTAATCCCGTTCGCGGTACTCTTTGCCTGTGCACATCCTCCTCATTGAAGACCAGGCCAAGCTGGCGGACAACGTGCGGCAGTTCCTGGAGCTGGAGCGCTACGCGGTGAGCGTGGCACATGACGGCCGGGAGGGATTTGAACTGGCCATGACCCAGGATGTGGACCTGATCATCCTGGACATCAACCTGCCCGGCATGGACGGCTACGTGATCTGCACCATGCTGCGGCAGCATAAGAAGAGCATGCCCATCCTCATGCTCACCGCGCGCGGCAAGCAGCAGGAGGTGGTGCACGGGCTGAACATTGGCGCGGATGACTACCTGGTGAAGCCGTTTGATCTAGGCGAACTGCTTGCCCGCGTGCGCGCGCTCCTGCGGCGCGGCACGCCGGAGCGGTCCCCTGTCCTCACGGCGGGGAACATCCGGCTGGATCCCGTGAAGGGGGAGGTGACGCGCAAGGGGAAGAGGGTGGAGCTCTCCCCCAAGGAGTACGGCCTGCTGGAATTCCTCCTGCGCAACAAGGGGATGGTGCAGGCGCGGCCGCGGATCATTGAGCACGTGTGGGGCGCGCGGGATGACCTGCTCTTCTCCCAGACCGTGGATGTCCACGTGGCGTACCTGCGCCGGAAATTGGGCAAAGGCGTGATTCAAACCGTGGCGGGCCAGGGGTATCGTGTACCGCCGGACTGACGGTTCCCATGCTCTTCCGCCGCATCAGCCACCGCATCGCCCGGCAGTTCACGGTCTTCGTGTTCCTGCTCCTGACGGTCAACGGCATCGTCTTCCTGGCGGCGGACGTGCAGAACATGCAGCGCCAGACCGGCTACCGGCTGGCCAGCACGGCGGAGCAGGTGCTGGATCATACGCGCTTCACCCGGACGGGAGTGGACGTGCAGCTGCAGCCCTTCCTGCGGGAGAAGGTGCGGGTGGTGAACGCGTTCGGGGACGTCCTCTATGAGGGCAGCCTATTCAGGGATGTTCCGTTCGTGCTGGGACGCGGCGTGCAGCGCGTGGGCGTCCAGGGGGAGCAGTATGCGGTGGCCACGTTGCCGATCGAACAGAACGGCCAGCTGATCGGCTTTGTGCAGGTGGGCGAAGTGGAGCGCTTCCGGCTGGGCGACCTGCCGCCCCGGGCGCTCCTCTACGCACTCATCAGCGCGCTCGTGAGCGCGCTCACGTACGGCGTGGGGCTGTTCTTTGCGCGGAGAAGCCTCCGCCCGGCGGAGGAGATGGTGGGACGCCTGGAGCAGTTCACGCAGGATGCCAGCCATGAGCTCAGGACGCCGCTCGCAACGCTCAGTTCATCGCTGGATCTGGCGCTCAGAACCGAACGTCACCGCGAGGGACTCCTCTCCGCCAAGGAAGACGTGAGGGAGCTCTCGGTCCTCATTGAGCGGCTCCTGGAATTGGCCCGGCTGGACCGCCACCTGCTGCGGACGCAGCGTCTGGACCTATCTTCTTTGGCGCACGCGACGGCGGAAGAGTTCTCCGCCGCAGCCGCGGCCAAGCGCGTGGAGATCCGGACGTCCATTGTGCCGGAAGTGAGAGCGAACGGCGATCCCACGCTCATCCGCCAGGTCCTCCGAAACCTGGTCGGCAACGCCGTGAAATTCACCAGGCCGGAGGGCGGATGGGTATCGATCGGCCTCACCCGCAAGGAACTGGTGGTGGAGGATAGCGGGATCGGCATGGCTCCGGAGGTGACGGGCCGCATCTTTGACCGGTTCTACCAGGCGGAGGCGGCGCGGTCGGCCGGAGGCTTTGGCCTGGGCCTGGCGCTCGTGAAGCGGATCTGCGACCTGCACGGCTGGCCGGTTACCGTAGAGAGTGAAGAGGGCAAGGGGACGGTGTTCCGGGTGAAGTTCGCATGAGGGTTACCGGTTACAAGTTACGAGTTACACGTTGCGTGTCACTCGTCACTCCAAACTTGTGACGTGTAATCCTGTGATGTTCTTAACCGCCTCTTAACCCCCGCCCGCTATGGTGCTGCTGTCGCGACCCACCCTACTTCCTCCTCTCCTCGCACCATGCAGCGACGCGCCGCCGGGCCGCAGTGACGGGCAGTGCCCGTGAAGAACAACCAAGACCACAAGACCATAAGGGATGGACGGGAACGTGCAGGGAGCCGCGGGAACGGCTCCCTGTTTCGCAATCGTTCCCCATCAGCCCTCCGGGGGCGGAGGGCTCTCCGCTGGTGGCGGGGGCGGTTCGGCTGCCGGGGGTGCGTCCGTGCTCGCGGGGGGATCCGTGGACGGAGGGTCCGCTGGCTCGGGGGCGGATTGCGCGTCATCCGCCGGTGGCTCATCGGCGGACGGCGTGCTGGTGGCCGTCTCGTCTGTAGGCGGCGTCTCCTCGCTCACGGGAGCGTCGGCCGGTTGCGTGGAACCAGTGCCCGTTGCGGCCGGTTCGGCGGACGGGGGATCCTCCGGCGGGGTGAAATCGAACGGCAGGTCACCCGGCTCCGGTCCGTAAACCTCTTGTGGCTGATCGTCTGCGGTGGCGTGGGCGGATTCTGGCTGTGAAACGTCCTTCCGACCGAGCGAGATCCAGCTGAAGGTCACGTCCCGGTCGAGCGCCTGCGCGATCCGGATGGTGAAGCCTGTGCTCGTCGTCTGCGTGACGGCGTACGGAACGGGCCAGTCCGGCGAGGCCGTCACCACCGGCACGGCGCTGAAGCCGGTGCCAAAGGCGACCGCCACCGTAGAGTTCCCGGCGGGCAGGGTGGCAAAGCCCGCCTGCCGCCCGCTCACGATCAGCTGGCCGCGCACCTCCACGCTCCCCAGGAGCGTTGCCAGCCCCTCCACGGTGATGTCGCCCATTACGCGCAGGGCGCCGCGCACCAGGAGCAGGTCCATCGCAATGCCGCCGTCCTGGATGCTGATGACGCTCCCGCCCAGCTGCAGCGATCCGGATGCAACGTACAGGTTGCCGCCAATGAGCACGCTGCCGCTCAGGGCCGCGTTGCCCGCAACTTCCAGATCCTGGGCGCGCAGGATGCCGCCTACGTCCGCTCCGTTCTCAATGCGCACGCTGCCCGGCACCAGGAGGCCTTGGGTAATCAGATCGCCCTCCAGGTGGAGGTCTCCGCTGATGCGCGCGTCCGTTCCCACGCTGAGCGTGGTATCCACCTCGGCTGACTGCACGTGGAGCGCGCCTGCGGCGAGCATGGCGCCGGTATCTGTCTGCATCTCAGACCGCCACGCCTCCAGGGCATCCAGCCGCTCCAGGAGCGGCCGCGCGGCCAGGAGCGCGGCGGTGCCGCTGAGCTGTGCCTCCAGCTGCCGCAGCCGTTCCTCCAGGTTGAGCGTCTCAAGTTCCGCCGTCACCGCGTCCGCGGCGCTCTGGCTCAGGATGGCGCCGGAGAGCGCCTGCTGCAGCAGGCCCTGCACCTGGTCTTGGATATTCAGCGCGGCCAGCCGCTCGTAGACATCCTGCTCCACGGCCTCCGCCGTAACCGACTGGTTGCGGCGGGAGATGAGCACGTTCACGGCGCCGGTCTCTCCGGCAGCGCCGTCAAAGGCCTCCAGCGCCACGCCCACCGTGGGCTCTCCGGGCAGCGCCCTGCGCGCCACGCCCGGGATGCGGGACGCGGTGAGCTGGTCCCCCGGCCGGATGAGCAGGGCGCCCGTGGCTCCCGGCAGTTCCGTGGTCACGCGCGCCGGCACCTGGCCGATCAGCCCTACCAGCACGTACCCCGGCGGCGTGATGCCAAGCGAGCCTCCGGCGCCGCCGATGGAGTTCCCGATGAACGCCGGGTGCGTGGACACGATGCCGATCAGCTGATTGTCCGCTTCCCGGCTGCAGCGGCGGACGGCGTTCGGCCGCGTGGTATCAATGCACACCAGCTCGCCCGGCCGGAGATCCTGGTCTCCCGTCTGGAACCACTCCGCGTAGTCCGCGCCGGCGCTGTGGAAGGCTCCGTTGATGTACACGCCGCCGGTGGCCGTCACACGGAAGACGGTCGTGTCCGGCCGGTTCACGTCGCTCAGGATCCGGAACAGATCCTGGCCGCCGTCGGTCTGGTCCGCATCCAGCGTGAGCGTCCCGCTGAGCGTGGCATTGGTCTTCTGCCCGTACCGGGCGTCCGCTGCCGCCTGATCCAGGAGGCCGGAGCGGCAGACCAGCGTGCCGTGCTCATCCGTGCCAATGGCCGGGCAGTTGGAGAGATCCGCAAGCTGCACCGGCCCGTGGATTTCCAGGCCGCCGCGGGCGGTGAGGAGCTGGTGGATCGCCAGCGTGCCGGTTATTTCCGCGCCCCGGTCCACCGTGAGCGTGTCTCCGGCAGTCAGGCCGTAGCGCTGCTGGAGGCCGGTCGTCAGCTGATCCAGACGGAGTGCGGCGCCAGAGAGATGCTGCAGTGCTTCCCGCAGCGCGCCAACGTCCGATCCGCTGGCAAGGCTGCCTTGGGCGGCTTGGTGCTCCAGCTCCGCGCGGATGTGCTGGGCCAGGTTCAGCGCGTTCACCTGCGCTTGCACTTCTGCGGTCACCATCTGCCGAAGCGCGCCGCTGGCGGAAACGGCCAAGAGCGCGTCCCGCACCGTGGCCAGCACCTCATCCTGGATATCCATGGCGGCGATCTGGTCCAACACCGTCTGCTCCACCACCTCGCTCGTGAGCGACTGGTTGCGGCGGGAGATGAGGACGTTGATGGTTCCGCTCTGGTCGGCGGCCAGCGGTTCTAGTGCCACGCCCACCGTGGGCTCCCCGGCTCGCGCTTTGCGGGCCACACCCGGGATATGGGAGGCGGTCAGCTGGTCACCCGGCCGGATGGCGCCAGATGATGCCAGGACGCGAGTAGGCACCTGGCCGATGAGACCGACCAGTACCGTGTCCGGCACCGGCAGTCCTTCCGCTCCGGTGATGGTGTTACCCACAAAGGCCGGGCGACTTGAGACGATGCCGATCAAATTCGCATCAGCCTCGCGGTCACAGCGGCGTACAGTATTCGGGTGTAGCGGATCGATGCAGACCAGTTCACCGGTCTGCAGGCCGGACGTAGACGTACGGAACCACTCGGCGTAGTCCGCTCCGGCGGAGTTGTAGACTCCGTCCGCATAAACGGAGCCGGACGCGGAGACGCGGAAGACGGTGTTGTTCGTGGTGCTGTAGTTAGTGATGATGCGGAAGGCATTTTGGGATGCGGATGTCTCGTCGCTGTCGATGGTGACGGAACCCGATACGGTCAGCATGTCCGACGGAGCCAGCATGCCAATGCCCACACGGCCCGTGGACTGGTGGGTGATGAGGAGCGGCCGCGTGCCGGCACCGGTGCCGGTGACGTACAGTGATCGACCGGACATGGTGCCGGCAAAGGAGCCGGAGCCCGCCACATAAAGTTTTTGGCGCGGAGCTGTGGCGCCAATGCCCACGTTGCCGCTCTGCATGATGCGCATGGCCTCCGTGGCCGCCGTGGTGTCCGCCGCGTTAGCGCGGACGTTGAACGTGACAGCACCCTGTTCGTTGCCGTTTGTGCCGTTCACCCATACGGCGCTCAGGCGGCCCAGGAATTCCTTGTTGCCGACGGAGTCGTCTGCAAAGAAGAGGAAGGACGGGCCGGTACCGGCGGATGTGGCGTTACCCTTCATGCCGATCTGTATGGCAGAGTTAAGCCCGGCCTGCCCGCTCATCTGCCGCGTTAGCACGGGTGGCAGTGCGCTATGCGTCACCAATGCGCCGGAGAAGTTGGCAACACCGCTCACCTTCAGGGCAGAACCCGAGATCGTCCCCACCACATCCATCTTCGTCCCCGCAGCCACAGACGTCTTCCCAATCGCCATGCTCCCCAGCAGGTAGCTATTCCCGCTCATCACCGTCAGCGCGGCACCGCTCAGGGTTCCCCTGGTAGCGATGTTCCCCCTCACCAGCAGCGCCCCCGTGACGCTCGCATTCCCGGAGACCGTCAGGCTGGAGCCGCTGATCGACCCCCTGGCCGTCATGTTCCCGGTGGCGAACACCGTCCCCCCGG
>CAZWIA010000004.1:2307-45356 GCA_964633955.1 uncultured Candidatus Peribacteria bacterium | reverse complement strand
CTCCAGTGCCATCATCGCCATCTACCAGGCCATGCAGGCGACGGGGCGGGAGTAGGCGAGGGGTGAGTGGTCAGAGGTCAGTGGTGAGTGGTAAGTGGTAAGCGCGGCCATCTGGCCACAGGCAAAGGTTACGTGGCAGGAGGAATGTGCTTCAAAGCGAGTTCCAGGGTTCTACGGGCATCGTGGTGCGTCAACTCCTTAAGCGCTGTCTGCACGGGCAGCCAATCACCGCAGGTGAATCCTTCCTCAACATTCACGGTGATTGGCTGCCCGGCATCAAGAAGAAACCCCTGTACCAGGATAATTTTCTGGCAGTTCTCCTGCGCGGAAAAGAACGCGTACTGTGTGATCTGGCCAAGATCCTGTGCAGCGGAGAGGCTGACTCCCGCTTCCTCGCGCACCTCACGAACGGCTGCCTGACTTGGCGTCTCGCCCGGCCGGATATGCCCCTTAGGGAATACCCGCTCGCCGTCGTTCACCAGGGTCAGTACGTGGTATCCATCGGCTGCGCTCGAAACCAGGACGATCGCCAGGGCGGACGTTCGTTGCTTCATACTCAGGCGTCTGTAACCCCCGGCACTGGGAACCCCCGGCAGAACGCCGTCACTTCCTCTTTCAGCTTCACAATCGCGGAGTCATCCGTCCGCTGCTCGATCGCGCGGAGCATGAACTGGCCCAAGGTCTCCATATCCGCCTCCTTCATGCCGCGGGTGGTGATGGCGGGTGTCCCCAGCCGGACGCCGGAGGGGTCCATGGGGGAGCGGGGATCGTCCGGGATCATGTTCTTATTCAGCGTGATACCGATGCGATCAAAGAGATGTTCCACCTCTTTGCCGCTCAAGTTCCAGGACCGCACGCAGTCGATCAGCATGAGGTGGTTATCGGTGCCGTTCGTCACCAATTTGGCGCCGTGATCCATGAAGAACTTGGCCAGGTGCTGGCTGTTTTGGATCACCTGCCTGGCGTACTGCTGGAATTCCGGCTGCAAGGCTTCCCCAAACGCCACCGCCTTGGCCGCCACCAGCTGCATGATGGGGCCGCCCTGGAAGCCGGGGAAGACGGACTTGTCGATTCTTCTGCCGAGTTCAGCATCCTTGGTCAGGATCATGCCGCCTCTGGGGCCGCGCAGCGTCTTATGGGTGGTGGTCGTGACCACGTCAAAGCCGTCTTCAAAGGGATTGCGCAGCTGCTTTCCCGCGATGAGCCCCGCGATGTGCGCCACATCCGCCATGGTGACCGCGCCCACTTCATCGGCGATCTGCTTCATCCTTCCATAATCGAGTTCCCGCGGATACGCGGAGAACCCGGCCAGGATGAGCTTCGGCTTCTCCTGCAGGGCCACTTCCCGCATCGCGTCGTAATCCATCTCCCCGGTCTCCGGGTCCTTCATCTTGTACCGGACAAACCGGAAGATCTTGGTCAGGTACGTGACGGGGTGGCCGTGCGTCAGGTGTCCGCCGTGGGAGAGATCCATGCCCAGGACCGTGTCTCCGGGTTCCAGCAGGGCAAAGTACGCGGCCACGTTGGCGGGCGCTCCCGCATGCGGCTGCACGTTGGCGTGGCTCGCTCCAAAGAGCCGCTTGGCGCGACCGATCGCCAGGGATTCCACCGCGTCCGTGAATTCCTGCCCGCCGTAGTAACGGCGGCCGGGGTAGCCCTCGCTGTACTTGTTGTTGAAGACCGTTCCCATCGCCTCCAGCACGGCCGGGGAGACGTAGTTCTCAGAGGCGATCAGCTCCACGCCGTCCGCCTGCCGCCGCATTTCTCCCCGCAGGGCGGCGTGGACTTCCGGATCGGCGGCTTGGAGGTTCGGGAAGTCAGGCATGGCGGACCGGGGGAGATCAGGTCCACCCTACCCCCGCAATTGTCCGGTGTGTATTTGACAAACTACGTTCGTATTCAATAACGTAAAATTATGGCTGAGCACCTCACGCCGATCGAACGGCATATCCACAGCATGCTCCTGCATACCTACGTACCGAAGGCGGCCGTGCTCCAGCAGCTGGAGCAAGACGTGGCGAACTATCTGGTCATCAATCAACCGCTCCCGCGGCGCGAGGAACGCGTGATGCAAGAGACGCTCGTGCAGAGAAAGAAATTCGTAGAGTGCCTGTACAGCATCATCGATGACCCAACCGGCACGCCGTCCCTCCCCTTCAGTCAATTGGATCAGGTGCGCGTCTTGGACCGCACCCTGGCCATGAGTCGTGAAGACATCCGGTGGGCCTTCATCTTCTGCCTGCTGGAGGCAGTGGAGCCGCTGCTCTCCCGGTCCAGGATCACGGAACTGCGGGAGTTTGGAGAGCCGGAGAGTCACATGATCGGACTGATAGATATCATTGAGCGGTTTGTGCCGGAGATGCGTTGAACTCCGTCCGTGCTTGGTGCACGCTGCGCTCAGCATGGAGCAATGGCGCCCTTCAGCGGACTTTCAGGAGCGGCTAGGCGAGCTGCTCGCAGCTCTGCCGGACAAACTGGAGCACTTAGAGCAGACCCGCGGAATCGAGGATCCTAAAGTGGCGGTGAACGCCGTACTGGCGGAGTGGAAGGGCCGGTTGCCGCCCTATTCAGACTTTGCCCAGGAGGCCCAGCTGGCCTTTGAACGGGAGCCCGCGGCCTTCCAGGCGTTTGTCCGTGCGTATGAGCAGCAGATTGATGAAAAGATGAGCAGGCTCGCTAACCTACAATTTGCCGATGACGAAAAGGCGAACGCTGTACGAAGATCCATGCTCGCTCGTTTGGAGGCTGTGCGGGGGGCGGTGCGCAAGCTGCTGCTCGAGTTCCTGCCGCGACGGGTGGTAGGCATGCAGTGATTTCCTCACATCTGGTTACTTACGGGGAGAAGACGCTGTCTAGCCGCGCATCGTGCGGCTCCGTGGGAATATGATCCACCATCTGGCACGAAAACGCGATCCCCCAGAACCGCGTCTGGGGAACCAGTGCGCGCTGCCGTCCGATCCACCGGTCGTAGTGGCCTTGGCCGCGGCCAAGGCGGTTGCCCTGTTCATCGAACGCCACGCCTGGGACAAGGACCAGGTCGATCGCTAGGGGATCTGGCACGGGCGCATTTGCAGCAGGTTCCAGGAATCCCTGGGGGCCTTTTGTGAGTTCGGAAAAGCCGGAGATCTGATGGAACGTCATGGACTCAGCCGTCACACGGGGGAGGGAGAGTTCCACCTGCCGCGCAATGAGCGTCTCCAGCGCCGGGATGATGTCCGGTTCGTCCGTGAGCGGGGCAAAGGCGCAGATGCTGCGCGCGTCAGGTGGGATCCGATCGAGCAGGAGGTGGCAGAGGACACGGCTCTCTTCTGCTCGCTGCTCTGGAGTCAGGTGGGCGAGGAGGGAGCGGATGGATGCACGCAGTTCCTGTTTGCCCCCACCCCCAACCCCTCCCCCCAGAGGGGGGAGGGGTGCGAACGGCGTGAGCGGGGTGGGGGCGCTCATGGTTCAAACAGCAAACACATCATTCGCTTCCGCGGCCAGGTCCACCATGCCGGGGTCTGCCGGAGCGGGGGTGCGCTCCGCATCCACCTCCAGGCGCGCGGTGACGGCTGTGCCGAGCGCTTGGGACAGCAGGTCCTCCAGTTGCTTGTGGCTGTCCGGGTGCTTCACGCGGTCCCGGTGGAAGGCGGAAGTGAAGGCCACCGTGACTTCCGTTCCCCGTACGGCGCTCACGCGACCGTCCTTGAGGGACATCTTCACGGACGGCGGCTGCACCCGGTTCACCACGCCCGGCCAGGCTTGGAAGACGTGTTCGATCGGGAGATCGCCGGAGGTCGCGGGGTGAGTGGATGGGACGGGAGGTAGGGGAGGTAGGGGAGGTGTGGGTGACTTCTCTCTGCTGGCCATGTTCAAGAGCGCCGCCTCAAGCGCCAGTCCCGGGACGGGCGATGAGCGCATCTGCCGGACAGCTTCCAGCAGCTGTTCGATCGCGTGAGCAGTTCCCGTGAGCGGCTCTCTTGCCTCCGCCTGCCTGTGGAGCTCTGTGCGCAGGAGCAGGAGCAGCTTGCGAGCCACGGCTTCCAGCGACGTGCCGCTGTCCTCCATGGCGCGGATGATCTGGAGGATCCGGTCGGCTTCTCCGGTGCGTACGGCGGCGAGGAGTTCCTCCAGCCGCTCATGGCCGGATTCCCCGGTGCGGGCGCGGACGTCCTCCGCGGTCACGGCGGGCAGGGACCGCAGCTGGTCTAGCAGGGAAATGGCGTCCCGGAGGCCCCCCTGCGCCGCGTGCGCGATCGCGCGGAGCGCCGGCTCGTCGATCGCCATGCCTTCTTGCCCCGCGATGTGCCTCAGCCGCGCCACGATCTGCTCCTCCGTGATGGCGCGGAACGGGAAGCGCTGGCAGCGGGATTGGATGGTGGGCGGGATCTTCTGCAGCTCCGTGGTGGCCAGGATGAAGTAGGCGTAGGGCGGCGGCTCCTCCAGGGTCTTTAAGAGCGCGTTGAACGCCTCCCGCGTGAGCATGTGCACCTCGTCCACAATGTAGACCTTGGCCCGCGCCACCACCGGCGCAAACTGGATCTTCTCCACCAGGTCCCGGATGTCGTCAATCCCCCGGTTGCTCGCGGCATCAATCTCCACCAAGTCCACCAGGTTCCCGTCCAAGACCGCCTGCTCGATCTGCTGCTTCAGCGTCTGGTCCTCCATGCCCCGGGTGAGGATGTGGCGCGCCAGGATGCGCGCGACCGAGGTCTTGCCCGTGCCGCGCGGACCGGAGAAGAGGTACGCGTGCGCAATCCGGTCCTGCTCCACCGCCCGCGTGAGCGTGGTCACGATCGGTTCCTGTCCAGTGACATCCTGGAACGTCTGCGGCCGGTATTGGCGGTATAACGACATGCTGATGTTCAGTCGGAAGCTCTTTCTGCCTTATTGTGCCCGTAACGTTCCGAATGTTGAATATCGAATGGCGAATTTCGAGCAGTATCCATCGATATTCCATATTCGACATTCAATATTCGCGGTAGTATTCCCCTGAATTTCCTCCCTTCTTATGCCAAAGCTTCTTCCTCTGCTGGCCCTCTCCCTCCTCCTGGTCGCCTGCGTGGATACGACAGGCCTCTCCGCGGAATCCTCCCGGCCGCCCAAGGGGAATCCGGATGCCTTTGTCCTGGTGGAAGATTTTGCGGACCTGCAGTGCCCGGCCTGCGCCGCCGCCCATGCGGCGCTCAATCCGGCGCTCTTGGAGAAGTACGGCAGCCAGATCCGTTTTGAGTTCCGCCACTTCCCGCTTTCCCAGCATCCCTACGGCTTGGCGCTGGCGCAAGCGGCGGAGTGCGCGGCGGACCAGGGGAAGTTCTGGGAGTACGTGGATACCGCCTTCACCAAGCAGCTGGACGCGAGCGCCGCGGCCATCCAGCAGTGGGCGGCGGACCTGAGCTTGGATACGGAGCTCTTCCAGCGCTGCACGCGGTCTAAGATCAAGGCGGACATTGTGGAGGCCGACCGGGAAGAGGGCCGCAACCGTGACGTGCGCGGGACGCCCACCTACTTCGTGAACGGCGAGAAGACGGAGAACACCCTAGATGCGCTCTCCGCGGCCATTGATGCCCAGCTCTCCGGGGGCGGCCAGCGTCTCTGAGGCTGAGCGTTCGCGTTACAAGGTCACGACGTTACAAGGTTGGAACTCGTAACCTCGTAACCTTGTAACCTCGTGACCTCATTGCGCAGTCAGCTGCGCAAAGCCGTAGATGCGCTTGAGAGCCGTGTCATACAGCGCCACGGTCCGGAACTCCTTGAGGTCCCGCGTGGTGGTGAAGCGGTACTCCTGCGCGCCGTAGGCGGATTGCAGGGGGCCTAGGTCCACCGCCGTCGGGTCCGGGAACGCGGCGTCCCGCGGGTCTACGACCGTAGACAGGTACACGCGCAGGTTGGGACCGGGGGGCGTTGCAAAATCCGTCCCTAGGTACAAGCGTGTGCCGGTCAGAAGCGCCTGGCCAAAGGGATCCTCCTTCACCGGCACAAAAACGCCCAGAAGCCCCTGGCGCTTCTGCGCTTCCGCCAGCTTAGCCCGCTCCAGTGCCCGCTCTTTGGCCCGGATCACGGTGCGCGTGAGCCCGTTCTGCGCCAGTGCCGCCTGCTCGTTGATCTCCAGGTCCACCATGGTGGTCACCAGATCCTTGAAGTAGCGATCGGCCGTGAGAGGATTGGCCAGGACGCTCTCCTGGGACGGTGAGAGTGCGGCCGGTTCCCGGCTGCAGGCGGCCAGCAGGAGCGCGCTTGTGAGGAGCAGGACCAAGGTTGGCAGAGGGTGACGCATAGCGGGGGAGAGAAGCATTATGCCTATTACAACACTCATCGGTTTAATACGCAAGACTATGCCGCGCGCGCCGCCAACCGGGCTTCCGCTTCCGCCTGCCTGAGTGTGAGGCCCCGGTCGCGCAGCAGGCGCACCGCGCGCTTCAGGCGCGGCAGGAGCTCGCGTGCCAGGAGCGCGTGCTGGGGATAGGGGAGGCCGCTCGGGATGACGGCCGTGCGCGTGAGCAGCGTGCGGCTGCCGGTATTGGGTATCACCACCTGGTTCACAAACTCCCGGCCGCGCTCCGGTTCTAGGTGAATCACCTGCACCTCCGGGACCGCGGCCTCTTCCTCCGTCTCTACATCCTCCGCCGCGCGGTGATGGTTGTAGGTCACGCTCCGCGCATTGGCGGTCTCATGGGACGCCTGCGGCCTCAGCCCCCGCCGTGCCTGGCGCTCCGCTCGCTGGTCGGTCTCCGCGCGCAGCTCCGCTGCCCGGGCGTCCGTGAGTCCGCGTGCAAGGTGCTCCTCCTGGCGCCGCATGAGCGTGGCGCCGAGCGCCCAGAGGGCGTCGTAGCCCTGGTCGCACGCGTGCCGGACCATGTCCCGCACCCACTGAGACGGAATACGACTGAGCGCGTCCTGCAGGTCTGCTACCACTTCCGCCGTGGGCGGGTGCTCCGGTACGGGTGCGGGCGGTCGGTGGGCCGCCAGATAGCTCTGGAGCGAGGCTGCGCGGCGTGCATCTTCCGCCGTCAGCGTGCCGGGCTTCAGCTGCGCCAGGAGCGCCGCCGCCTCTTCCCAGTTCTGCAGGTCCAGCTCCGCCTGCACGCGGAGGATATCCAGGTGCAGGGTCTCCGCGGCTTCCAGGCGGTGACGGGCTTCTGTGAGGTACGTCTGCTTGCGCGACCGCGGCCAGGGCAGGAACACCTTGGCATGCACAAAGTGGAATGATTGCGGGTGGCCGCTCTGCCGGCGCGCTTCCAAAAGGTCAAACTCCGCGCGCAGGGCGCGCAGTTCGGTGAGTTCCGCTCTCAGCTGCCGCTCTAGGTAGGTCTGCACGGCCGGGGGGCTGGCGTTGGGCACAAAGAGCGCCCGTAGCCGGCTGCCAATGTCCGTGCGGGCTAAAATGCCCTCCGCCGCCGCCGCTTCCAGCAGGCCGCGCGCCTGCTCGTGAAGCTCCTGGAGATCCGGTCCCTCAGGTTTCCGCACCTTTCCGTGCGTCTCTTCCCACACCGCCAGCGCCGCAAGGGCCCGGTTCACCGCGTCCTTCCGGTCCGCGCTGGGGAGGTCCACGTAGGTGCTGCGGATGACCGCCTTGAGCTCCGGCACGTCCTCCTCCCGCAGGTTCAGGGCGAGCGCCCGATCGATCAGCGCCGCCCGGTCCCGGTGTACGGTCTCCCAGCTCTTCAGACAGGCCGGCAGCTCCTCCAGGATGAAGCGCTTGGTCTCCAGCCAGGAGCCGTTTTTCAGCCCCATGCGCAGCTGCTGCGCCTCCTTCTCTCCAATCCACTTGTGCTCCAGCGCGCGCTCAATGGCCGCGTGGGCGTCCTGACCGTACTCCGTGGCCTGCCGGACCATCTCTCGCGCGTACTCATCCCGGCCCTGCTCCATGGCTCGCAGCTTCTTCTCATGCGTGTCGTAGCCGGTGCTCTCCAGGTTGGCCTCATCCATCAAGCCGTGCACAAACTGCTCCGCATCCCCCTCATTCATGGCGGACTGCTGCTCAGATGCGCAGGCAAGCAGCAGCACGCGCGTCTCCTCCCTGATCGCATCCCGCGTGGCGCGTTCCGCAAGGCCTTCCTCCGGCCGTTTGGCGGGCTGCGGGATCTTGCCGCGTTCCATGTGGGACGGTGTGGCGGGGGCCATGAGTGACGGATCCTACCACGTCCGCCAAGAGGCGGAGTCAGGATCATTCGACACTTCTTCCTCCCATGCTATGCTCCATGCATGATCCTCTCTGACAGGGACATCAAGGCCGCCTTGGCATCCGGCAGAGTGAAGATCGATCTGGCGGATGCGGTTGCCGCGCCGTTTGCCGCGGAGCAGCTTCAGACCTACATCCACGCCTCCAGCATGGACCTGCACCTGGGTCACACCTTCAAGCTCTACGAGCACAGCAAGTTCGCCATCTTAGATCCCAAGCGGCCGGAGACGCTCCAGGGCCTCATGCGGACCATCACCATCACCAATGAGGAGCCGTACATCGTCCAGCCGGGGGAGTTTGTGCTGGGTGTCACGCAGGAGCGGATCACGGTGCCGGATGACCTGGTGGTGCGGGTGGAGGGGCGGAGCTCGCTTGGGAGGCTTGGGATCATTGTCCACTCCACGGCCGGGTTCGTGGACCCGGGATTCTGCGGGACCATCACGCTGGAGATCAGCAACTTAAACCGCATGCCCGTGGCGCTCTACCCAGGCATGCGCATCTGCCAGATCGCCTTTGAGAGCATGAGCTCCCCCGCGGAGACCCCGTATGACAAGAAGCCCTTCTCCAAGTACCAGAACCAGGAGCTGCCGGAAGAGAGCCGCCTCAGCGCAGACCCGGAGTTTGCTACTCGGTCATAATGCTCTGTTAGCCCATGAAGAACGTTGCCCATTGCTCACCAATTCATGATGAACAAGCGGAGAGCATCAGTTTTGAAACGACTGGTTGGGATCTTGTGGCCGATTTTACGGAGAGCGGCAGTAAAGAAGGGATAGAGGTTGGTGCTCTCATTACAGCTCTCAGCCATGCAAGCAGTCGGGAAGACATCATCTGAATGGAACTGGTCTCACAAACCTTCAACCTCCATTCATCGTAGCGCGGGTTCGGTTACCCGCGCGGGTTCGCAGGGGCAACCGAACCCCTGCTACGGTTTATGAGACCAGTTCTGCCCGCCTTCAGGTGACGCGTCGTACATCTTGTGGATGCTGTCCCGCAACGAACTGCTCCAGCTCATCCGCTGCCCGTGCCAGCCCGCCCGGCGCAAAGGAGTTCAAGAGCTCCATGAGGAGCGTGGTCTTGCCGGTGCCGCTCCGGCCCACAAGGGCCAGAATGAAGCCTTGTCCAGAAGAGTCCTCAGCCATCGGGTTTTTGATTGTGCAGAATGGTGGGCAATACTGGATTCGAACCAGTGACCTTTCGAATGTGAATCGAACGCTCTAACCAGCTGAGCTAATTGCCCGAAGTGTGAAAGACGGATTTTTACCATCGGCCAGAGGCCGATCATTGCCCGGAGCGGCCGGATCCTAAGCCATGAGGCGCAGGAAGACAATCATTCTCCCCATCTGTAGGCTGAGCGTATGCCTGAACCCCTTCCCCGGGAAGTCCCGCTGCCGGCTGATCTCACGCCGGAGCAAATCCAGGAAATAGAAGATACGGTCTTCCGGCACTGCGATCCGCAGAAGTCCGATCTCCTCTTCTGCTTTGGCTACAGTGAGCCGAACGCCGAGTGGCTCCTCAACATTGCCAGGCAGGAGTGGGCGCCGTGGATCCTGGTGACGGGCAAGCATCCGGCAACGGAACCTCAAGCGAATCCCGGCGAATCCCACCTCTTCCGGCAGATTCTGGTAGAGGGCGGAATCGACCGGCGAATCATCCTGGTTGAAGATCGGTCTACGAATACCCTAGAGAACGTCCTGTTCGGCAAAGAGATCTTGGCTGAGCGGGGCATAGAGCCAAAGAGCATCCTGGCCGCCTGCAAGAGCCACCATGCCGGACGCGCCGTGCGGACCCTGAAGAAGCAGTTCCCGGATGCGGCAATCTCCTGCATCGTGTGGGATCCGTCCTATGACGGCGTGCGGGTGGGGCGGGACAACTGGCGGGAGACGGAGGTGGGGCGGGGGCGGGTGTACGGGGAATTCCTGAGGATTCAGGCGTATGCGAAGAAAGGGGATATTGGTTGACAAATTATTATATATAATGGTAATAATTTGGCAGCATCGATCTCGGATTGGAAAGTCCTCAGTGTAGGAGAAGACAGATGATTCCGCTCTTTGACGGTTCTCGGCCGACGCCGCCCTTGCAGCGTTTGCTGGAACTCACCGGCGCCGTTCATGACGGGACGCCTGCGGGCATTTGTGCCGCGACCCAGCAGGTCTGGCGCCAGGAAGGCGTTCATCAAGGCCGAATCGAAGACCGGATGGTGCATCTCCGGGATGACGCCGTCCCGCTCTTCCAGCAGCTCGGCTACATCGGTGAGCAGCTGGCCACGGGGAAGGAGTACCGCTATGCCCTGGTGGGCGGCGCCTACCAGCTGGCTATCAAGAAGCGGCTGGCGCTACTCCTCAGAGAGTGGCACCGCGGCGTGCGGTTCCAGCATCTGGTGCTGCTGAGCGGCGAGCGCCCGGCTGCTCCGGACAAGGAATCCCTGGAACAGCTGAACGCGGAGGTGGATGGTTTGGTCCGCTGCGGGCAAATCGGCATGGTGCCGAAGCACGAAGCGGCCATCATGGATGCCATCCTCTGGACGTTCGAGTTCCCGGCGGAGTGGAAGGCGAACCATTCACTCGTCTGCGCACCGCGCGTGGAGGGCCGCCCCAAGCCAGATCCGACCGGTGAGGAAACCATCAGCTACTGGCTCACCAGAGCCAAGCCGGAGCCAGGTTCGGTCCTGATGGTGTACTCCCAGCCCGGCCTGTCGCACATGCAGCGGCTGGTCCGGCGGCAGCTGGAGCCACTCGGCTTCCAAACGGAAGTCATCGGCTACGCTCCGGCCGGTGAGGTCAACGTCAGCATGGTCCTCGATTCGATCGCCAAGGCGATCTACGAGGACGTGATGGCCTAAGGGCCACAGCAACAACCGAGTCTCACGACTCACAGACCCGTTCCCCCACACGGGGAGCGGGTTTTTTTCTGCTGCGTCAGAACACAGTTGACGCCGTGATCCGTTATGTTTAGCGTTGCCCTGTACATCTTCCCAATTCTCATTCCTATGCGTACTTCCAAGTTCCTGGGCCTGGCGCTGCCACTCGTGGTGGCTGTCTTGGGCGTGACGGTTCTGACTCAATCCTCTGAGGCGCGCGTGAGCACGGCCACTCCCACCGTGTGCAGGGTGCCAAATGTCATCATTAAAGGTGATACCATTACAAATAATGTTCAGGGTACCACGGAGCGGTGCAGTATCTATTCTCGCCGTTATGATGACTTAGATGGTCCGTATTGGGTATTGACGTATGATGTTTATAGCGAATCCTGCCCGAAGGGCATGAAGAGAGGGAACAAGGTTCAGCCTGAGGAAGCTTGTGAATCCAAAAGTAGTTCCGGTGAAGTGATCCCGGGAGTAACGGGTTGCGAAGGCGTGAAGTACGAGTGCGTCCCTGCGTAATTTGATCGTGCGGTAAACAACGAAGCGGCCGCTGCCTTCACCGGCGGCGGTCGTCTTTCAGGCTGCCTGCGCCTCGTTCCCAAAGCCCAGCACGCTCTGGATGTTGGCCATCACGGTCTTCAGGGTAATCTGGGATTTCATGTAGCAGTCCCGGGCGCCCAGGCTCTTGGCTCTGGCCAGGTTCTCCGGCTGGGACAGATTGGTCATGACGATCACTGGCGTGTCCTTGTTCACCGTCTGCGCCTTCTCCTCCAGCACGATGTAGCCGTCCTTCATGGGCAGGATCAGGTCTAAGAGCACTAAGTCAAACTTCTCCTTGATGAGCAGGTCCACCGCCTGCTGACCATCCGCGCAGATGCTGGGGGCAAAGCCGGCCTTCACCAGCTTCAGGTAGAGCGTGGTCTGGAGGGCCTTCTCATCCTCCACAATGAGGATTTTCTTCTGGGAGGTCATTTCCCTCCATTATACCAAAAACTGGGTATTTTCTCAATTTTTCCACCCGCCGGGAGGGCAGGGAAGGCAAAGAAGGCAGGAAGGGCACAAATCCTGCAGCGTTTGCCTTTTGTGCCCTCTCTGCCCTTCCTGCCTTCTCTCCACTATCATCCCTCCATGCGTCTCAATCCTGGCCGGATCCTGTACCAGGACCAACATCTGCTGGCCGTTCAGAAGCTCTCCGGGGAACTGGTGGTGAAGGGAGCGGGAAGAGTGGACCGGTTGCCGCTCCTGGATTTCCTCAAGAAGGAGTACCCCGGCCTGCGGCCGGTGAACCGGCTGGACTTTGAGACCTCCGGCATAGTCCTCTTTGCCAGGACCAAGCAGGCCTTTGACCGGCTCACGGAGCAGTACAAGAAGCACGAGCCCAGGAAGATCTACCACACGATCGTCTCCGGGCATCCACCTAGGCGGATAGGGGTCATCCGCGCGCCGCTGCCGGCCCGGTCGGACAAGACAGAGAGCGTTCCGGCAGAAACGCGCTACCGCGTACTGGAGGAGTTTCCGTTCGTGAGCTTTATGGAAGTTGAACTGGTCACTGGCCGCAAGCACCAGATCCGGCGGCACTTTGCATCGATCGGCAGGCCGCTGGCGCTGGACTGGCTCTACGGGGATGAGAAATTCAACAAGGCGTTCCAGAAGCGCTACAAGCTGCAGAAGTTCTTCCTGCATGCCGCCAGGCTGGAGCTCAAGCATCCGATCACGAGCGAGCCGCTGACGATCGATTGTCCGCTTCCCGACGCGTTCCAGAAGCTGCTTATGAAATTGAGAATGGAGAATTGATAATTGAGAATTTTGGAAGCATGATTCCTATGGAGGAAGGCGGTAATTCTCCATTCTCCATTTTCAATTCCCCATTTTTATGCGCACCCTCTCCGGTGTTCAGCCGTCCGGCGTCCTGCATCTGGGTAATTACTTCGGCTCGCTCAAGCCCAACTTAGAACAGATGGGCAAGGCGGGGGAGAGCGTGTTCTTCATTGCGGACCTGCATGCGCTCACGACCGTGCAAGACCGCAAGCAGCTAGAGAAGTTCCGCAGGGACGTGCTCCTGGATTACTTGGCTGCCGGATTCGATCCGGACAGGGCACTGATCTTCTACCAGTCCGATGTCCCCGAGCATGCAGAACTGGCATGGATCCTCTCCTGCGTGACGCCGATGGGTCTCTTGGAACGGGCGGTGAGTTACAAGGACAAAGTGGAGAAGGGGATTGGCGCGTCCGTGGGGCTCTTCACCTATCCGGTCCTGATGGCCGCGGACATCTTGCTCTATGACGCTCATCTCGTGCCGGTCGGCAAGGACCAGAAGCAGCACCTGGAGATGACGCGGGACATTGCCGTGAAGTTCAATGCGCAGTTTGGAGAAACCTTCGTGCTGCCGGAGCCGCAGATCCGGGAGGAGGTGGCCGTGGTGCCCGGCACGGACGGCCAGAAGATGAGCAAGAGCTACGGCAACGTGATCCCACTCTTTGCAGAGGAGTCTGCCATCAAGAAGGCGGTGATGGGCATGGTCACAGACTCGCGTGGCGCGACCGATCCCAAGGATCCGGATGCCTGCGTCATCTACCAGATCCATAGGCTATTCCTGTCTGGCGCCGATGCGAAGGCGCTAGCAGACGAGTACAAGAACGGCCTGCCGTACGGCGATGCCAAGAAGAAATTGCTCCAGACGGTCCTCGACTATTTCTCTCCCATGCGGGAGAAGCGGGAGAAGCTGGCTAAGGACCAGGCGTATCTGCAGGAAGTCGCTCGTACGGGGGCGGTAAAGGCCAGGAAGATCGCGCAGCAGACCATGGCGCGGGTGCGGGAGGCGGTGGGGCTTGCGGGTGAACTGGTTGGCTCATGAGCTTGGAATGCCTGTGCGTGCTGTAACGAGGAAGCTCATCGCTATCCGCTCACCGCTGCTCGCTAGAGAATCTGATCCTCCACCGGATCCGTGCCTTCGCCAATGCGTACGCCGATGTCCGAGGGAACGGTGTGGCTCGGTTCACCGGGGTCCAGCTGTTCCTCTTCCTCGCCATCCGTGGGTGTGTCATCGCCGTCTAACAGAGTCCAATCACGCATGAGTCAGGGGGAAATCACGGGCAGTCTAGAGGGTGTGACGGATGAAGGGTAGCGATCGTTGCGCTTTTCCTGCTCTTGCGGCGCGCCGGCCGTTAGGAGCTTGCGGCAGGGGCCCAGGAATTGCCGGATCACCGCTATGGGAGCGACGGTGACCCTAGAGCGGCGGAATCCGGAACATCCTTAGCCGCTTCCGGGCTGCCCGGTGCTCCGGCATGCCGCGGGCGACGGCCGCCCAGAAGCGCCGGGAGTGGTTCTTGTGGAGGCAGTGGGCCAGCTCGTGGATGACCACGTAGTTGAGCAGTTCCTCCTCCGTGAAGAGGAGCGCCGGGTTCAGGGTGATCACGTCTCCGGCGGAGCAGCTGCCCCACTGGGAGGCGGCAAATTTGAGCCTGGTCCCTTGAATCGGCACCTTGAGCGTGCGAGCGTTCAGTTCCCGGATCCGGGCGTCCAGGATCGGCTCCTCGCTTCTTGCCAGCAGCTTCCAGAGCAGGCGGTGCAGCTCCTTGCGTTGCACGTCCGGCGCCACGGTCACCTGCCAGCCCTCTTCGGTTTGGACCGATCGGTTCTGCGATCCGGGCTTGAGCTGGAAGAGGTAGGACCCGCCTTCCGCGATCTCCACCCTGCAGCTTGGTTCTCCCTGCAGGAGCGGCCTGAAGGGATCGATCGCCGTCCGGCGCTGCTCCTTTGCTACTACGGAGGCCATGCGCCGCAAGAGGTGCTCCACGTGCTGGCGCTCCTGGCTACCCGTGAGGCCGCGCGCCAGACGGATCACGATGACATCACCATCCAGAACCGCGCGGGAGTGGCGGTTGCGGGTTCGCTCTATGCGGTGGGGGAGGGGAGACATAGGTTACGCGTTACAAGTTTCAAGTTACGAGTTCAGGAAGCAGACGTCAGGAGCTAACTCGCAACTTCCCATTCGTCACTTAGAGACTGCTCGAAGCACTGCTGCTCGCCGTCAGATCCGGAATGGCCGCGATCTGCGCCGTGCACGCCTGCAGGTCACTTGCGGCCGTCAGGTACGTCTGGCGCTTCTCCGTCTCTTCCGGCAGCAGCACCTGGCGCAGGAGTGCATCCCCGTACGTCAGGCAGGTTTTGGCGTTCTCCCAGCTTTCCAGGTTCTGGCCGGCGGCGGCGTCCTGCGCGGCTTCGTTCTTGGTGAGGAGATCAAACAGATGGCTGGTCCAGTACAGCGCCCGGTCCGCTCGCAGCAGGGTCATAGCCTCGCCGGCTGGCACGCGGTAGTGGGCGTGCAGGTTGGAGCGGGCTTCCAGGAGGCTTGGCAGGTCATCGAACACGTTCTTGTCCACGGCCGTCACAAAGGAGTTCAGCGCGTCATGCATGGCCTGGAGCGGCTCATGGATGAGGACTCCCATGTGCGCCGGGATGCCGGGGAGGGCTTGGGCGTAGCTGATCTCCGCCTGGACCAGTTCCCGCTCCAGCGTGAGCTCCGCCCGCAGGCACTGGAGGCTAACCGGCAGCTGCTCATCCCGGTTGCTGCGCCTAAGCTTCTCCCGGCAGGCAACACGGCTCTCAAGCCGGTCGGTCCGATATGTCCGCATGGCCGCCTGCAGCGCCTTCTCCGCCTTGCTGGCCGCCAGCGTGTAGGTCTTAAACCCGTCCACCCGGCGCTTGCGGTCGCGCAGCAGGATCACCGTGGCTTCATCCACCGACGAAGCGGACGAGCTCTGCGCGCCGGTGCCTGTGGCTGCAGGAGCAGTCGACGAGCTCGCGGTCTGCGCGTTGGCCAGCGGCAGAAGAGCGATGAGTCCGAGCGTTCCGATGAGGGTGGCAAACAGCAGGGGAGTGCGGGCGGTCATGGCGGGGAGAAGAGTAGCGGAGGGTCGATCAAGAAGGCTACTCAGGCGGAGCGTTTTTTCAGAGCGCGGGCCAAAGGCCCGCTCCGATTAATGGGAATATCTCTGAGCCTGGGAGCAGGCATCTGCCTGCGGGTACTGGAATCATCCATGGGACTGCGCCCAGATGGGCGCGCTCTGTTTCCGTGGCCGCTGTTCGTACCCAGGGATGGCCATCTGCGCCTAGGGATGGACGTTCGCGCCCAGGGATGGGCAACCGCGCCCAAGGATGGGCGCTCTCTGCGGCCAGATGGCCGCTCTCGTACGTGTTAGCTTTTCTTGAGTTCGGATTCTTTTTCAAGAAACTTCAGTACCGTCTCCACATAGGTGGAGTGAGACCAGGTGAGCGGGGCAACGGACAGCGGCTTGCCGGTCTGCGGGTGCATCTGCTCCGGGAGGATGCCGGAGTCACTGGCCATGGATTTCACCCATTCCAGGGTCTCCCGCGCGGGTTCCAAGTCCTCCATCTTCTTGGCCGTGGCAATGGTCCACTGAGCGGACCAGAGGGTGGTGATGATCCAGGGGTTCCCCGGAATGTCCGCGGAGAGGGGAACCTGCCATTGGTAATTGTCGTTGGGATACCGAGCGAGTCCTCCGATGTTCGTTTTCACGCGCAGGATCTCATTCAGTTGCCGCATGGTGGAGACCACGCGGGGGTCATCCGCCGGGAGTACGTCCAGAGACCAAATCACGGAGATGCTGGCGTCCGGCGTGAGGTCCCTCTCCACGGTCTGGCCGTTCTTGCGCCGGATCTTCTTGAGGAACCGGCCGGTTTGGTCGTCAAACAGGTGGAAGAGGAGGGCCTGGCGCATCTCATCCGCCGCGTGCTGATAGCGCTCTGAGTGCTTGTGGTGGCCCAAAATGTGGGCGATGCGCGCGGCGGCGTGCAGGCCCGCGATGGTGGTGGCGGTGGTGTACGTGAAAATGCCGCGCTGCTCCTCCCAGGGATCGTAGCTGGGGAGGGGGAGGCCCGTCTCCGGCTCCCGGAACTCCGCCATGAACTCCGCCGCCTTCTTCACAAAGGTCTCCCAGATCCGCTGTAGGAACTCAAAGTCCTGCAGGTTCTCAAAGTGCTTCCAGATGGCGTGAACCACCAGGGCCGTCTCATCCTCCTGGATGGGTAGCTGGGGCTCGTCATCCACGAACCACGGGTGCCAGGAGGAGCCCACCGAGCCGTCCGGGTTGTACTTATGGAGCAGGTAGCCATCCGGCGACTGCACCTTGGCGCAGAACTCAAAGAAGCTGCGGGTGACCTCCCCGTACCCGGCCTTATCCAGGGCCAGGCAGATGAAGGCGCCGTCCCGGGGCCAGACGTAGGTGTAGGTGTCCCGGTTGAAGGCCATGATGTCGCTGTCCGCGGCTGCAATGACGCCGCCGTGGGAGTCCACGTGCGTGCGGATCATGAGGAGGCTGCGCTTGTAGAGGTCCACCAGGTCCGGGCTTAAGGATCCAAAGTCCCGGTTGGCCTTATTGACCCAGCTCTTCCAGTAGTTGTGGCAGTTGCGGTGCAGCCGCTCCGGTGTTTCCTCAATGACCGTCTGCTGCAGGCGCAGCACTTCCTCCAGCGTGCGGCCCAGGCACAGCCACAGGACCACCTCCGTTTCCGCGCCGGGCTCCAAAATGGCGTCTATGCCCACGGTGGAATCCACGGATCCCTGTTCGATCGGGTTACGGGAGAGGATGCCGTCCTCCGCGTCCCGCCAGGTGCCTTCCAGGCCCCGGTATTCGGATTTGCCCACCGTGAAGCTGGTGATCCCGCAGCTTTTCAGCTGCTCGCGGCTGGGGAGGGCGGAGGCCAGCCGGCTGGCCCGGTGGCCGATCGCGCACGCGTCCGTATTGCTGGAGCTGCCGCCGATGAGGAAGTAGCGGGTCTGGCGGAAGTGGATGACGGAGTTGGTGTAGGGTTCGTAGAACGCGGTGTCCTTCTGCTTGTCCCCGTAGATGTGGAAGTCATGGTTGAAAAAGAAGGCGCATCGCTTCTTCTGGCCGTCCGTGGACCGGGCGCGGAAGTGGCGGATGAGGACGTTGTGGACGGGGTGCACGTAGTCCTGGGCGCGGATCTCTATCCCCAGCCGCTCGTTGATGAGGAGGCTACTGCCCACCAGCGTCTCCGGGGTGTACCCCGGTTCAATGAGCCAAGAGCCGTCATTGAACCAGGAGAAGCCCGTCCCCTCCACGAACACGCCCACCCGGTGCAGGTGGCCGTAGGTGGTCTGGTCCTCCATGCCCACAAAGGGGTAGTAGAGGTCTCTGAGCAGCAGGTGCTCGTCAAACCCGGCCAGGATCTGGGAGTTGCCGAGGATGAGGGAGCGGGGCATGGTGACGGGTTACGAGTTACGGGTTTCGAGTTACGAGTTACGAGTTACGAGTTACGGGTTTCTTGCTGGAGATGTTGGATCGAACGTTTGTGCGTCGTTTCGGATTTCGAGCTTCGGATTTCGTGTGACGCCTTGCCCGTTTGATCGTCGCTTTCCCGGATCTGCTCACTTTCTTCTCCGGTTCCAGCCGCAGTTTCAGATCGCAGAGCGCGTGGGAAAAGCGGCGGTAGGCTTCATACGGGGATTCGTACGGGGAGAAGTACTTGTGCACGTCCCCGTCCGACCAGTACTTGGTGCACATGTAGTAGAAGTGGTCGGAGGTGGAGAGCTTGCGCCAGGTCTCCACCAACGCCGGATCACCCGCGGCCTTCACGGCCTTCTCCAGCGCGAACAGGTTCTGCAGGGCCGCATCCTGGATGCGGTTGCCCTGCCAGGCGGAGAGATCCCGTTCGCTGTCCGCCCAGGAGACGAACGTGTGCGCGTCCACCACCTGGGTGCGATCGGCATGCCAGGCATCAATCACCTGCGAGGGGGTCTGTGCCCGCACGCCGCGTTCCTGCCACATCCGGGGGAGAGCGCGGATGAAGTCAAAGATGCCGGTATCCGCCCACTGGTGCTCGCCAAAGGTCTCATAGTCCATGAAGAGGTTGATGTTGTTGCCGCCGGTCTCCAGGAGCCAATTCGTAAACGTGTCGGCATGCAGCGGAAAGCCGATCCAGTTGCGGTCGGAGAACCGGAACGCCACGTCATCGGACAGCTTGTAGTTCTTGAGGAGCGTCAGGATCCGATCGGACTTCCGCGGAAGCGGCCGGTTCTTGGCGATCACCGTCTCCGTTATGCGGGGCAGGCGGAAGCGGGGCGGCTCATACGGCTCGTTGGGGCTGCGGCCGTCTAGAACCCGGTCGGCCCCTTCCGCGATGATGCCCTTAAAGCCCATCAGGCGGGCTACCTGCGCCACCTCATTGCTGTAGATGAGCTCCGTGTTGCGGAAGACCGAGGGCGTCTGGCCAAAGAGCTCCTGGATCTTCCCTACATGCTTCTTCACCTGCTCAGTGAACTCGTCGGTTGATTTGAGGTAGCTGAGGGAGTGGTAGTACGTCTCTGCTAAGAATTCCACCTTGCCTGTCGCCGCCAGCTTGCGGAAGGACTCCAGGACGTCCTCTCCGTACTCCTCGCATTGATCCAGGAATACGCCGGAGAGGGAATAGGCGATGCGGAACTCCGGATACTGCTCCACCAGTTCCAGCATGAGGGCGTTGGCCGGCAGGTAGCACTTCTCCGCCACCTTGCGGAAGACCGCGCGGTTCTTCTGGTCGTCAAAGTACTCGGCGGAGCCGTGCCCGATGTCCGTCACGCGCAGATCGCGCAGGCGGTAGGGCTGGTGGACTTGGAAGTAGAAGCAGATGGCTGGCGTCATAGAGTTTTTGGTGATTGGTTTTTCGTTTTTGGTTGGGTGATTGAGATTTCGTTTCGGATTTCGGGCTTAGGGATTCGTCGTTGGAGCTGGTGCCGAGACGCGGCATGCCGCGTCTGTACTAGGATTGGATGGAATCGTGGTAAATCGATTGCACATACCCCGCCTGGTTCTTCCACGTGAGCTTCTGGAGGATCCGCGGGGCTTCCGTCTTGAGCTGGTCGGCCAGCGGCTCCTCCCGGAGGATGGTGATGATGCAGTCCGCCATCTTCTCCGTGTCCCAGAAGTCCACCTTGAAGGCGTGGTCCAGAACTTCGGCCACGCCGGATTGGCGGGTCACCACCACCGGCGCGCCGTGCGCGATCGCTTCCAGGGCCACCAGGCCGAAGGGTTCCGAGAGCGACGGCATCACGAAGCAGCTGGCGTTCCGGTAGAGCTTCTCGATCTCCCGGCCGCGCACCTTGCCGGTGAAGATCACCCGGTCGGCAATGCCCAGCTCACATGCCAGGTCCACCATCTCCGTGAGCATCTCCCCGTCCCCGGCCATCACAAACTGGGTCTCCGGCATGATGTTGGCAATCCGCCTGGCCACCTGCAGGAACTGCCACGGGTTCTTCTGGATGGTGAGCCGGCCCAGGAAGAGCACCAGCGGCGTCTTCCGGCTGCCGTGCTGGATCTGGAGCGGTTGGTGACTGGTGCCGATGTGCTCCAAGTTGTGGCCGTTGTAGACCACGGAGACCTTGGCAGGGTCTATCCCGTAGTGCTGCACGATCAGGTTCCTCGTGTACTGGCTCACGGCGATGATCCGGTCCGCGGCCAGAAGCCCCAGCCGCTCCCTCTCCGCGATCCACTGGTTGGGACTGAAGTTGGTCCGGTCCAGTTCGGTCGCGTGGATGTGGGCCACAAAGGGCACCTTGTGGTGGCGGGCGGCGCGCCGGCCGGCTTCGTACGTCATCCAGTCGTGCGCATGCACCACGTCCGGCCGGACGTCTTTAGTCATCTCCACCGCCATGGCGGCAAAGCTCTCCACCGCCTGGCCCATGTCCGCGCCGTAGAGGGTACTACCCTCCCGGGGAATGGACGTGATGTTCAGCCGCTGCTTATACTGCTCCGCCGTCTCATACGGCTGCAGGAGGCTTGGGACCAGGATGGTGGATACCGTGTCTTCCGTGGGATACACCATGTGCGCGCCGTCGTTTTGGCCGTGCGGGTGGGGGAGGACCAGCGTCACCTTCACGCCGTTCTGCAGGAGTCCCTTCACCAGTCCCTGGCACGCCACGCCCAGTCCACCGGAGTGGTGCGGGGGATACTCCCAGCCGAACATCAGCGAGTGCAGCGGCATGTGTGTCTGTGTCTCACGCGCGCGTGTGCGTGCGCGTAATCAAGAAATTATAGCAGAAATCGGCTTTTTGGACCAGTCACTGAGGGGTGAAGACGGACGGACTCTGGTCGGGACTAAGATCGAGTGTTCATGTATGAACCGACACGGATATCGATATACTTTGACTTATCTATTTTATAGTTCTCAATCAAACATATAGCGAATTGGAGTAGGCAGGGAATTCATTCCCTGCTTCCCCACAGAAGACCGCGGGCCAAATCCTTCGACAAGCTCAGGGCAGGCTGCCTGCTGGTATTGTGGAAGATCACCTTGTGTCAGGGGAGCGATCGTTTGGAGCGCGGTTCTTCACAGAGACGACGTCATGGCACGTACTGTTCCTTAATGGCCACCACCGCGTCATCCTCTTCATCAATCCAGAACGGGATGCTGGCGTAACTCTCCTTCACCTGGGATCCCGTGCCGGTGATGGTGTCCGTCAAACCGCGGAATGTGGTGTCCACGTCCGTCAGGGATCCGCCCGCATCGTGCCCCACCAGGCGCACCGCGGCGCCGGGGAACACGGTGAGTTTCTCCACGCGGCTGCTTACGTTACGGACGTAGAAGTCGTTCGGCGGAACGCAGGAACCCGCCGCCTCGCAATCCGGGTTGTCCTCCCGGTATGCCTCTTCAGCCTCGCGACCGGTGAGCCATGCGATCTCATCGAACTCGATCACCTGCATGCCGCTGCGGCGGTACGTGCGCGTGATGAAGCCGATCCGGTCGAACTCCTGGTGGGCGCTGAGGATCTGCTGATCGGCGTTCCTGCCGGTTCCGGTGCGTACCGTGCTTGGACTCTGCGAGCAGGCGGCGAGGGCGATCGAGAAGCAGGCTATGAGGATGAAATGGCGCATGGTGGTCCGGAAGGGGAGAGCAGTATGGTCCTGGTGAAGCCAAGACGGCAAGGAACAAAGGATGAGAGTGACAAGTTACGAGTCCCAACTCCTAACGTGTAACCCGTAACTCGAAACTCGAAACTCGCCGTTCTACTTCCGTCCTCTCTTCCCCGCCTTGCCCCTGGTGCCGCCGCGCGGGGCTTTGCCGCCCTTGGACTTCCGGCCGCCGGCCTTGGCCTTGCCGCCGCGGCTGCCACCCGGCTTAGTGCGGGCGAGCTTCAGCTTCTTGAGGCCCTTGCGGGCGGACTTCTTCTTACTGGGAGCCGACCGAGATGCAGCTGATCGAGACGCGGCAGCCCGAGACGCGGCAGCCCGAGACGCGGCATGCCGCGTCTTTACGGGGGCTGACCGGGATGCAGCTGATCGGGCCTTCGTCGATCGAGCTGGAGCAGCGCGGGACGCGGCGGACGGAGCTCTGGCCGGCTTGGACGTACGGGATCTAGACGCGCGAGAGCGGGAGGCTGTCGACCGGGATGTGGCCGATCGAGATCCGCCGGCCCGGGATGCGCGAGCCCGAGACGCACCCGCCCGAGACGCGGCATGCCGCGTGTTTACGGGCTGGGACAGCGGGCGCGTGCGCGTCTTGGGGGTGGGCTCATCCAGCAGGGCGCCTTCCAGGCGGTTGGCAGCCGGGTCGGATTCGCCTTGGTCCCCGCTCTCACGGTCTCCGGTCTCTACGGCTGCGGCTTGGCGGGGCTGCTCGTTGGTGAAGGGGGAGAAGTCATTCCTCCGGGCGGGGTTGTCAGATCCACTGGCACCGCGTTCACGGTACCGGAAGGTGGACCCAGCGCCGTCCATGGGCGCATTGGCACCGGACTGGCGGCCAAAGACGGCAGGGAAGGGCTTGTGGGCGGGCTGATCGAACGCCATGGGGTTCTGAGGAGACGGGAGTGCCGTAGTGTAGGGGGGAAGGGGAGGGGAGACAATGCGGAGGGATCAGGCGGGCGCGAGGCCGTTCATGGCTGGCCCGTTCGCCAGGGCGCCCTCCGTGAGAGATGCGGCGCACAGGGCAGGGAGTCCGCCATCCAGACGAAGGCGGACATGCCGGAGGATCGCATGGCGTTTATGACGACTGATCGCGAAATGACTTATGTCTCGGGCGTCTTTCGGGCCATTTGCGGATGCGTCCTCAATCCTCCTGGTGCCGACGAACGAGCGCTGCTGCGATGGGTCGCTACTGCCTCACTGGCGGCTTCTGAAGCTGCAAGCGGATGCTCAGTACCAATACGGCGATGCAAGCCGCAAGCTGCAGGTTGATCACGATGTTGAAGGTGAAGTTCCTGAGGATGAATAACCCGTAGAGCGATGCGAGCAGAGTCGTGACCGTCCATGTCATATAGGTCCAAGTATTCGCACTGGGTTTTCCAACGTACAAATCCTTAATCGTCGGCAGGAAGCCCAGGAATGTGACGATGCCGCCGGCCCCGTACAACACCGTTAGTACATTCAGAAGGATATCTTTCATCAGGCCAGTATAGCGGAGAATCGATGTGCGCGCTTCGGGTTTTATCTGCGTACGATTCTGGTCATCAAGCAGACCACAAACACCCCCAGCGCCGCCAGCACGATCGATCCGCCGCTTGGCAGATCCAGCCAGACGGAGATGCAGAGGCCCGTGAGGACGGACAGGAGGGAGCAGAGGACGGCCAGGAAGGCGGCTTGGCGGAAGCTCTGCGCCAGCTGCAGTGCGCTTAAGACGGGAATGACCAGGAGCGCGCCAATGAGCAAAACGCCCACCACCTGGATGCTCAGCCCCACGGTGAAGGCGGTGAGGGTGAGGAGCAAGCTGCTTAAGAGGCCGGTACGGATGCCGCTGGCTTCCGCCAGCTCGCTGTCCAAAGACAGGTGGAAGAGCCGCCGGAAGGTGAGGGCAACGGCCAGGATCACCAGGATGCCCAGAATGACGATGGTGAGGAGGTCTCCCGGCGTCACCGTGGTGATGCTGCCAAAGAGGAGGCTCTGGACGCTTAAGCCACGGCCGCGGTTGAGGCCCATGAGGATGGCGGCGGCGGCCAGTCCGCCGTAGAGGAAGAGCGCCAAAAAGCTCTCTCCGCCGCCGGCTGCCTTCCGCCGCAGGCCTTCCAGTCCAGCGGTCCCCAAGAGCGTCACGCTGAGCGCCGCAAAGAGCGGCGGGATGCCCAGGAGCACCCCGGCGGCAACACCCGCCAGGGCCAGGTGGGAGAGCGTGTCCGCGATCAGGCTGTAGCGCCTGGTCACCAGAAAGAGCCCGATGAGCGGCGCGATGATTCCTACCACCACTCCCGCCACGATGGCGCGCTGCATGAAGCCGTACTGGAGGATCTGGAGCATATCAGTGCGTATGGGCGTGGTGGTGCGCCAGGTGGCGCGGTGAGCGGAGATCTTCCAGCGTGCAGCTGCAGAGCTCGCCGTCTTGGAGGCACAGGACGCACGTGACGGACTGCATGAGCGCGTGCGTGTCATGGGAGACGAACACCACGGTGATGCCCCGGTCCTTGTTCAGGTGCTCCAGGAACTGGAAGAAGCTCTGCTGGGATGCCGCGTCCACGCCCACGGTCGGCTCATCCAGGATGAGGATCCGGGGGTCCCCCGCGAGCGCCCGGGCGATGAACGCCCGCTGGCGCTGCCCGCCGGAGAGCTCCATCACACGCCGGTTGCAGAGCTCGGTCAGTTCAGCGGCCTCCAGCGCCCGGTCCACGGCCAGCCGGTCCGCCGTTGTCATGCGCCCGGTCCATGGCAGGCGGGCGGCGCGGCCGCTCTCCACCACCTCCCGCACGGTGGCCGGGAACCCCGGGTCCGTCTGGCTGACGCGCTGCGGCACGTAGCCCACCTGGCGGCGGGCGGCGGAAGTGCCCGCATCCAGGCCAAAGAGCCGCACGCTGCCCCGGTCCGGTGTGAGGAGGCCCACCAGCAGGCGGAGAAGCGTAGTCTTGCCGCTGCCGTTGGGGCCAATGATCCCCAGGAACTCGCCCGGATCCGTGCGCATGGTGACGCCCCGGAAGACGGGCACGCCGCTGAAGCCCACGTGGACGTCCTGGAGTTCAATTGCCGCTTCATTCGAGTGCTTCCCCATGTCACTCACAGTGTAGCGCAGTCCGCAGTGCTTGCAGGTTCTTCCGCATGAGGGAGAAGTAGTCCTCACCGGCTGCGCGCTCGGCTTCCGTCAGGCCCTCGATCGGATTGAGGACGGCAGTCTGCAGCCCGAGTTCCCGCGCGATGGTATTTGACAGGCGGGTGTCGGTCAGCGGTTCTGTGAAGACGGTGGTTACTCCAGCCTGCTTCGCCAACTTGGTGATTTTCGCGAGCTGAGCGGGGGACGGCTCCTCCTCCGGCGAGAGTCCGGCGATCGGCACGATCTTCAGGCCATAGCGGCGGCCCAGGTAGCCAAAGGCGTCGTGCGATGTGATGACGGTGCGGGTACGGCAGGCGGTGAGGCCGGCTCCGAACTCGTTCTCCAATCGCTCAAGATCCGTAGTCAGCTGGTCATTTTGGTCAATCATCCTGAGAACCTGTTCTTGCCCTGGAACCTCTTCAGTGATCACGCGCTTGACTTCATCAGCGTATTTCCGCATCAAGCGGGGATCCAGCCAGGCGTGCGGATCGTCTTTTGCGAGCAGCTGTTCCGTGGGGTAGGCGCGCTGGATCTGATCGAACAGCGAAACGCGGACCGTACGTTCCAGCGGGATCTGCGCTGCCCAGTTGTCCAGTCCGCCGCCGTTGATGAGCAGGAGATCGGCATCTTGCATCCGTGCCACGTCCTGCGGTGTTGGTTCAAAGTCATGCGGCTCAGTGCCCGGCGGGGTCAGCAGGTCCACGCGTACGGCGTCAGCGGCTATCCGCTCCGCCAGGAAGGCGAGGGGATAGGTGGCGGCGGCCACATGCACGCGTGCCGCCGCCGGCGGCAGGGGGGCGGGGGTGGTTCCGCAGCCGGCGAGTAGGACGGTGAGGGAGAAGAAGGCGAGGTGGCGCATGGCGGCGTGTTCCCGTGCAGCGTAGCGCGTCCTGTCATATATGCAAATTTTTTGCAATACATAGGCCTGGACCTGGATGAGGGGAGGGGTAGGCTCCGCATCATGACGGTCAATTTGCATCCTGCCGTGGTCCACTTCCCGGTGGCGCTCATTACGCTCTACGGCCTGCTCATGGCCTTCACACCGCCGCCGCTCCGGCGCCGTGCGGCGTGATATCCCATCGTGTCGTTCCTCGTTATCGTGGGGGCATTGGGGTCCGTGGGCGGGTACTTGACGGGATTGGGGATCGAGCCGGAGTTCCGCGGCGCAGGCGCGCAGTTTGATGCCCTGCTGGACGCGCATATGTTCTGGGCTACAGCTACGTTGGTGTTGTCTGTCCTCTTTGCACTGCTCCATGCGGTTGTCCTGTTCATCAAGCCGCCAGAGGAGCTGGCGCTGGCGGCCGTGAAGCCTGGATTCAGGCTCTGGTTGCGGAAGTTTGCCTTCCGTCTCACGCACTTGCCGTTCAGCGCGCTTGTGGGCTCGGTCCTGCTCTGCGTCATCACGGTCACGGGTGCGCTTGGCGGCGCGATCGCCTATGGAAGAGACGCGGATCCGCTGGTGGCGTTCGTGATCCGGTTTTTGGGGCTCTAGGGTGCCGGCCCATCGCTGATCCAGCGCGCTCCACGAGGAGGAATCCACCAATGGTTCTAGGAATTCAGCCCTGCGGCTGCGTTCCCCCCACCGGCATCCCTCGCGGATCCGGCGGCAAGGTGATGGTGAATGCGGTACCTTTGTGCTCCTCTGAGGTAAACGAGATCTGCGCCCGGAGGAGGGAGATGAGCTGCCGGACCAGGTACAGACCCAGGCCGTTACCGCTCGTCTCAATGAACTGCACGTTCTCCCCCCGGAAGAACTTGGTGAAGACCTTATCGTGCTGGTGGATGGGAATGCCGTAGCCGTTGTCCGCCACCTCTACCACCGTCTCCTGCCCCCGGCGCTCGGCATGGAAGCGGATCTGGCCGCCGGACGGCGTGTACTTCACGGCGTTATTGAGCAGGTTACTCAGGACCTCCTTCAGGATCACGGGATCCGTGATCACGGTGAAGTCCCTGGGGCAATCGATGGTCACGGCATGCTGGCGCTTGAGGTACTCCGGCAGCTGTTCCGCACGGATGGTCTCCAGGAGGCCCGTGAGTTCGGCGTACGTGAAGTTGGGTTGCAGGCGTCCGGCTTCCAGGTTGCTGAGTTGCATGAGCGTGTCGATCGTCTCCGCCATGCGCTTGCTGGACCTGTGCGCGCCCTGGAGGAGGTTCATGAGCTGGTCGCGGGACATCTGCGCCACATCCGCGCTCTGCAGGAGCTCTAGGTTCCAGATGATGGAGGTGAGCGGGGTCCGCAGCTGGTGACTGGCCAGGGAAACGAACTCCCCACGGGATTTGTCCTGCAACTTGCGTTCCGTGATGTCGCTCTCCACCACCACGTTGAGCGGCAAATCGTTGTCGCCGGTGATGGGGTACACGGTGACTGCGGCGTGGAACTCCGTGCCGTCCTTGCGCCGGTGCACGATCTCCTCCGAGTGAAAGCGCTGGCGCGCCCGCAAGGCGCCTTTGAGCGCTTCATCCGCACCCACGCTGGTCTTCCCGCTCCGCAGCAGGTCCAGCGTGCTGCCCAGGCACTCCGCTTTGCTGTAGCCGGTGAGCCGCTCCCACGCGGGGTTCACGTACATGAGCGTCCCGGGTTCGGTCATGAAGGCGATCGCATCCATGGAGGATTCCACGGCCTGCTGGAACATGAGCCGGTTCTGCTCACACGTGCGGAGCTGGTGCGGGTAGTCCGTGAAGGATACAGCGCACTCTTCCGCCGTCTTCCGTACCTGGTCCACTTCCGCCTGCTGGGCCATAAGCAGGGCGTCCGCCTGGCGGATCATCTCCAGGAAGGCCGGCGCGACGGTTTCCGCCGGCAGTGCCTGCAGGCGCTCTCTCAGGGCCGGGTGTTTGACGTTTTCCCAGGTGGGCATGAGTGATACGGCGTTTTCCTAATATTATAGCAGGAAATGATCTTTCCGGCCAGGAGGCGCGGGCCGTCCGGCCGGCCGATCGGGATTGAGAGAACAGCCGATCCCTGCTACAATCACCGGGTATGTCTTATACGCGCCGGATCCTCATTGCCGAGGACGAAACCATGCTGGCCAAGGCCATGGAACTCCACTTCAAGAAGCACGGATTTGAGACTATCCTGTGCGGGGACGGGGCGTCAGCCATCGATGCGCTAAAGCAGCAGAGGTACGATGCCGTGCTGCTGGACCTGATCCTGCCGGGCACTGACGGCTACGCCGTGCTGGAAGCCATGCGGGCAACGGACAACGCCGGAACACCGGTCTACGTGTTCACCAACCTGAGCCAGGAGGAGAGCCTCACCCGCGCCACGGAGCTGGGTGCCTTGAAGTGCTACGTGAAAGCCAAGATCTCCCTGAAGGAGGTGATCGACGACATCCAGGCGGAACTGGCCAAGCGGTAGGGCTGCCTGGGGCGATCCGGTTGGCCGCGCGTGTCGGTTGGTGCACAAGATAGGGGCGGACGGGTGTCCGCCCCTTGAAGAGGATCCGATCAGCTCCTGGAGCGCGATTCCAGGAACCGGGCGCCATGGCCCACATCCGTGTTCACGGGGACGCCCTGCAGGCAGAGAGGGCACTGGTCTGCCGGCCATTGGTCCAGTGGCAGCTGGAGCAGGCAGGTGAAAGGAGTGATGTCATCCAGCCCCACATCCGCTGCCCGGACGCCGCCGCGGTTCCAGAGGGCCATCAGACCCACCACGCGGCCGCCCGCTGCGTGCACAGCTTCCACCATCCTCCGAGCAGAGCCGCCGGTGGTGAGGATGTCCTCCACCACCAGGACCCGCTTGCTGCGGATCTCCCGGTCGTACCCGCGCTGGAAGACAAACGTATCGCCCTTCTTCTCCGCAAAGAGGGAGAGCGGGTTGTGCCGCAGGTGCAACGCCACCTGGTGGCCCAGGCAGATGGCGCCCACGGCCGTTGCAGCCACCACTTGCGGTGCATCCGTGCCAGTAGGGCTGCGACAAGCCAGTCCGTAGGCCAGGGGCTGGAGCATGTGCGGATACATCGAGAGCCGGTCCTTGTTGATGTATTGCCGTCCGTGCTGCCCGCTGGCGTACACGAAGTGGCCAGTCAGTACCACCTTCGCGCGTTCCAGGATTTCCAGAATGTCCCGTTCCGTCATTGTCTTTCTCCTTTGGGATGATGAGAAGAATCGGTCCTCGGCCTCAATCCACGCGGATTGAGGGCGGCATCCTAGAGGGGATCCCCAAATCTTGCAAAGCTGGCGGGGCGGATAGATGAAGCATGGCCTCGATTGCACTATTCTTCAACATGAGCAATCTCCAGCCTCCTGGCCATGCAGAGCAGGTCCTACAAGCTGCCGAGTAGGAGCCATGTGGAAGGAGAGGTCGGTCTCTGAGCTACTACTGCCAATCGTACATTCAAGCCTTCATATCCCGCGTCCATGTAGCGCCTATATTCTTTTGGATCCAAGGATTCTGCATCGGGTGTGATCTGTCCTTCCTCAATGGAGACAATGATGAATCCTGCTTCCTTCAATATCTCCAGGTATTGTGAGACTGTTCGATAGTAGTTTGTCCCGATTACGCCCCATGGGAATGTGGTGACGTATGAGCCATCAGCTTGGATCTTATGCCTTTCCGTGAATAAGACTCTATCTGGATGAGTAAACACTACGACAAGTGTACCGCCCGGCTTGAGGGCTAAGAGTGTGTTCTTTGAGGCTGCGATTAGCTCTTCGTTACTTAAGTGTTCATCAACCATGTGTCTGGTAATTATATCGTACTTGCTTGATCCAAGTTCATCCTTGGAAATGTTCTTAACAGAAAAATGCACTTTAGGAAGCGCACGTTTTGCCAGATCCACTTGGTCAGGACTGATCTCCACTCCCTCTATTTGCTCTGCGGGTACACCATGTGCAATCAAATTCGCAATGATTCTTCCGCTTGCACTTCCTTCATCAAGCCATTGCAACGCAGGTAAATCAGGCCGCTTGTAGAAGGATTCAAGTGCCCTGTTTAAGATTGGACCTCCCACTGCTTTCCAGGTGAATAGGCCAGGAGCCTGTGATTGGAATAGTTCGGCGCAACTATCGTATACAGCAGCCATGTCCGATGGATCGGGCTTTATGTCTGGTTCATCTTGTGATGTGATATCCGGTGATGAATCACCACTTGCGTTTGGTGTATTGACCATAAACGGGATTTTACCATCAACTGCATAGTTGTCTATAAGCAGTTATGAGGTTGATTCACACTTTTGCGATCCTATCATTCAACCAAATGGTTGCATCAGTTGGGTAATATAGGTACAATAAAAGTACTTTATTTAGTACTGTTAACCGTATGCATACGATCACCCTCCAGGACATCAAGTCACGTGGGGCCAAAGCTATTGCGGACGACCGGGCCACGTATCTGATCGTGAATTCCCAACCTAAGTCCGTGCTGGTCCCGCCGGACGAGTACCAGATGCTTTTGGCCGCGCAGGAGGAACTGGAGGATATCCGTGCCATTGAGGAGCGGAAGCACGAGCCGACGGTGCCGTTTCCCAAGGCGTTCTCCAGGCAGAAGGCATGAGTGTGCCGCATGAGATTCTGCTCCGGCGCTCGGTCCTGAAGGATATCCGGCGCATTCCAGGCAGTATTCTGCAGAGGATTCAGGAGAAGATTGCCGCGCTGGCGGATGATCCGGTGCCTCAGGGCGCTGAGCCCATCCATGGGTACGAACATCACTACCGCATCCGGGTGGGGAACTATCGGGTTCTGTATGAGGTGGCTTCCGCCATCCGTATCATCGCGATCATCCGGATTGGACACCGGAAGGAGGTGTACCGGAAGCTCTAATGCCGCGTCGCTTGCCCGTGATCCGGGTCATGCGCTTCCCTTGCGTCTGCATTCGCTTATACTCGGGTGGCTCTTTGCGGGTGTCGTATAGTGGCTATTACACCAGCCTTCCAAGCTGGGAAGGGCGGTTCGATTCCGCTCACCCGCTCCAGCCTGCGCCCCCTAGTCGGGTGCTACGGCTGGCAGGCCAGCTTTTCACCTACGCTGGAAGAACCCTTAACCCCGCCTTAACCCGCAGCCGGCTACCGTGGGGCCATGCACCACCTCACCCTTGCCGCACCCGCGGTCGCAATCAGCGAACTCACGCCGGAGACCCTCACGGAGGAGTTTCTCACCACCCTGTCCTCCCTGGCGGAGGTGTTGCTGGATCTGGAGGACGCCCGGTCCATCCTGCGGGAACGGATAGCGCGCTGCATCCGGACGTACGTGGCGGGGGCGGGGGAAGAGGGGATTATTGGCACGGCGTCCCTGCTCCTGGAGCCCAAGTTCATCCACCGCGGCGGGATAGTGGGGCACATTGAGGATGTGGCGGTCCGGTCGGACTTCCGGGGAGCCGGGATCGGACGGCAGCTCATTGAGCACGCGTCACGCATGGCCCAAGCACTGGGCTGCTACAAGGTCATCCTCAACTGCAGCCCGGAGAACGCCGCGTTCTACGGCAAGTGCGGCTTCCGGGAGCACGAGCTGGGGATGCGGATGGACCTACCTGCCTTGGGGGAGTGAACAGGCTTGTCAGATTCCCAGTGCCTGTTTCACCCGCTCCTCGCTGGGTTTCCGCCACGGGTGGCAGGTCAGCAGCCGGCCGATCGTGAGGAGCCCGCCCAGGACCAGTCCTCGCTTCAGGATCATTTCTTTTCCGTACTCCGAGCAGGTTGGGAAGTGCCGGCAGTAGCCGTAGGGGTATGCGTGCCGCAGGGGACCGTGATCAGGGGAGAGCGTTGCTTGGTAGAACTCAATCAGCTTCACCGCCGCCATACGCGGAGTGCGCCAGAGCGATCGCAAGAGCGTCGTACGCATTTTCAGGAGACAGTAAATTGCAGCTTCCGCGTCTGCAAGGTAGTTTTGCGCCGTCTTCCCCGCACTCCATGCCGCTGACGTTCGAGCAGGTCCTGATGTTCCTCTTCATGCTGGTGGCGGCCATGCTCATCATCGTGCTCTACCACCTCATCTTCATCGTGGTGGATGCGCGGAAGATCGCGCGGCGCGTGGAGCAGCTGACCCAGGAGGTGCAGCTGGTGGTCATGAAACCCCTCAACGTGGCCGATCAGATCATGGACGCCATCTTGGAGTTCGTGAAGAAGAAGACGGATGACAAGAAGACTGTGGAGGCCAAGAAGCACCACTGAGCCATGCCCAGGAAGGCCGCATCCCGCCCGGCCCGGTCCAAGGAGAGGGTAGATCCGTCTGCGCTCATGAAGGCGCAGCTGGCGCTGGAGGAGCTGCCGGAAGCCGTGGAGGGGATGCTGCGGCCATGGCGGTACCTGCTCATGAACTACGTGAAGGGCATCGTCTACGCGCTGGGTGTCATGACCGCGTTCGCGATCGTGATTCCACTCATCGTCTGGTTCCTGCGATCGATCGAGTGGGGACCCATCATGGACGGCGTGATCGATGAAGTACTGGTGCGGATTGAGGAGGCCGAAAGGCGATGATGGGTTACTGGTTTTTGGTTTTTAGTTTTTGGTTCAGGAAGCAATCCAATTTGGAAAACTGCCGCACGAAAAACCAAAAACTAAAAACCAAAAACTCATCAAGTCTGGAAATGCCTACAGTACTGGTTGTTCGTCTATGAACACCCGTATGAAGAGCCGCTTCACCGTCTCATACGATGCCTGGAGGATCTCCGCGATGAGGCCATTCAGGCGCCGGATGCGAGCATAGAGTTTGGTCAGCCTGTGGGCGGCGCCGGGGCGGTTGAGGCGCTCAATCTTCTTGGCCTCCTGGTTGAGCGTCTGCACTTCCCGCTGAATGTGTGCCTTCAGTTCTTGCTTGAGGGTCTGTTCATCCTGCGGCATGGCCATGATCTTCCGCTCCCGCGGGGGGGGTTGCGTGACCGCGGCGGCCCGGCCTGCCCCCGCGCTGCTTGCGCCCATGTCACCGGACCGGTCTTCCCCCGTCATCTCGCTCACGCGGGAGGGGAGCTCCTCAAACGTCAGGAGCAGATCATTGAGCTCCCGCATCTTGGGCGGTTGGTGCACGATCACCCGCATCTCCGGCGTGGCGCTGAGCTGGGGTCCCTGTTCCGGTGCGGAGGAGGCAGGCGTCATCTGGACGCATTATACAAGAAAACCAGTGTTTTTAGAAGGAATTGCCGCCAAGAGCGACAGATACGGTATACTCGCCTTATTCATGGAACACACTGTTTTTCACAAGATTCTGGCCCGGGAGATTCCGGCGGACATCCTGTATGAGGACGACCACGTTCTCGCCTTCCGGGATATCCATCCCAAGGCGCCTACGCACATCCTGTTCATCCCCAAGACGTTCGTGGAGTCCATCGCGCATGCGACCGGGGAGCTGGAAGGCGTTCCGGGGATGCTGATCCAGAAGGCCCGGCAGTTTGCGGAAGAGAAGGGGATAGAGGGCTACAGGCTACAGTTCAACGTGGGGAAGGACGGCGGGCAGGAGGTGCCGTACCTGCATCTGCACCTGTTGAGCGAGAAGAGGGTTTAAGGACTCAGAGAATTCAAAGGACGCAGAAGACTCAGGGAATTCCCTCCTCTGAGTCTTCTGGATCTTCTGAGTCGTCTGAATCCTTGCCCTACCCCTCGTACCCCGCGGCCTTGGCCTCATCTTCCGTGGCGAACGTCACGCGGTTCTCCGGCTTGATCTTCTCCGCGCCGGCGGAGCCGGCCGGGTAGTACTTCTTGCCGGTCTTGGAGGCTACGAACCCGGTGCCCTCCTCCGGCGTGAGGATGGCTGCCGTCTCCTCCGCGGCCTTGCCGGTCTCTACGGTAGCCTCAGCGGCATCGGAGGATTCTGCTGCCTTGCTCGTCTTGGTCTCCGCAGGCAGAGATGCCTGCTGCTCCTCGGCTTCCCGTTCGCGCTTGATGCGCTCCAGGGTCTCTTTATCGATCGGCAGGAGCGCCTTGATAGACAGGCCGATCCGGCGCTCGTCCACGTCAATGTTGATCACCTGCGCCTCCACCTTCTGGCCGATCGTGAGGGCCTCAGAGGGGTCCGTGACGCGGTGGTGTGCCAGCTCGGAGAGGTGCACCAATCCGTTGATGTCCTTCTCCAGCTTCAGGAACGCGCCGTACTCCGTGAAGCGGACCACGGTGCCGGAGACCTTCTTGCCCACGGGATAGCGCTCCGCGATCTCCTCCCAGGGGTCCTTGGTGAGCTGCTTGATGGAGAGGCTGAGCTTCTCCCCGTCCACGCCGATCACCTTCACCTTCACCTTGTCGCCCGCTTCCGCGTGTTCGGCCGGATTCTTCACATGGCCCCAGGCGATCTCACTGATGTGCACCAGGCCCTCCAGGCCGTCAAAGGCTACAAAGAGGCCGAACTTCACGATGCCGGACACGATGCCTTCCTTCATCTCTCCCACCTTCAGGCCCTCCAGCGCCTTGGCGCGCTCCTCGGCCATGGCCTCGCGCTCTGACACCACGATCTTGCCGGCATCCTCATCCATGGTGATGATCTTCACCGTGAACGTGTGGCCCACGAACTTCTGCAGCCGGCCGATGATCTCCGTGGAATCCGCGTTATTCACGCGCGGGTAGTTGGCCGGCGCCAGCTGGGAGACGGGGAGGAAGGTGCGGATGCCATCGATGTTGGCCAGCAGCCCGCCCTTATTGGCCTCCTGCGCGGTGAACTTCATGGTCTTGTCCTCCTCTACCAGCTTGTGGAAGCGGTCCCACGCCTTCTGCTGGGACGCCATCCGCAGGCTCATGACGATCATCCCCTCATCGTTCTCCTCCTCCAGCACCAGCGCCGTCACGGCGTCTCCCGGGCGCAGGTCCCGGAACGTATTGAAGGAATCCCGCAGTTCCCGGCCGGATACGATGCCGGTAGCCACGCCCTGGATATCCAGGAGCAGCTTATTTTTGCCCTTGAAGACCACGGCGCCCTCCACCAGCTCGCCCGGCTTGACGCGGACGATGGGCGGACCGCTCCGCAGGAGCTCGTCCATGATGGATGGGGCGGCAGTTGCAGGTTTTGCCATAGGAAAACGGGGGTGCGAGGGGAAGGAATAAAGTGACACAGCCGTCCTCGCACGAGCGACGGGTGGGTCTGGCAGATTGTAAGGCAGGAATGGCGTTTGGCTAGCATAATGTGTCGGCATGGATCATGTGTCATTGACAATAGTTAATATATAGTATTTATTACAACAAGTTGGCACTTGGCGTTCATGTGCCAGTCGTCGCTCCTTTTCAAAGGAGGAGTCATGGGACTCTATCGACCTGCCGGATGCCATTTGGCAGCGCGTGCTGCCGGTGTCCATCCACCTCAGCCGGGCTCTGCTGCGCGGGTTTCGTGCTGGGGTCGATCGCAGTCTGGTACAGACAATGGCGACTGGTCGCCTGGCGCCGGTCCGGCGTCCTGAAGGCTTCCCTGGTGGCACGCGTTGAGGATCGCCGAGCATCCGCCGCCTGAGCCCGCTCAGGCCGCCCCTCTCACGGGAGAGGGGTTTTCTTCATCGGACAACGTCTCAGGATGGAACTCGCGAGCCTGCGCCCAGATGGGCGCTCTTGGGGTAGGACCGGCTGGGGCACCCGATCTGTTCATGGACCAGGAACGAGGTGCGCTCGAAAGACATCGCGAAGCGCCCATTGCGCATCGTTGTAATCTGTTGAACTTCGATCTGACCTCTCAGAGCACCCCCGGCGCCATCTTCAGCTGGTCCAATGGCGGCAGCTTCTGCTCCTGAGAGGTCTTGGGATTGTAGATCTGGTAGTACATCTCCATGAGTTCCTGCGTGTTCAGGCGCTTGGCGGAGAGGCCGATATTCTCCAGGCCGGCCACGACCAGGTTCACGCGGTCTTTGAGGAGGGGGGCCTGCCGGAGGAAGTCCCGCTGGCGGCTGGTCGCCTTGAAGAGGGTGTCATCCGGGTTCATCCAGCCAAAGAATTGTTCAATGAGCGTGCGCTTCCTGGGCGCACCGTCCAGCGGCACCACTATATAGAACCGCTTCTGCATGATATCCGCCACGTCCACCAGCTTCTCTACAAAGTCCGCGTAGGCCACGGTCTGCTCCTTGAGCAGGGGATTTGGCTGCCGCTCGGCCAGGGCGCGGATCTGGCTCAAGTAGGGATCAATATCAATCTTGGATGACCGGACTACGATCTGGATGGGGAAGTTCACGGAGTTCACAAAGGCCTGGTATCCGGCAATGATCCCCAGCTGCTCCGTCTCGCTCTTCAGGTTGAAGTTCACGGCCTCTACCTGCAGGACGGCGCGGAGGCCGCCGTTCTTGAGCATGACGGTATCGTTGCGGATCTCCGCGATGGGCAGGTAGCGCTGCGTGGAGGTGAGGCTGCTCTTCTTGCGGTTGCGTACGGTGCCCTTCACCTTGCCGGCGGAAGACGGGGTATTAGCCACGGTCTTGGGGGTTGAAGATGTCACGGAAGACGGAGAGATCGGAGAGCTGGTAGGTACCGGGCGTCTGCGGCCGATCCACGCGGACGCGGTCCTTGTCCACCGGCAGGGTGGAAGGCTGCGGCTGCGCCTGGGCAGGCCCGGAGACCGGTACGGCCTGGTCGGCCACGTCATCCTCATTCGTTTCCGTTACCGGGTGTTCGTCGTGGTCGTTTTCCGGATCCGGCCCAATGCCGCGGTCCACCACGTTGCTGAGTTCCTGGATGCGGCGGCCGGGGTTCATGGCTTCCGCCTGCTGGAGGCGGGTGAGGGAGGCTGGCTTCTCCTCTTTGGGGGTAGTGGTCAGGCGGATGACCAGGCCCGTGCGCGGATTCCAGGTGCGGACGGGAGGGTTCTGGGATCGCTCGAGCGTCAGGAACAGGAGCTTCATGAGGCTCAAGTCATTCACTCGGATGAAGGCGAACGCGAACGCGATTACAAGCGGAATCCAGGAGACGATGGTGATCAGGATGCTGGCGCCGCCGGCCGCGCGCGTGGCGATGCCGTAGATCATGTAGCTGATGCCGCCGCCGCCCATGGTGATGAGGAGCTGGCGGAGCGTGAGGGGCCCCACGATGCGGTCCTCAATGTAGACGTTCTGCGGGATTTTGACGGGTTCGATGGGCATGGGCGAGGATTCGAGAGAATCATGAGATTATAGCAGAAAACAGGGTGTATTTGAAGGCAGGAAGGGTTGAGAGGGCACAAAAGGGCAGGAAGGGGAGAAATGTGCCCTTCCTGCCCTCTCTGCCTTCTGTGCCCTTAGGCTGTAGTCATTTCTTCTGCTTCCTCCTGCATTTGCTCCTGAGCTTTGGTCGGCCGCTCCCCGTGCAGGAATTCCAGCTGGTCCTTGCCCTTGCGGATGACGCGGATGTGGTCCCCGGGGTGGAAGACGCCGCGCAGGATGTACTCCGCGATCTCTGACTCCAGCCGGTCCTGCACCACGCGCCGCACGGGCCGTGCGCCGTACTCCGGATCAAACCCCTCCTCCGCCAGCAGGTTCACCGCCCGGGACTCCATTTCCAGCGTGTAGCCCTGAATTTCCAGACGGCGGGCCAGCTCATCCGTGTGCATGCGGACGATCTTCCGGATGTGCTGCTGGTTGAGCGCATTGAAGACGATGATGTGATCCACGCGGTTGAGGAACTCCGGTCGCAGGTTGTCCTTGAGCTCGTCTATGACTTCCTTGCACTTCTCTTCATACTCAGCCTCCTCCGCCCGCGCCTCCTCCTCCAGGTGGAAGCCGATCTTGGCCGCCTGCTTGGTGAGCTTCTCCGCGCCAATGTTAGAGGTCATGATGATGATGGTGTTGGTGAAGTCCACCTGCTTGCCCTGGCCGTCCGTCAGCGTGCCGTCCTCTAGGATCTGGAGGAGGATGTTGAAGAATTCCGGATGGGCCTTCTCCACTTCGTCAAACAGGACCACGGAGTACGGCTTGCGCCGAACGGCCTCCGTCAGCTGGCCGCCTTCCTCGTATCCCACGTAGCCGGCCGTGGCGCCTACCAGGCGGGAGACGTTGTGGCGCTCCATGAACTCGGACATATCGATCTTGATGAGCGCGTCCTCCCGGCTGAAGACCTCCCGGGCAATGGTGCGGACCAGTTCCGTCTTCCCCACGCCCGTGGGACCCAGGAACAGGAAGGAGCCAATGGGCCGCCGGGCGTCTGAGATGCCCACGCGGGAGCGGCGGATGGCCCGGGCCACCTTCCGGATGGCGTCATCCTGGCCAATGATGGACTTGCGCATGGTGAGCTCCAAGTTGGTGAGCTTCTTGGCATCGGACTTCAGGAGCTTGGTGACCGGAATGCCCGTCATCCGCGCCAGCACTGTGGCGATATCATCCTCCGTGATCTGGGCGGGGGAGCGCTTGTCTCCGTCCGCGGACGCCCGCAGCTTCTCCAGCTGCTCCTTGGCAGTCTGCTGTTCCTGCTTGAGGCGCAGCGCCAGGTGGTACTTCTGGTCCTTCACCGCCTGCTGCTGCTTCTGCAGGAGAGTTTCCAGCTTCTGCTCCAGCTTCTTCATTTCCGGGCTCTCGGCAGCCTGCTGCAGGCTGCGACCGGCTGCCGCCTCATCCAGCACGTCGATCGCCTTGTCCGGCAGGTACCGCTCCGTCATGTAGCGCTTGCTCAGCCGCACGGCGGCTTCAATGGCTTCATCCGTGATGCTCAGCTGGTGGAAGCGCTCAAAGCTCTCCCGGATCCCCTTGAGGATCTGGATGGCATCGGTCACGCTCGGCTCATTCACCTGGATGGACTGGAACCGTCGCTCCAGGGCGCGGTCCTTTTCTATCGTGCGGAACTCATCCAGCGTGGTGGCGCCGATCACGCGGAGCGAACCGCGGGAGAGAGCGGGCTTGAGGATGTTGGCCGCATCCAGGGAGCCGTCGGCGGCTCCGGCGCCCACCACGGTGTGGATCTCATCGATGAACAGGATGATCTCGTTCTCACTTTTCACGGCTTCCTTGATGATGTCGTCCAGGCGCTGCTCAAACTCCCCGCGGTACTTGGTGCCGGCCACCAGGGAACCCATGTTGAGAACTAAGAGGCGCTTGCCCTTGAGGGAATCTGGGACCGTGCCCTCCACCATCCGCTGGGCCAGGCCCTCAACGATCGCGGTCTTCCCCACGCCCGGCTCCCCGATGAGCACGGGGTTATTCTTGGTCTTGCGGTTGAGGATCCGGACCATGCGCTCAATCTCTTCATCCCGGCCAATGATGGGATCCGTCTTCTTGTCTTTCACGTTGGCAATGAGGTCCTCCGTGAAGTAGTCCAGCACGGGGGTCTTGCTCTTGCCATCCGCTTTCTTGCGGCGCAGGCCCTCCGGATCCGTCCCGGGATGGCCCTGCTGCATGCCCGAGACCACCATGCCCTGCAGGCCGCTGAAGAACGCCTCCAGGCTCTGCTCTAAGTTCCTGTTTTGCTGCTTGAAAGTGTTGATCTGGCCGAACATCTCCTCCACCCGCAGCCGCAGATCTTCCGGATCCACCTGCATGTTCTCCAGGATCACGGTGGCGGCGTTTCGGCCGGTGGAGACCAGCGAGTGGAGCAGGTGCTCCGTGCCCACGTTGGCATGGCGGAATTTGTGGGCGGTCACCACGCTCTGTTCGATCACCGCATGGAGGAACGTGGACAGGCCGTGCTTCACGTGCTGGCCCTCCACGGCGTTGGCCTTCATGGCCTTGAGGAGGATGCGCACGTTCTCCTGCGTGACGCCCGCTCCCGTGAAGATGCTGAAGCCGAGCGACTTGGGAATGCTGAGTAAGCCCAGGAGCAAGTGCTCGGTCCCGATGTACGGGCTCTTGAGCGTCTTTGCCTCCTGCTCGGCAATCTGGAGAGCGAGCTTGGCGTTGGGAGTGAACCGATCGAACGGGTGCATGAGGAGAATTGAAAATTGATAATGGATAATTGAACATTCGGGGGTCGTTGACGGTGGGATGAGCGGGGGCGGAGGTAAGCGGAATGAAACGAACGGATTATCAGTCTACCTCACTGAGTGCTAGAGGTCGACCGGAATCAGGACATTCTAGCCGGGCGACAGCGGAGGAGGTAGGGAAATGAGCTGCGGGAGCGGAGCTTTGTGGTGAGGTGCCTGAATGTGCACTTTAGTTGTACAAAATTGAGCAAGGAAGTTGAACGAAAGGGGGGATGAAGAGGAATGAGAAGCCAGAAAGCCCTCACCCCCAACCCCTCTCCCAAGCCTGTCCTGAGCTTGTCGAAGGAGGGGAGAGGGGTGGTCCGCCTCAGGCGGACCGGGGAGAGGGCTTCGGAGGCGTTGCGAAACAGCCCCACCGCGCTGCTCGACACCTTCAGCCACCCCGCTTCCGCAGCCGCATCTCCCGCAGATCCTCCAGGAACAGGGCGATAATCGTCGTGGTGGGGATGCTCAGGATCACGCCCAGAATGGGGTGGATGACCGTGGGGAAACTGATGGCCACCAGCATGGCAAAGAGGATGGCGATGGGGGAGAGCCCCACGGCGCGCTTCATGATGAGGGGGACCAGCAGGTTATTCTCACACCACTGGATGACGTAGTAGACCAAGGCGATTACGAGCCCCCACAGGATCCCGTTCTGGGTGACGCCAATGAGGACCGAGGGTACGGCGGCAATGAACGGGCCCACCACGGGGATGAATTCCGTAAATCCGGCCAGGATGGCCAGCGTGAGCGCATACGGCATGCCCAGGATGGTGAGGGCAATGAACACCAGCGTGCCGATGGCGGCGCAGAGGATCAGCTGGCCGCGGGCCCACTGCCCCAGCTTGTAGTGGATCAGCTCGCCCTTGTCCTCCACGTAACCCCGGTACTGCGTGCCCACAAAGCCGCGCAGCCAGTTGAGGAGCTTCACCTTCTCCACCTGCATGAAGAAGGCCAGCACAAAGACCACCACGGCCTTCCCAAAGAAGCTCAGCACGCCGCCCGCCACCTGCGCCGCCAGCCGGAACGATCCCTGGGCGGCGGTATTGAGGTTCTGGCCAAAGGTGGCCAGCGCGTCGGTGAACTTGGTGATGGAGAGCTCCTGGAGCGTGGATTGGACCAGGGCCGTGAGCCGCAGGTTCACCTCCGGTCCCACGAGCGGCAGGTTGAGCTGCGGGTTGCTGATGAACGCGTTGGCCTGCGTGCTGAGCACCACCGCGATCTGCTGGATCTGCTGCGCGATGATGGGGATGAGGGAGAGGAGGAGGAAGAGGACCAGGAAGATGGCGACGAAGTAGTGGAGGATCACGCCCAGCCCCCGCGGCACGCCCATGCGGCGCAGGGCTTCCACGCCCGGATCAATGATGGTGGCCAGGAAGACCGCCAGGGCCAGCAGAATGAGCTTGTCTAGAAGCAGCCACAGGAGCACCAGCCCCAGGGCTACCAGGGAGACCGCCAGCGCCGCCTTCACCACGCTGCCGATCTGGAGCTCCACCCGCACCTCCGGCACGTCTGAAGCGGGTGGCAGGGGGCTGCCTGTGCGCGCTTCACCCTCCGCGGTCCGGATCTTCCGCGCGCGTTCCAGGAGTTTCTGGGCGCGCTCTCCAATGACGCGGAAGGAGGTGAAGGGCGTCTTGTCCGGCTCTGGTTTGGGCTTCTTGGGCATAGGTCAGCGGGCAACGGCGAAGATGATTGTATCCACAATGAGGAACGCAAACACGCAGACAGCCAGGCCGATCAGTGCTGCGGTGATCTCTTTCTTCCCTTCCCCGGAGTCCCCGCCCTGGAAGCCAGCCACGGTGATCTTATAGCCGGCAATGAGGATTTTGGTGAGCGCCACGCCCCCGCTCAGGCCAAAGATCACCTTGAGCAGGTAGCCGATGTAGTTTGGGACGCATTCAAAGCTCAGTTCCCCCGTGATGAAGTTGCAGCCGTTCAGGTCCGGAGGAATGATCGGCAGGTTCTGAGCCCAGGCCGCCGCCGGAACCAGCAGGAGAAGCCAGGGGAGGATCATTTTGGGATGCCGCACGGCGGCTATTGTGATCCAGGAGCGCTGCACAGACCGCACTTTCCGCTCGTCAGGGGTGGGAGTTTGTGGTTCCGTGCGCTACAATCCGCGCCCGTATGGCTTTCCAGTGGTCCGCCATCCGCCGGCCCATCCTGGCGCTCGCCCCCATGGCGGGCGTGACGGATGCGTCCTACCGCCAGTTCATCAAGAAGCTGGCGCCCTCTACGGTCGTGTACACGGAATTCCTCTCCACGGATGCTATTGCCTACGGCGCCCGGAAGACACTCCAGATGATGCAGTTTGATCCCGCTCTGGAGCGGCCGTACATCGTGCAGATCTTTGGGAATGATCCAGATCACTTCCTGGAAGCGGCCAAGGTGATTGAGCAGCTGGGGGCCGACGGCATAGACATCAACATGGGCTGCCCCGCGGCCAAGGTGGTCTCTTCCTGTCACGGCTCCGCGCTGCTCAGGGATCCCAAGCTGGCGGCGGAGCTGGTGCACGCCACCAAGAAGGCCGTCTCCCTTCCTGTGAGCGTGAAGACGCGCCTGGGCTGGGCGGATAAAGAAGCGATCATCCCGTTCTGCCAGGGGCTGGTAGCCGCCGGTGCGGGCGCCTTGGCCATCCACGGCCGCTGCTATTGTGACAAGTTCACGGGCGAGGCGGACTGGGAGCCGATCTACGAGCTCAAGCGTCACGTGGCCGTTCCCGTGATCGGGAACGGAGACATCCGCACGGCGGAGGATGCGGTCCTGAAGCTCAGGAACCTAGACGGCGTGATGGTGGGCCGTGGAACATTTGGGAATCCGTGGCTGATGGCGGATATTGAGCGGGCGTTCGGAGCGGTCAGCCCATTCGACGAGCTCAGGGCAGGCTCAGAGCGGAGAGCGGGGAGTGGCCAGGGATCAGTGGTCAGTGGTCAGACCACGGTTTCGACCGTCTCAAATCTAAGCTTCCAGGACAAGATTCCGTTCATCCTGGAGCACTGTGAGCTGGCGATCGCCCACAAGGGGGAGACGCGGGGGATGCTGGAGATGCGGCGGCACTTCAGTAGCTATGTGAAGGGCTTTGACGGCGCGCGGGAGATGCGGGACCGCCTGGTGCGGGTGGAGACGCTGGGAGAGGCCAGGGCGATCCTCACGGGAGGGTGACGAGGGTCCTTTTCACCGTTTTCACCTTTTTGCCCTTTTCACCCTTTCGTCTATCTAACCACCTTCAACCCCGGCCCCATGGTGGGGGAC
>CAZWIA010000004.1:0-2207 GCA_964633955.1 uncultured Candidatus Peribacteria bacterium | reverse complement strand
TTTTCACCCTTTCGTCTATCTAACCACCTTCAACCCCGGCCCCATGGTGGGGGACACGGAGATGGAGACGATGTATTCGCCCTTGATGCCGGAGGGGCGCGCCTCATTCACGGCGTGGAGGAGGGACTGCAGGTTCTCCCGGAGCTTCTCCGGTCCAAAGCTCAGTTTGCCAAAGATGGCGTGGATGATGCCCTGCTTGTCCATGCGCAGTTCGATCCTTCCCTTCTTTAGTTCCTCAATGGCTTTCACCACGTTGTCCGTCACGGTGCCGGCCTTGGGGGATGGCATGAGGCCCTTCTGTCCCAGCGTCTTGGCGATCTTCCCCAGGTCCTTCATCACCTTGGGCTGGGCCACGGCCACGTCAAAGTCGATCGTGCCGCCTTCTACCTGCTTCACCAGGTCCTCATTGCCGGCCAGGTCCGCGCCGGCCTTCTTGGCATCCGCGATCATGTCATCCGCCACAAAGGCCGCCACCCGCAGGCTCTTGCCCGTGCCGTGGGGGAGGGGCACCGTGGTGCGGACCAACTGATCCGCCTGCGTGGTGTCCGCCGCGATGCGAATGTGCACCTCCGCCGCGCCGTCAAAGGAGCTCACGGAGAGCTGCGGAAGGAGTTCCGCGGCTTCCGCCACGGTGTACCGGTCCTTGGTCACGAGCGCCTTCTTCTGCTCGTACTTCTTGCCCTTGCGCCGGGCCAGCGGGGTTGCCTTGGAGGCCATGATGGATGGGGGAACGTGGTAAAGGCGCTCTCTGACAAGCTTTGAGCTCCCACGAAGCGGAGGTATTGTGCACAGTTTTCCCTGTTCGATCAACTGTACTTTCCGCTCAAAAAAGAGGCGGGAAACCCGCCTCCTGTGTTGGGAGATGTAAGTTCGATCACATAGCCTCCGATTGCTCCAGCTTCACAGCTTTCTTCTTGGGCCCTTTCTTCTTGAGCAGCGACTTCTTTGCCGGGGCCGGGGAAGCGGCGGGGGAGGGGTTCCGGGTGACCACAGCCGGCATGGAGGGACGGAAGCCGGGGTTGGCGGGCTTAGCCGTCACCATGGCCGGTGAGCTCATGAGCGGCTTGGCAGCAGCGGGCACGGCGGTTGCTGGCTTCAGCGCCGACCGGGTAGCGGTCCCGCCCTCCAGGCGCGTGCACCAGGAGAGGACCAAGCCGTAGGCCAGCGTGATGGCTGGCATCACCCACCACTGCGGATCCTGCTGGGCCTGACCAAAGAGCATAGCCAAGAGCAGGAGCAGAGCGCCCACGGTGGTAGCCAGCGAGCCGATGATCTTGAACGTGAAGAAGTAGATGGCCTGCGGAACGGCGCGGGACGCGTCATCCACCGCGCGGGCCATGTGCTCATGGAGCAGGAACACCAGGCCGCCGATGGTGAACATGACCAGGAAGCCCAAGTACGTCTCTGTCTTGAACTGCGTCTGGGCTAGTACCCCGTGCACCGCCGGCAGGATCCCCAGGCTCATGAGCAGTACGCCAAAGCCCTGCATGAGGTAGGAGAACGCCGCTTTGGCTACGCCAAAGGCGCGCGCACCCGGAGAGAGCGTGCTGGCGATCAGGAAGAGCGCCAGGATCTGGATGGCCGCGATGGGGATGATCATCCCGTAGAGCAGGCCGATCGCGGCGATCGGACCGAGTGGTGAGAGGGGCAGCATGGGCGGGCAGGGAAAGACCCGGCGAGTGTAGGGCCGTCCGTGCCTTCCCGCACCAGAAAGGCATTGCCGCCGCTGGGCAATTCCATGCGCAGTAGACTTCCGCACTCCCGCGTACGGTCCGGACTCACGCGGCAATCTCCACGCCCATGCTCCGCGCGGTGCCCATGACGATGTTCATGGCGGCCTCCACGGTGGTCGCATTCAGGTCCGGCATCTTCACCGTGGCGATCTCCTCCACCTGCTTGCGGGTGAGGGTACCTACCTTCTTCTTGTTGGGCTCGCCGCTGCCGCTGCTGATCTTGGCGGCTTCTTTGATCATGGAGGCGACCGGCGGCTGCTTGGTGACAAAGGTGAAGCTGCGGTCGTCATAGACCGTGAGGACGACCGGCACATCCTGGCCGCGGCGGTCCTTGGTGGCCTCATTGAACTGCGTCACGAACGCGCCAATATCCACGCCGGCCTGGCCGAGCGCCGGTCCCAGCGGAGGCGCGGGAGTAGCCGCTCCGCCCTTGGCCATCACTTTGACTACTTTCTTGACGGTCTTTGCCATAGC
>CAZWIA010000003.1:21437-46708 GCA_964633955.1 uncultured Candidatus Peribacteria bacterium | reverse complement strand
GAGCGGTGAGCGGTGAGCGGTGAGCGGTGAGCGGTGAGCGGTGAGCGGTGAGCGGAACTGATGATACACAAATCGCTCCAAGCTCAAAGCGGCGGTGACGGTGGTACTGAGCGGGTGACGGTTATGGAAGGCAGCTTGCGCCACGTGGCGGGAGCGCGGGAAGCGGCTACGAATCCTTGTCTTTTCCGTAGCCGAACGTAGTATTCCTGTCCCATGGCCTCACCTACAACTGTCCCAGAAGCGGATCAGGCGGTCACTGCCAAGAAAGGCACGCCGGAATGGTGTAGCCAAGTGGCCAACCTGCCGGAGATCCAGCGGTACCGTAAGGGAACCGGGCACGCCGTCAGCTTCTGTTTGGGCTACCTCTCTGATGCGGAAGTGAAAGCCATAGTCGAGGACATTCAGTGGAATGGCGTTCGACCGGATTGGGAAGATTCAGCGAGGACCCAAGAACTGCGACAGCGGGTCGCCGATATCGGTCCGTTTACTTCCAATCACTACACGCCCAAGCTCAAGGAGTTCCAGGCACGAGCGCGGATCATTGCGCTCACCATGTGCGCGGAAGATTGGGCGAATGCTCAGGATTCTGCGGACGCAGTGGCAGTCTGCGTCCCAATGCCTACATACCGCAAGCCTACGGAACGCGCTTCCTCCGGCTCGTAGACCAGGCGGCCGTCGAACAGGAGATTCCCCCTCATGGTCCGCTGAAGTTCGGCCAGATCGATCCCCCGGAACTCGTCCCATTCGGTTAAGAGGATCACAGCGTCCGCCTGCGCGGCGGCTTCCAGGGGCGATTCTGCGAATGCTACTTCCGGCGGGACGAGTGCCTTGGCCTTTGCCGCCGCCTCCGGATCGTACGCGCGGACGGTATGGCCCTGTTCGATCAGCGTGCGTATGACCTCCAGGCTCGGCGCATCGCGCATGTCGTCGGTCTTGGGTTTAAACGCCAGACCCCAGACAGCCACGGTTGCGCGCTCCGGCAGGGTCTTGAGGACCTTCCGGATGAACCTCTCGCGCTGGTGGGCGTTCACGCGGTCGGTGGCCTCTACCAGTGGGAATTTCAGCCCGTACTCCTTGGCGGTCGCAAGCAATGCCCGGACATCCTTGGGGAAGCAGCTGCCGCCGTAGCCAATGCCGGCATGGAGGAACTTGGGGCCGATGCGGCTGTCCAGCCCCATGCCCGCCGCCACGCGCCGGATGTCAGCGCCTGCGGCCTCACAGAGCTCGCTCAGCATGTTGATGAAGCTGATCTTCATGGCCAGGAAGGCGTTACAGGCGTACTTCACCACTTCCGCGCTCTCCCGATCCATGAACAGGATGGGGCGTCCCACGCGCGTGACGGCGCGGTAGAGCTCGTCCATCCTCTCCCGTGCCCACGTCTCCCCGTTCACGCCCACCACAATCCGCTCCGGGTTCATGGTGTCTTCCATTGCCCGGCCTTCCCGCAGGAACTCCGGGTTGCTCACCACGGCCAGTTCCACGTTCGGCTTGTTCCGCTCCTGCAGGATTCCCCGCATCCGCCGTTCTATCTCCCTCCCGGTCCCCACCGGCACGGTGGACTTCATCACAAAGACGAGCGAGTGGTCCATGTGCCGCGCAACGGATTCCGCCACGCTGAAGACCGCCCGCAGGTCCGCCTTGTATCCCTCTCCCGGCGGCGTGGCCACGGCGGAGAAGACGATCTCCGCGTCCGCGATGGCACCCGGGAGATCCGTGGTGAAGCGCAAGCGGCCGCTCTCAAGCCCGCTCCGGAGGAGCTCTTCCAGCCCGCGCTCAAAGATGGTGGGTCTGCCCTGAGAAAGGCTCTCCACTTTGGCGACATCAATATCCACGCCCGCCACGTGGTGTCCCAGCTCCGCAAAGCACGCGGCGGAAACCAGCCCCACGTACCCGGTGCCGACCACGGCAATGCGCACCGGGGGAGTGTACCGGGGCCCAGGCGGCGTGTCAGGGATAGGCCGGGGACATCACTTTTCGGCTTTTGGTATTGCAAAAGCTCGATCGGATCCGCGGTTTCATTGCCCAGGGGCTTGACCGCGCCTACCCTGCCGCGCGATCAGCCATGCTGATGGCACATAGCTCTTTGGAAATATGCAACATATGATCCGCTTTCTCCGTTACGGCGAGCCGTTGGCTCGCGATGGCGGAAGCGTGGTTGCGTCAATAGGGAATTTTGTTATGTCGTTGCAGACAGCGCTCGAGAAGTTGGGGCTGAGGCCCGAGGAACTGCGGCCGGAGGTTCTGCGGAGGGTTGACCCCATTGTGTTTGGGGACATCGACCCAGAGGATCAGGCGGCGATCGTGCTGAGGGCATGCTGCCCGCCTCGGCACGATCAGCCGGTTGCGTGCACGCACCGGCAGCATCATGGGCAGGGGACTGGTCGTTCGACCCCGCCCACCCAGCGAAAGCGCAATTTCCGCCCCAAGACTGTCCGCCGCAACCCGGCGCGACGCGCCGGTTGACGCAATCTTCCCTGCACCTGTTATCACAGACGGGTGCAGGGGCATTTCATTCCTCTCATCCTCTCCGGGAAGCGGATCATGCGTTGTGGTACGTGCACGATGTGCCATGCCTGTAGGACAGCGCGTTGTACTCCGCCGCGGGATACGCGCAGACGCCGTCCGCGTGCCAGAGGACGAACAGCGCGATCCCGGCATCCAGTGCCATCTTGCTGCAGATGGTGCAGTAGGGCTTGCCCGCGCGGGCGGGTTCTCCGCGTTCGTCCAGGCGGATGAAGTAGAGGGTGGATCCTGGAATCCGATCGGGATACCTCCTGAGCGCGTCCATGATCGCGCGCTCTTCCGCGTGCACGCAGCAGGTCTTGTCCGTCACTTTCAGGTCGTATTCGCTCTTCTTCAGCTGGCACCGGCGCTGGGATGCCAGGTCGCCCGGCGGGGAATTCCAGCCCTCGCCAATCACTTGGTCGCCCTGCGCGATCACCGTTCCGCACTTGGCCCGCAGGCACGTGGCCCGCTTGGCGGCTTCCGCGGCGCGCAGGAGAAATCCGATCGCGTGAGCTTCCGCCGGTCCGGTGAGGAAAGGCATGCATGAACGGTAAGGGCTATCCGCTCTGCGTGACAAGTGCATCGCTTAGCCCTTGATACTTGTCCCGTCTCTCTCCACAGTACGTACAGACGTGTCATTCGCAATCACCTGCCTGGAGAGATGGCCGAGTGGTCGAAGGCGCGCGACTCGAAATCGCGTATGCCCCTCAAGGGCATCGAGGGTTCGAATCCCTCTCTCTCCGCCACGTCGCTCGCGAGCGACGTGGCTCCGCCCCCCCTCGCGCTGCTCCCATCCCTTGTTCGCCGGCAGTAGAGAGGCGGCATCCGCAAGCGCTCCTGCACGGACGGCGCAGTACAATTGTATGAGTCACATCCTCAGTTCCAAGATTTTCATGCCCTCATGAACATCGTGATCGAATCATTTGTATGATTTCCGTGGGGTCCGTGTCTGCGGTGAAGTGATTCTTACCCACAACAGAACCAATCCTTTGGGCAACCAACGCGTATTCTTCCTTCCAACTAGTATCTAAATATTCCGAATAGCTGATTGGCGGTTTACCGCAAAGTTGAGCCACAGACGAAAGTAAATCATTGTTGGATGCACCTTGGCTAATAGCAACGCCGCGACTCTCAAAAATATCTCGCAAACCTTCCCGCAAAGCCACGATCCTCCGTCGGCATGTTTCTTCCTCCGCAGGGATAGAGTGTATTTCTTGGCCTTGCACATCATGTTCTAGGGTAGCCGCTAACATGTGCTTATGGTAATGGGAACAGATACAATGTACATAAAATGGGGAGTTTAACGATCCGAGCATTCTCTGCCTTCCCATTCTTCAGAACGTACTTCGCGTACCCCAGATATCCATCTGTGGAATTGTGATCTCGTTCTGTACCCCGAGCGCATCGGTAGTAGAGAGGCAGCATCCGCAATGAACTTGCGCAAATTGACGAATTGCCGGCAAGCAGCCTTGCGCCTGCCCCTCCGGTGTCTAGAATCGCGGTGTTCCTACCTCTTTCCCCAACCGTATGAGCTACGTTGTTGCATCCGCCATCAAGGAGCTTCTCAAGAAGCACGACATGATGACCGCGGGCGATCTGTCTGAGGCCGCCTCCAAGTATCTGGAGGAGGGTCTGGTGAAGGCCGCTAAGCGCGCCCAGGCTAACGGTCGCAAGACCGTGCGCCCGGAGGACATGTAAATCCCCCTGATCGCATACTGGAGAGAGGCGGATCCATAAGCATGGGTTCGCTTCTTTCGTGCTGCTTCACAGTTGAGGCATGAATTACGAGTGATGAATAATGGTTTTTCCATACTTCATGATTCTTGATTCTTAATTCACAGTTCCTGCGTTGCGTTTTAACTCTGCATCCACAAACTGCTGCAGGTCCCCGTCCAGCACGCCTGCCGTATCGCTCGTCTCTACATCCGTCCGGAGGTCTTTGACCATCTGGTACGGATGCAGGACATACGACCGGATCTGCTGGCCAAAGTCCGCGCTGGCGGTCGCGCCTTTGAACTCACTCTTCTGCTCAGCTTCCTCCTGGCGGCGCTTCTCCAAGAGCTTAGCCCGCAGGATATTCATGGCCTGGGCACGGTTCTGCTGCTGGCTGCGTTCGTTCTGGCAGGCCACCACGATGCCGGTAGGGATGTGAGTGATGCGCACGGCGCTGTCCGTCTTATTGACGTGCTGGCCGCCGGCGCCGCCGGAGCGGTAGGTGTCGATCCGCAGGTCGCTCGGATGCAGCTCGATCTCATCCGTCTCCTGGATCTCTGGCAGGACTTCCACCAGCGCAAAGCTGGTCTGCCGGAGGTTCTTGGCATTGAACGGGGAGAGGCGCACCAGGCGGTGCGTGCCGCGCTCGCACTTGAGGTTGCCGTAGGCCATCTCTCCCTCCACCCGGAACGTGGCGGTCTTGATGCCGGCCTCCTGTCCGTCCGTCTTCTCCAGGAGCTCGGTCTTCCACCCCTTGCGTTCGCAGTAGCGCAGTTCCATGCGGACCAGCATGGAGGCCCAGTCCTGCGCTTCCGTCCCGCCCGCGCCGCTGCTGATCGTGAGGTAGCAGTTGCCCTGGTCAAACTCCCCGCTCAAGTACAGCTGCGTCTCCAATGCCTGCCAGGCGCGCTCAAGCCGGAGGGCTTCCGGTTCCAGTGCGGGGAGATCCGCCTCCGTGGAGGCCTTGGCCATTTCCAGGAGATCGTTCAGTTCCGATGCAAGCTGCGCGACCGGTTCCCACTGCTTCTTGAGCGTCCGGATCTGGCTAAATAGCTGGTTGGCCCGGCGGGTGTCCTCCCAGATGTCCGGCTTCTGCGTCTCCGCCTCCAGCTCCGCGATCGTCTTTGGCACGCCGCGCGCCTCAAAGAGAGTCCTTGCCCGTTGAGACGGCAGACTGCAGTTCGGCCAGTTTCCTCAGCAGTTCTTCCACGGGAAGGGGGGAGGGGGTAAGGCCTGGAGTATAGCCGCGTGCGGGAAAAATGCGAGGTGGGGGATAGTAAGGGGAACGAGGGCGACGAGGGACACGACGGCGATGAAGGGCAGTCGCAGCCCTTCGTGGCTGCGAATCCCAGCATCCGTGGCTGCGAGGGGGGATACCTGTGTCGATCATGCGGAATGCCGGTACACTGCGGGTGCCCATGGAAACGCAGATTCCATCCGAGCCACCCGCCGGGCGCCATGCCATCCGTTCCACCGCGCTGCCGCTCTTGGTGTTCTCCGGCCTGCTGATGCTCCTCCTCCTGGCTTCCCGGCTGCTCCTCCTGCCGCGCTGGGCACAGGTGACGCTCCAGGGGCGGTCGCTCAGTCTGCCGGAGCTGCGGGAGGAGCGAACAAAATTGCAGGCCAGTCTGCTCACAGCGGAAGAGACGCGCCGGCAGGCGATCGTGCCGGAGACGGAGACGCTCCTGGCATCTCTATTACTGGAGAAGGAGCGGGGGGACCGGTTGCTGGATACGCTGGACATGGCGCAGGCGGCGGCGGAGCAGTCCTCTCCGGTGCCGGGCGCGGTGAGGATCCGGTCGGCGGAAGCCGCGGCGGAGGACGGTACGCTCATCCTTGAGGGAGACGTTGGGCTGGTGGAGTACGCCAGCATGTCCGTTCTGGCGCAGTTTGTGGCCCGGCTCACGGAGCTCCCCGGCGTGACGGTGGCCCGCCCGCCTACGTACGTGCGGGAGGAGGGCGGGAGCGGACCGCATTCCCCGTTCCAGATCACGCTCCGCCTTGTGCCATGACCCTTGCCGCCCGCAACCACCGTGTCATGGCCTTCACGGGCACGCTCCTGTGCCTGATGGTGGCCGGCGCCCTGCTCTACGACCAGGCCGTGACTGTGGGCCGCCTGCGCACGGAGGCACTTCCGCTGGCGCAGGATGTCACGGAGATGGATGGCCGCCTCACCCTCCTCACGCGACAGGCGGAGGAGGAGGCGGCGCTTGTGCCGGGCGGGATAGGAGCGACGGAAGCCGCCCAGGTTGCGCTCCTGCCCCGCGGAACACCGGAGGCCCGGGCGGTGATGGTCTTGGAGGCGCTGGAGACGGCGCTGCGTCGGGCGGGGGATGTGCGGAGTCTCTCGGTTGTGAGCCGCGATGATGTCCCCGCTCCTTCCAGTCTGCCTCCCGGCGTGCAATCCCGCCGCCTCGCGCTCACGGCGGTGGTATCCGGGGAGGGCTGGCTCACGCTCAGCCGGGTGCTCCGGCTCTCCGGTCGGCTGCGCGTGGCTGACGTGCTCCGTCCGGCGGACATCGACCGGCTCCTTGAGGCATCCGAGCGCGCGGGCTCCGCGGCCGGCGCCGTACTGGCGGAGGTTCTGCAGATGAATTTGGTCACGTACGCTCAGGACCCGGCGGGCACGGCGGATCGGCTGCTTACGGCCTTTGGCAGTGACGCTTCTGGTGCTGTGAGCGCGGCTATGGCTTCTGCCGGGCTCCGGGATGCCCATGCGCTCCTCTCTTCTCCCGTGGGACAGGCCCTGCGGGACGGAGAGTACTGGCCGCTGCCGCTCATGACGCTCCTGACCCTGCGGCGGGAGGACTTGGGGGATGGGCAGTGGTTCCGCGTGGATGTGACGTTGCGGGTATTTGGGAGAGAGTAGAGGGCTGAATGGGGAGGTTACGAGTTACAAGTTACGAGTTTTCGCTTCCGTGTAACGTGTAACTTGAAACCCGAAACCCGTATCTCCCGGCTCCTCCTTGACGATATTCCCCCTCTGCCGCATTCTCTAGCCAATCCTTCCCCCGTCTCCCCTGCGCCAGCGCCACCGGACACCCCCGCCCTCCCTCCGTCAGGAGAAGCGTCCCAGAGTGAACGACCAAATCCACGTCCCGGAGGTGATGCTGGTGGATGACGCCGGTCAGACCCGGGTGATGCCCACGGCGCAGGCGCTCGCGCTCGCGCAGGAGGCGGAGCAGGACTTGATTGAGGTCTCCCCCAAGGCCGTGCCGCCGGTGGTGAAGATCGGGGACTTTGGCCACTACCTCTACCAGCTCCAGAAGAAGGAGAAGAAGCAGAAGGCCCACAGCAAGCAGACGGAGGTGAAGATGCTGCGGTTTGGGTTCCGCACGGAGAAGCATGATCTAGACCGTCTGGCCGACCGGGCCAAGGAGTTCCTCTCCGAGCGCCACCTGGTGAAGTTCGCCGTGCGGCTCCGGGGACGGGAACTTAGTAACAAGGACTTTGCCGCCCAGAAGCTCAAGGGGCTCATTGCGTCCCTCATGGACGTGGCGGAAGTGGAGGAGCAGGTGAAGATGCAGGGCAACCAGTTCATCGCCATCGTGCGGCCGAAGAAGTAAGGGGGAAAGAAGGGTGAAAAGGGTTGAAGGGATGAAAAGGGCGGAAAGGAAAGCGAGGATCTTTTTTATCCTTTTCACCTTTTTTACCATTTTCACCCTTTCTACCCTTTTCACCGTTTTCTTCCTCGTCGCCCTGTTTACCGTCATAACCGGGCTTTTCCCTTGTCTTTCCCGCATTTCCTTCTAGAATCCCTTCGCTGCCGACGTATTGGCCTGGCATTTCCCTTTGCCACGACCTAGTTCCGGCCTTAGAATCCGCCCTCCTCACGCGCAACATGCCTAAAATGAAGTCCCACAGCGGCGCCAAGAAGCGTCTCCGGAAGACGGGGAGCGGCAAGATCGCCTTCAAGCGGCACGGCCGCAACCACCTGCTGCAGCAGAAGAGCAAGCGCCAGAAGCGGCTGAGCCGCACGGTCCTGGCGGATGACGTGGACACCAAGCGGCTCAATCACCTGGTTCCCTACCTCTGATCCCATGCGCGTCAAACGCGGAATCGTCCGGCACCGGCGGCACAAGAAGATCCGGAAGCTCGCCAAGGGCTACAAGGGGATGCGCAGCTCCACGTTCAAGAAGGCCAATGAGGCCGTGACCAAGGCCGGGATGCATGCGTACCAGGATCGCAAGAAGAAGAAGCGGGACTTCCGCAGCCTCTGGATCGTTCGTCTGAACGCGGCGCTCCGCGAGCACGGCATGAAGTACTCAGAGTTCGTATCAGCCGCCAAGAAGGCCAGCCTGACCCTCAACCGCAAGGTCCTCTCGGAATTGGCCATCCATGAGCCCGCCGCTTTCGGCACGATCGTGAAGGGGTTGGGGAAGTGATTGGAGACAGGAAGGGGGGTACATGGCGCTGTGCCTGCGGCCAGATGGTCGCTCTATGGTCGGCCTGCGCCCAGATGGGCGCTCTGTGCTCTCATCACCCTGCGGCCAGATGGCCGCTCTGACGGATCATCGCTCTGATCTCCTCCATCCTTCCCTCCGCTGCCTCCTTCCCCGCCTGCCAGAACGCCTCCGCCTGATCGAACCGGTGCGGGCCGTACGGCTGATGGGGTACGATGAGCAGATCGCACGCCTGCCGGCTCTTCTCCAGCTCCGCGTAGCCGGCGGCCAGGAACTCGCGCCAGCTGGACGGGAGGAGTGTAGTGAGCCCGCCGTACTCCGGGTTGGTGTCCGTACCGATGACGATGTCCGGCCGGTACGTCTCCCGCAATGTACGGGAAGGGATACTGCCAAAGTGGACCAGGTCCACGAACTCCTCATTGCCGATCCGCACCGGGGAGAAGATCACGGGGATGGCGCTTGAGGCCAGGATGGCATCCAGGATGCGCGTCTCCGGCGGAAAGACGTAGGGTTCCACGGCGCTCCTGAGCCGGTCGGTAAAGCCGCTCCGGATGATCCTGTGCCATTTGATCGGCTGCCGCACGCGGCCCGCCACGCACGTGAAGGGCGTGCGGCAGTCGCGGAGCCGGGCGTCCCCCAGAATGGGTGCCAGGTGGTCTGCCAGCCGCTGGCGCAGGAGCCCGCCGTGGAGACCTTCCTGGAGCGGCGCCTCGCTCAGCTTGGCTACCTCGGTGAGCCGAAGATGGCATAGCTCATGGATTCGGTCGATCGGGATACCGAACGCGTACAGCGCGCCGATGATGGCCCCCATGCTGCTGCCAGTGAGGCAGTCCGGCCGCAGTCCGTGCTTATCCAAGACTTCCAGCACGCCGCCGTTCCCAAATCCGCAGGCGGCACCGCCGGAGAGCGCCAAGCCAAAGCGCGGTGGTCCGGCGCTCATGCGGCTTCCGGGGCGGGGGCCACCACTTCCTGCGGGCGGACGGAGAGCGGCGCGGAAGCGGGCGCGGGCGTGGGAGCGCCGTCCAGCCGGAGAGACTTGGGCAGGATGACGGCGTCCCGCAGGGCGCCGTACAGGGAGGCGGTGGCAATGGTTCCCGCCGTCCACGTGAACCCGCTGAGTCCCGCGGTCACGATGTCCGTCAGGGCACCCGGCACGCCGGTCCGGTCGGCGGCCAGGCCCAGGAGCAGGACCGGCAGCTCTAGCAGGAGCAGCAGGCCCAGGATCCGCCCCAGTGCCCGCAAGACGTGTCTGTGCGTGACCTGCCGGCTGCGGCGGAGGGCGGACCGGGCGGTCAGCCCCTCATCCGCCACAATAGGTCCCACAAAGGCCGTGGCAATGCCATACCACAGCGCCGGCAGCAGGAAGGGGGGAAGGGCGACCAGGCTCACGTGGCAGGCGGCAGGCGTGGTGAGAGGCGGGCAGTCTGGAAAGAGCGTGAGGACGGGCAGGAGTCCCATGGCCAGTCCGGCAAGCGCCAGCGCCAGGATGCCGCACCAGCGCAGAGCCTGCGTGAGGAACAGCGCTGTCGCCAGCGGCAGGGCGGCCGTGCGCACGGCGCGGAAGGAGCTCCTAGACCGGCCGGAACGGCTCTGGATGCGGCGGCGGGCAGTGAGGAGGACGGCCGCCGTTCCCCAGCTGAGGAACCAGAGCGGGAGCACAATCAGCAGTCCGAGCGCCAGGACCACAATGAAGAACGCCGGCGTCCGCGGCAGGAGGAGCAGGCGCGGCAGGACGGCTGCGTCCAGGAGTCGCAGGAAGAGGAAGAGCACGGCGCTGGGCACGGCGATGAGCCAGGCCGCCACGGGCAGCAGGACCGGATGTTTCCGCATGAATCCAACGCTCTCCCGCAGGAGCGATCGGCTGCCGGGGATGGCGGGAGGGGCCATGGGGAACGAGTATAGGCGGAGTTGACGGTTGAGGAAATCGGGCGGGTAAGGAAGGTACGGGAGGTATGGCAGGTAGGGAAGGATCATTGCTACCCTCCTTACGTTCTTTACCCTTCTTACTTCCCTTGCCTTCCTCCTCCCTTAGCCTCGTCGTACCCGCACGAATCCGGACACATCGATCGTCTTCAGTGCCGGCTCCTCCGCCTGCAGGAGATCCAGGAGCAGGTTCACGCCAATAGCATCCGAAGCCATGTGGGAGCACTGGATCATCTGCACGTGGTGCTTCTTGGCCTCATCCAGCGTCTTCTCCGTGACGTGCATGGAGAGGATAGTCCCCACGCCCGCCCGCGCCTGGGCTTCCAGGAGCTCTTCCGGCCCGTTGGTGCCGCCGGTGAACTCGGTCGCCACAATTTTCCCCGGGCGGTTCCCGCCGCTCCCGTTCACGATGATGGGCGGGTTGCCCTTCTTGGCGTAGTGACGGTACTCCGGAATCTCTGTGATGGCCTTGATGACGGCGCTCAGATCATCAAATTCCTTGCTGCAGATCTCCTTGTCCATGAACCGCCAGACCAGGTTGTCGGTGATCGTATGGCAGGTGAAGGCAGGAAATCCCAGGAGCTCGGCGGCCCGTTCGGTCCTGAAGAGGTTATCTGCGTGGATAGCGCGCCAGATGCGTTCCATGCGGGGCCTAAGAAGCGCATCGGACAGGTTCACCGGCACGCCGTGCAGGGCCAGGAGATCGCTCTGCAGCGGCATCACCTTCTCCAAATCCGCCAGCGGCCGTCCCTCCGGGTGGTGGATGAAGATGGCATCAATCTTCTCCCCCTTCTCCCGCAGCCGGTCGGCAAGGAGCACTTCCGCGGTCTCAATGTCTATGCCCACCATGAGCGTCTGCACGTCCTCCTCCCCGGTGCCGTTGATCATGCGGGAGTCCGTGTACGGGTTCCACGTGCGTTCCATATCAAACAGCTCCTTCTCCCGCTCGTCGGTCAGTTTCTCCCACTTCTCCTGCTGCTTCTTGAGCAGCTTCTCGATCGCTCCGCGGCCGCGCGGATCGGCATCCATGCCGTGCTGGACGGCCTTCTCCAGGAGGGTCTTAAGTTTCATGGTCTACGGGGGAATCAGCCAAAACGATCGGCGACAGGGTAGGGGAAGAGGGAGGGTCAGGGAAGCGTCCTTGGGAGTTACGAGTTTCCAGTTACGAGTTACAAGTTCTGCCGCAAAACTCGTAACTTGTAACGTTTAACCTGTAACCATGCCATGCTACAAAGTAGCGGGTGCTTGAATGTGAAGAAGAAGAGCCAGCGTTTGTCGATCCCGCCCGTTCCGCCCCCATTCGCTTTTCGTTCCTTCCATTTCCTGACCATGTCACTCAGCGCGAGCCGCATATCCCGCCTGATCCAGCTGCGTTCGTTCGGCAATGCTTGTAGCAGCGTCTCAAAGCAGCGGAGCCGATCGGCCAGGCCGGTGCCGGCGTGGTGGTGCACGCTGCTCGCGGCCTTGGCGTGGACGCGGAAATCCCCTAGTTCCTCCGGGATCCAAACCAGATCGCTGATCGCGAGCGTGCGAACCCAGTACTCCACGTCCAACCCCTGCTTCATGGATCCGTTGAATAAGCCGATCCGGTCGACTACCGATTTCCTGAGCATCACGAAGCTCGGCTCCCCCACGACGTTCGGCCGGAGGCCGTTCTTTGACCAACTCCTGAGGAAGTTTATCCCTTTATGGAGGCCGGGTTGGATCTTGGCGCGAGCTGCGGTGACCTCGTCATAGATGTCTTGCCCTCTCCCCCCATCCCCCTCCTCCCTGGGGGGAGGGGGGGATTTCAGATACCGATGATTCACGGCTGCCAGTCCGGCGGTCGGGTGCTCTTCCAATGCCTTTACGGCAGACTGGAGGTACTCCGGTTTCCAGCGATCGTCCTGGAAGAGGAACTGGACATAGGGTTGATTGGCTTTGGCAAGGCACGCATTCCAGTTGCTCGCGATGCCCAGCCGCGCCCTGCTCCGCGCGAACGTGATCCTGGGATCCTTCAGATACGGCTCAACGAACGATCGAACATCCGCTGTTGATGCGTCGTCATGGATGAGGAGGGTCCAGTCTTGAAACGTCTGTCCGAGTAGGGAATCGAGCGCCGCTTTCAGGAACTCCGGGTTAGGCTCGTAGGTGGGGAGCAGGATGCTGACGCGAGGGACGGGCATGGAGGAAGTGTAGCGTAGCCAGGACGAGAGTTTGTGGGTATTGGTTTTTAGTGTTTGGTTCGAAAACCCGCCAGCTCTGTAACAGCTTCCATAACGAAAAACCTAAAACCAGAAACCAAAAACTGGTTCGTCGTTCTCCTTTAGCCCACCATCACCTTGGCATCCAGGACCACCGTGCCGTTCTCATCCACGAAGACCGGGTTCAGATCCAATTCGCGAATTTCCGGGCAGTCCATGACCATGTCGGAAATAGTGAGGATGATGTGGACCAGGGCATCAATGTCGCTCTGCGCCTTGCCGCGCATGCCCAGGAGGAGCTTCCAGGACTTGAGCTCCTGCAGCATGCGGTAGACCTCCTCCTCCGTGATGGGCGCAATGCGGAACGTGACATCCCGGAAGAGCTCCGTGTAGATGCCGCCCAGGCCGATCATGAGCAGGTGGCCGAAGGACGGATCCTTGGCCGCGCCCACGATGAACTCGTTGCCCGCCGGCAGGAACTTCTGGATGAGGATGCCCTGCAGGTACACGTCGCTCATGAGGGTGGTCACGTTGCCCATGATCTCCCGGTAGGCCAGACGGAGATCGCCCTCATCCATGATGTTGGCCCGCACGCCGCCCACATCCGTCTTGTGGAGGATCTCCGGGGAGGCGATCTTGGCGATCACCGGGTAGCCGATCCGCTCCGCGATGGCCACGGCTTCATCTTCCGTGGTTGCCACCTCCTGCTCCGGCGTGGGGAGGCCGTAGAGCGCAAAGAGTGTAGAGACTGTTTCCGGCGGCAGGAGGCCCTTCTGCCCGCGCATGATGGCCTGGGCGCCGGTTGTGCGGGTGAAGGTGGAGTGACTGGAAGCGGGCAGCGGCTCTGTGAGCGGGGGACGCAGGTGTCCGATCGCGCGGAGCGCCCGTTCCGGCGTGGGGTAGTTGGGAATGCCGTGCTGGCGCAGGAAGGACTCCGCCTCCGCCACGGCTTCCCCGCCCATGAAACTGGTCACGATGGGCATGAGCGGGTGGCGCGCCTGCGTGTCCAGGATGGCGCGGGCGATGTCCGCAGCCGGCGTCATCACCTGGGGCGTGAGCACCACCACGGCGCCGTCCACGGACGGATCGTCCGCCGCGGCCTCCACGGCGGTACCGTAGCGGTCACGTAGTGCGTCGCCCAGGACATCGATCGGATTGAGGGTGCTGGCGGCTTCCGGCAGCGCCTGCCGGAGAACGTGCTGCGTCTCCGGGCTGAGAGCGGGCAGGATGAGGCGCTCGCGCTCCGCGGCGTCCGCAGCCAAAATCCCGGGGCCGCCGGCGTTGGTCACCACCGCCACGCGGGAGGAGAGGAGCGGCGGCTGGGTGGAGACGGCGCGCAGGATATCCAGGAATTCCTCCGTGTTCCGCGCCCGGCGGATGCCCGCCTGGGAGCACACGGCGTCAATGGCGCTCTCAGATCCGGCCATGGCTCCGGTGTGGGAGGACACGGCCCGCTTGCCGTGGGCGGAGGTGCCGGCTATCAGCAGGACGATCGTCTTCCGCTGTCCGATGCGCCGGGCAAGTTCCAGAAAGCGGCGGCCGCTCCCAATGTTCTCCACGTAGAGCGCGATCACGCGGGTTGCCGCGTCTTCCTCGCACATCTCCAGGAAATCGCACTCGTCCATGGCGGTCTTGTTGCCCATGCTCACCACCAGGGAGAAGCCGAGTCCCAAGGGTTTGGCGGCATCCATGAGCGCTACTGCCATGGCGCCGGACTGGCTGACCAGGGCTACCGCGCCCGCGTCCGGCGTATGGGCCGCAAACGACGCGTTGACTCCCTGAGCCGGACGCAGGAAGCCCAGGCAGTTAGGGCCAATGAGCCGCATGGGGTATCGGTCCACGATCGCCTTGAGTTCCCGCTCGCGCGCTCTGCCTTCCTCCGTGCCCATCTCCCCAAATCCGGCGCTGATCACCACCAGTGTGTGCACGCCCTTCTTGCCGCACTCTTCCGCAATGGCGTTCACCGTTTGGGCGGGCGTGACGCAGACGGCTATGTCCACCTCTCCCGGTACTTCCAGGATGGAGGGATAGGCTTTCCTGCCCAGCACCTCCGCGCGCTTGTGATTCACGGGATAGAGCGGTCCCTGGTAACCCGTGAGCAGGTTCTGGAACACGTAGTGTCCCATCTTGCCGGGTTCTGCCGAGGCGCCGATCACGGCGATGGACGCGGGAGCGAGGAAGGACATCAAGAAATTATAGCAGAAAACCGCAGTTTTCGGTAGATCGCTGCGTAACGGCAGGGAGGGCAGGGAAGGGCAAGAAGGCCGCCCTTCCGGATCCCCAGGCTCCATAAGAAAATCCCCCTGCCGCGCGTAGCGGCAGAGGGTCTCTGGGAGCCTACCCTGGAAGGCTCGGCTCCACCGGGGGATCTGGAATGGGCAGCGGCGGAGCCTTGGGGATGTCCGGCGGGTAGACCGGCGGGATGGGCTTCCCATCCGCAGGCCCATCCACACCCGGCAGGCTGGGCTCCACCGGGGGATCCGGCGAGGGCAAGGGCGGGGCGTTGGGGATGTCCGGCGGGTAGACCGGCGGAATCGGCTCGTTTTCGGTCCTGCCCGCCGTGACTTCTGCGGGGGGCGGTTCAGTGCTGGCGAATGTGGAAGGCGGCATGCGCCCTTCCAAACGCTCGAAGCTGATCGAATACTGTTGCCTACGATTGCGCATTGGCCTGCTCCTGCTCCGGAACGGCGGAAATTCAAAGGACATGCCCACGCGCATGACCTCTGCCGCGTTCCGTGAGCAGGCGCACTATACTCAGTAAATCAATTATGTCAATGCCCCGCCGCGGGCTGGATCGGTACAGTATAGGGCCATGCCGTCCGTCCGCCTGATCTACGCCTCCACCAGCGGTCACACGGAGTACGTAGCGGAGCAGGTGAGATCCGCACTGGAGGGCGTGCCGGGCATGACGGTCACTATGGAGCGTGCGGAGCGGGTGAGCCCGCAGGACCTCCCCGGGAAGGAAGACCTGCTCATCCTGGCCGCCAGCACCTGGAACACCGGCAACGTGGAGGGGCAGCTCAATCCGCACATGCATCACCTGGTGCACACGGTGTTCAATGATCTGGACTTCCAGGGGCGCCGCGTGGCGGTGATCGGCTTGGGGGATGAGCGGTACCACTACACGTGCAAGGCCGCGGACCACCTGGAGGAATTCGTGAAGGCCCGTAACGGCCAGTTGGTCGCACCTACGTTGCGGATCATCAATGAACCCTACGGACAGGAGGAAGTTGTTCGAGGATGGATTACGCAGCTGCAGCAGCAGATCAAACCCGGTGAATCGTGAAGTAGGAATCATGAATTATGGGATGGCATTGTTCATAATTCACGATTCATGATTCATACTTCCAATTGTGCGCGTTGCCCTCAAGATCGTCGGCGCCTCTGGTCAGGGAATTAATTCGGTCGGTGAGATCCTGGCCAAGGGGCTCAAGCGGGAGGGCTACTGCGTGTTCGGCTACCGGGAGTATCCGTCGCTCATCAAGGGCGGGCATGCCAGTTACCAGCTGGATATCTCCGATCGGTCCCTGCGGTCCAGCGCGCAGGCGGCGGAGGTGCTGGTGTGCTTCAATCACCACGGACTGGAGCGGAACCTCCCGGACCTGAAGGCGGATGGCATCGTGGTGCACCAGACGCCGGGTTGGACGTTCACGGAGGCGCAACAGGCGCTCATGCGCGATCGGCGGCTCAGAGCGATCGAGCTGCCGGTGGATGCCATGCTGAACGAGCTGGATGCCGTGCCCATCCTGGGGAACGTGCTCATTGCCGCGTTCCTGTGGTCCGTCTTGGGGCTGGATGCGCAGAAGCTCAAGGACCTGGTGGGCGAGCGGTTTGCGCGGAAGCGGGACCTGCTGGAGCGGAACATGCGGTGCATTGAGGCGGGGTACGCGCACCTGGATCCCACGCACGGGCGGGTGAGCGTTCCGCTGCCCGTACCCGATCCCGCCCGGTGGCAGCGCTGCCTGCTCCTCCGGTGCGCCGAGGCCATGGGGCTTGGCGCGGTGCATGCCGGCGTGCGGTTCTACGCCGGATACCCCATGACGCCCAGTTCTCCGCTGCTCAGCTACATCGCGGAGATCCAGAATAAGACCGGGATGGTGGTGAAGCAGGCGGAAGATGAGATCACGGCGGCTCAGATGGTCTGCGGCGCCATGCACATGGGAACGCGCGCGCTCACGGCCACCTCCGGCGGCGGGTTTGACCTGATGACGGAGACGCTCAGCATGAGCGGCATGATCGAGAGCCCATCGGTCTTTGTGCTGGCCATGCGGCCGGGACCCGCTACGGGCAATCCCACGTGGACGGCGCAGGGGGATCTGCTTTTGGCGTGCTTTGGCGGCCACGGGGAATTCCCGCGGTGCGTGCTGGCCGCTTCCGATCCGGAAGACAGCTTCAGCCTGATGGCGCAGGCATTCAATCTGGCGGAGGAGTTCCAGCTTCCCGTGATCGTCCTCACGGACAAGCAGCTCATGGAAGGACTCTTCACCGTTCAGCCGTTTGATCAGTCGCGCGCGCAGGTCAACCGCGGTTCACGTCTGGTCACGGATCCCGCATGTCTCAAGGCCCTGCAGGGCAGCGACCGCTACCAGCCGCACGTGCCGGATGGCGTCTCCGCGCGGTGGCTGCCGGGCATGGAGGCGGCCACGTACGCCGCGCAGGCGGATGAGCACGGCGGGGGTGGGACGGTGGATGAATCGGCGGAGAACGCGGAGGCTCAGGCGGACAAGCGCCTGAGGAAGATAGAAGCGCTCCGTGCCGCGCTGCCTGAGCCGGAGCTCTACGGAGACGGCGGGCCGGACGCTCCCGTGGACACGCTCATCGTGGGATGGGGCAGCACCAAGACCGCCGTGCTGGACGTGCTGCGGGATCCGGAAGTGATGGGGCACCGCACGGACTATCTCCACTATACGGCGCTCTGGCCGCTTAAGACGGAGCTCTTCCAGACGCTTGCGGCGCGCGCCAAGCGCGTCATCCTGCTGGAAGGCAACTCTACGGGGCAGCTGGGCAGGCTTCTCTGCATGGAGTGCGGCGTACAGATCCCGTACCAGATCGTGAAGTACGATGGACGCCCGTTCTTCTACGATGAGCTCAAGAAGGCCCTGCTTTGCCACCTGCGCGAGTCCGCGGCTGCTTTCAGGGAATCCCTTCTCACTTCCTCTTCCCCTCATCCGTAATTCTTCACGGTACATGGTCAATTTTCCACTTCATCCATGCCCATCCCGCTCCAATCCGGCCCTTCATCAAGTTCAGGACTGGGTCCCAACATGGGCAGCTACCGCTGCGAGACCCGGTGCACCTGGTGCGACGGCTGCGGGGACTACGGCATCTGGACCGCGCTCAAGCGCGCGTTGGTGGAGCTGGGCATCCATCCCTGGCAGGTCCTCCTGTGCTATGACGTAGGCTGCCACGGCAACATGAGCGATAAGTTGCAGGGTTACCGGTTCCACGGTCTGCATGGCCGCGTGATCCCCTTTGCCGCGGGCGCCAAGCTGGCCAACATGCGCGTGCCCGTCATTGCCCAGGGCGGGGACGGCGCCAGCTTCAGTGAGGGGGTGGGCCACCTGGTCCACGCCGTCCGCAGCAACTATCCCATCACGTTCATCCTGCACAACAACGCCAACTACGGTCTCACCACCGGTCAAGCCAGCAGCCTCACCTGGCAGGGTCAGCCTATGAACGCATCCCCCAACGGCATCCCGGAGCACACGCTGCCCAGTATGGACTTCCTCTTCTCCCTGGAGCCCACGTTTGTGGCGCGGGGCTTCAGCGGCAACATCCCGCAGCTCACCCAGATCCTCATGGCGGCCATCCGGCATCAGCAGCACGGCTTTGCCATCGTGGACGTGCTGCAAGCCTGTCCCACCTACAACCACTTCGCCACCCACGAGTGGCTGCTTGACCGCTGTGTTGATGCGCAGGCCGAAGGGCATGATCCTTCAGACTTCCGCCGGGCCCGGGAGCTGGCGGTGGATACGCGGGAGCGCATTGCGACCGGCATCCTCTACCAGCGGACGGACATCCCCAGCTTCTACGATCGGCTGGTGCCCCGGCAGGGGAAAGCCACGCAGCTCACGGAGGAGGTGGAGCGGATGGATGTGACGGATCTGATGCAGGAATTCGTGTAGGGGGTCAAATGGTGTTTTTTCCGCTCCGGGCACAGGTTTTTCCCGGAGCGCGGCAGATCGGTTTGCCTTTTCTGGAAGCCAAAGTTATTACTTGGTGTGTTGAGTGTACTTGACAATTTATAATTAGATTTTAAAGTGTCATAGTTCCTTCACATCACGTTCGCCCTCTCTGAGTCCTTCTCACCGGATACGGCCGTATTGGATGCGGCTGTCAGCGTGAGAGGGGTTGGCGAGAGGACGAGGATCACACCATGTGTCTGGTTGCCCGTGACCGCGGTAGGCTGGTTGATCACCGGCCGCAGTTTTCCAAAAGGATCACACTCCGGGTGGTCCCGGAGGAAGCCCTGTTGGCCGATCCAGAACCGGAACCGGAGTATCAGATCCGTGGACGAGTCGATCAAGATTCGTTCACGTTCATCGATTCGACTGGCCAGGTCTGGCATGCCAGTCGGGCGTTGGATCCCGCCACAAGGCGCTTTCGCGGGCGCCTCCAGGCCATCGGCCGAACGGTGATGGTCCTGGGCAACGGCATCACGCTCGTCGCCCACCACTAACTCGCCACCGCCGTCCGCCCCGCAGATGCGGGGCGGGCGGCTTTTTTTATGATCGGTGTTCCTGCAGGGGATTGGCGCGGATGTACGCCGCAATGCGATCATATTCATCGCCCGACCGGATGATCCGATCGTGGAACCGGGATTGCCATTGGAATTCGCCGTATCCCAATTGGTGGATGTATTTGGAACACGCGGATTTGTATTGATTGATGATGGCCCCCAACGATCCCGTGGCCAATCGGGGAACGGGTTGTGGATCCATGGGTAGAGACGCGGCATGCCGCGTCTCTACGGGCCACGTTTCAACGGGCGACGTTCCAACGGGCCACATTGTATCAATCCCCGGTCCGATCGTGATGATCCCATGCACGTGGTCCGGCATGACGATGAACGCGCCGGTGGATACGTTCGGATAATGGCGCGGAATCTGGTCCCAACAATCCCACGCCACGCACCCGGCATCCGATAACCCCATGACCCCGTGGCGGATGTCCCCGAACCACGGCAGGCGGTGCCGGGTGACGATCGTCACGAAATACCGGCCCGGCGCGGCATAATCCCGGCCCGGTTTCCGGGCCGAGGGAATGCGGTACCGTTTCCGGAAGAGGAGGGGGTCCATGCTGTGTATCATTCGCCCGGCGCATGTGCAGCGGAATTCATCTGCCGGGCATTTATCCGGTCGGTTCCCCGTTCTGGGCGTACAGATGCCCTAGAGGCCGTTCCCTTTCCCCGTGGAACGGGTACCATGCCTCCCCATGCGTATCGACATCCTCACCCTCTTCCCGGGCATGTTCCAGGGGCCTCTCACGGAGAGCATCATCGGTCGTGCCCAGACAGAGGGGGTGATCGATCTACACCTGCATGACCTGCGCCAGTTTGCCATAGGCAGGTACCGGCAGGTGGATGACAAGCCCTACGGCGGCGGCGCGGGGATGGTGATGATGGCGGAGCCGGTGGTGAAGCTGATTGAATCCATCCAGGCTGTAGAGACGCCCCATGGGGCGTCTCTACAGCCACACCGTATCTACCTCTCCCCCCGCGGTAAGCGGCTGACGCAAGCCAGGGTGGAACGTTTGGCAAAGAAGCACGACTGGCTGCTGCTCCTGTGCGGCCACTACGAGGGGGTGGATCAGCGGGTGATCGACGGCTGGATGGATGAGGAGGTCAGCATTGGGGACTACGTGCTCACGGGTGGGGAGCTGCCCGCCATGGTGCTGGTGGATGCCGTGGCCCGCCAGATCCCCGGTGTTCTGGGAAGAGAAGAGTCCGCAGCGGATGAGAGCTTCTCCGCGGCGCTCGGGCGGAAGCGGGAGTACCCGCACTACACGCGCCCGGAGGAGTTTAGGGGAATGAAGGTGCCGGACGTGCTCCTCTCCGGTCATCATGCGGAGATTGAGAAGTGGCGGAAGTCTCAACTTCGTTGAGAAATTGATAATTGATAATGGATCATTGATACTTTCATTGATGCTCGATGATCTCAAGAAACTCCTGGCCATCCAAGGCCACGTGACGCTGGACATCCGCACGCGGCCGAGCGCCCACGTGAGCCAGATCCGCGGCGTCTTGCCGGACGGGAGCATCAAGGCGGACGTGGCCGGCGTGCCGGAAGCGGGCCGGGCCAACAAGGCGCTCATGGCGCTCATTGCGCGGGAGTTCGATGTGCCCATCACCGCGGTGGAACTCACGGCCGGGCACACCAGCACGCGCAAGCGCGTGCACGTGGACGCGCGCTGACTCTCACCGCTGGCACCGCGCGCACCACGCCGTCCCCCGCTGGCCGATCGTGGTGCGGCGCAGGATGGACTGGCACGTGCGGCACGGTTTCCCGCCGCGGCCGTAGACGTTCAGGGACCGCTGGTTGCGCCCGGGCTGGCCAAAGAGGTTGGCAAAATCACTGAAGCTGGTGCCTCTGTTCCTGATGCCTTGCTCAAGGACGGTCACTATCGCTCCGTGCAGCTCTGCGCGTTCGTTGTGGGATAGTGATTCAACCCGCCGGTTCGGGTCAATCCCCGCCAGAAAGCAGGCCTCATCCGCGTAGATGTTCCCAATACCGGCCAGGAAGGATTGATTGAGGAGGACGCTCTTGAGGACGCCCCGGCGCTTCAGGAGCCGCGTCAGGAACTCCTCCGGGCTGACCTCCAGCGCGTCCGGGCCCAGCCGCAAAAGGCTCGCGTGCGCATCAGCCTGCGTGTCATCCACGAGGTACGCGCGCCCCAGCGTCCGCGGATCGTTGAAGATCAGAATTCGACCGTCTGCAAGGTGGAAGCGGAGCCGTTCGTACTTCAAGGGCGGATCGCTCAGCATTCTGAGTCCTAGCCGGCCGGTCATCTTCAGGTGCAGGACCAGCGTGCAGTCCCGGTCCAGCCGGAGAAGCAGATACTTTCCACGGCGTTCAATCCGCTTCACGGTTTTACCCGTGAGCCGCTCGGCAAATGACCGGTCAAAGAGCGTCATGTTGGGCCGCAGCACCTCAATCCGGTGGAAAGTGTTTCCGATCAGGACCGGCTCCATGGCGCGCTTGGTGGTTTCCACTTCCGGGAGTTCAGGCATGGGGGGAGCGTACGCCGATCGGCCACCGACCAGAAACGGATTACTGTCCGATCCGCCTATTGTCCCTAAGGCTGCACTGGGAGGATCCGCATGAGCCATCCCCGCAGATCCGCCCACTTAGGCAGTCCCGTCAGCCGATCGAGCTCCCGGCCTTGTGGGTCCCGCAGGATGAAGGTGGGGACCAGCGTGACGCGCAGGTTCTTGAGCAGGGCGTCTTCCGTAGCCAAAGACGGCGGCTGGGACAGGCAGGTGGCGAACGCCTGCGTGCCGCTCCCGGTCTCTGCGTAAGCGGCCAGGAGGGCGCCCGTGTCCGTCAGGCGGTCCTGGAAGAGGCGGTCTAGGAGCGCGCCCGCCCGCCCTTCCCGCTCCGCGCAGGCGAGGCTCCGGCGCAGGAGTGCGCTCTCCGGATACTTGCGCAGGGGCAGGATCACCGTCTCCAGCCGGAGGAGCCGCGGTTCTGTGAACTGCGCCCGGAGCCGGGGGAGGAGATCCTGGTGCAGGTCTTGGCAGTAGATGCAGGCCGGGTGCGTCACCAGTATGAGGGTCAGCGGGGCGTCTGCGGCGCCCTCTGCCACTCCGCCGGTTGGGAGCGGCGCCCCGTCTTCCAAGCGTCCTTGCGGCCGCGCGGGCGGCTGGTCCAGCTGGCCCGGAACATCCTGGGCGGTGCAGGCGGTGAGGAGGAGGGCGAAGAGGAGGAGGACGCGGCGCATACCGGTGCAGAATACACAGGTGAAGGACTCCGAGGAATCGGAAGAAACCCCTGCCGGCAGGCAGGGAAGAAACCGAGGCTGACAGCAGCCTCTTCATGTTCTTCGGCACCTTCGTTCGGTGCCCGATCAACCCACGCCCTTCTCTAGCGCCCGCAGCACCGCCGCATACAGTTCCTCCACAATCTTTTTCTGCTTCCGGCCGCTGGCTGCGTAGTGGTCCAGGCCGGGGGAAGCGTTGATCTCCAGGATCACGTAACCGGGATCCAGGGGCTTGGTGAGATCGGATGCCAGGATATCCACGCCGCAGAGCCGCAGGCCCATGTCCCGCGTGACGTTGGCGGCCAGCTGCGCGTAGTCCGGATGGATCCGATCGGTGAGATCCCGGGACGTGCCGCCGGTGGAGAGGTTGGCGTTATCTAGCAGCTTCACGCGCCGGCCCTGTGTGGGAACCGACAGGAGCGTGAGCTTCTGGGCCCTGAGGACCAGGGGGATCCGGAAATCTTCCAGGTCAATCCGCGTGTCGCGGCCGTCCTCCTCAAACGACTTCTGCAGCCGTGCGACCAGCTTCTTCATGGTCGATTTCCCATCCCCCAGGACTTCCAGCGGCGTCCGCTCATAGGCGGAGATCACCCGGCCGTCCAGGACCACCACGCGGTAGTCCCGGCCGCTCACGTACGCCTGCACAAGGAGGATGTCCGTGCGGGCGAAGATCGCTCTGGCTGCTGCGCGCAGCTCCCGTTCGTTCCGGGCAACAGTCACCAGTTCCCCCTGGCTGAAGGTATTGGGCTTGATGACCACGGGGTAGCCAAGCTGCTTTGCGAACGCCGCCGCCGCTTCCAGATCCCGGTCGCTTTGGATGCGCTTACTCCAGCGGGGGGAGAAGAAGGTCTGCTCCTCTGGCACGTTGTAGCCGAACTGCCGGAGGAAGAATGACGCGTAGTTCTTGTCACGGGAGACCTCTATGGCGCTGGCGGTGTTGATGCTGAGGACGCGGTTGCGGAAGAAGGTCCGGTTGCCGTTCTGGAAGACGATCTGCCCCACATAGCCGAACTCCGGTTCCAGGATGACCTGGGCGCCCATCCGCTTGGCGATCTTGGCAATCAGCGCGGTGAGGAACGGGGGACGGCGTTTTTGAATTCTGGCCATGGGGAGGGAGTATGCCAGTTCCATCACAGGGTTACGAGGTTACAAGGTTACGAGTTTCGAGGTTGGATGTACGAGCTTGGAACGTTGTAACCTTGTAACGTTCTGACTTCGTAATCTCGTAGCCCTGTTCCATGCCTACCCGTGTCTTCCTCCTCGGTGTTCCCCTGGATCCCCTCACGGAGGAATCCGCCGTGGCCAGAATCCGCGAGTTGTTAGACTCAAACGCGCAGCGCCATGTGATGACGCCCAACGCGGAGATGCTGGTGGAGGCATCTAGAAATCCCGCGTTCCGCGCGCTCCTGAACCGGACGGCATTGAACCTGCCAGACAGCACGGGCGTGGTCTGGGCAGCACGCCGGACGGGCCAACGCCTGCCCGCCCGCGTCACGGGCGTGGATGCGGTGACGCGGCTGTGCGCCGGGCTCGGTTCCGCCCATCCGGTGTTCCTCTTGGGCGCGGCGGAGGGGGTGGCGGAGAAGGCAGCGGCTGAGCTGAAGAAGCGGAATCCCATGCTCGTAATTGCCGGGGCCTATGCGGGGTCGCCGCGGGAGGAAGATGCGCGCGTGATCATCGATCGGATCAATGCCGCAAAGCCGCATCTCCTTCTGGTCGCCTACGGCGCGCCGGGGCAGGACCTGTGGATTGACCGGCACCTGTATGAGCTGCCTTCCGTGAGGGTGGCAATCGGCGTGGGCGGAACGTTGGATTTCATTGCCGGCACGGTGAAGCGGGCTCCGGTGTTCGTACGGAAACTCGGATGGGAATGGTTGTGGCGGCTTGTCCTGGAGCCCAGGAGGTGGAGGCGGATCCTGCGGGCGACGGTCGTGTTTCCCTGGTTAGTGGTCAGAGGCCAGAGGTCAGTGGCCAGCGATAGGTAGTGTAGCAATCGTACAATCAGTACGAGCTTGCACTTGGCGCTGACCACTACCCACTGATCACTGACCACTCATCGCTCACCGCTCTCGTGCAGTTTTTCCCGCCAGTCGATCTGCCATTGGTTGTTCCTATACCGGAGCACGATCAGTTCCGTGCTGCCGTCCTGCATGGTGGCTAGGTAGTCCATGCGTACCTTGCCGGCGCGGATGAGCTGGGACTTCACGATGTTCCGGTCCAGCACGTACACGGCGATGTTCGGTTTCTCCACGTTGAAGACCGCGGCACTCAGGTTCAGTGTTGCGCGCGCCAGCGTGGCGGCCACGGACACGATCACCCCGCAGACCAGGATGGTCCACACCACCGCTTGGACGTAGCGCTGCCGGCTGAGACCGGGGATCTCCATGAATCGAACTATTATAGCGGTTTGCGGGTGGTTTGCCTAGATGGGCAGAAAGGGAGGGAGTAGGGGTCTTGCCCCTTATCCCTTATGCCTGAATACTTGCCCGGCTCACGTTCCTCTTCCCCGCGCATGCCATCCCTCGTCCTCCTCCGTCACGGCCAGTCCCAGTGGAACCTGGAGAAC
>CAZWIA010000003.1:11438-21337 GCA_964633955.1 uncultured Candidatus Peribacteria bacterium | reverse complement strand
CATCCCGGCGTATACTCCGGTCCCATGGCGGCTACGCCACAGCTTTCGGAGGCGGAGATCCAGGCACTCGTTCGGCGGAGCCAGGCGGGAGACACGGAGGCCTTTGGCCGCGTGTACGACCACTACTTCCTGCCCATCTACCGCTACACCGCGTTCCGGGTGGCGCCGGAGGTGGCGGAGGACATTGTGGCGGATGTCTTTGTGAAGACCTGGGAGAAGCTGCACCAGTACCGGGCGGTGGGGCAGGTGTCCTTTGGCGCGTGGCTCTTCCGGATCGCGCGGCACACGATCATTGACGCCTACCGCGCTCACCGGCCGGTGGCGGAGATCCCGGAGGACATGGAAGACCCCGATCGCTGGAACCGGGCGGATGCGCGGATGCGGAGCGGGGATACGCTCCGGCAGGTGCGATCCGCCGTGGAAGCCCTGCCCCGGCGGTACCGGGAGGTCCTGCTCTTGGCCTATGTGGCGGAGCTGCCGCACAGCGAGATCGCCCGGGTGCTGCGGCTCACGGAGGGGGCGGTACGGATCCTCAAGTTCCGCGCTCTGCGGCGCCTGGAGGCGCTTCTGCCGCCGGAAGTGGCGCCGGAACGCCCTTTCCCCGCGTAACAGCCGGCCTCATTCCCCGTTTCCTGCACTGGAATCCATGTTCCCCTTCCCCTCCTTCCACCGCCAGACGGAAGCCGCTGCGCGCCTGCTCAGGCAGGCGGGGAGAGGCGTGCGTCCGTCCGTGGCGCAGAAAGCGCGCGTGAAGCGCGCCGTGGAGCAGCGGATCGGGTCCCACCCCGCCCTGGCCAGAGCCGCCGCGGGCATGATGCCGGCTCCGGGCACGCAGGAGCGGGTATGGCGGCAGGTGCGGTCGCGCATCAGGCCGTTGCCCGTCTCCTCTCTGCTCAATGCCGTCCGGGACGTCCTCTCCCCGTCACGGGGAGTCCGGGAGACCGTCTGGGCGCGCGTCCTGTCCCGCCTGAGGGCCGGGGGAGGCCACGTCCATGTCTACGCCCGGGTCAAATGGGCGGCGGCCGTGGCAGTGGTCTTGGCCCTCACCACGCTCAGCAGCCCGGTGTTCCTGCTGCCATCCACCACGGCGGAGTCCCGCGTGGTGCTCAAGGGGCGGGAGGTCTCCCTGCTCGGCACGGGGGACGGATTGTGGATGCCCGTGCCAAACCAGGAGATCGTCCTGCGGCAGAGCGCGTTCATCAGGACCGGCAATGCCGCCGCCCGCTTGATCGTCCATGATGACATGGTCATCCGCCTGGAGCCGCAGACCACCATTGCGCTGCATGATCTGGCCGACCGACCGGCGGACCCGCAGTACCCGGTGACCTTCACGCTGCACCGGGGCACGGCGTGGGTGCAGGGCTGGGTAGTGCCGGAGTCCCGGCCTATCCTCATGCGGGTGAACGATACGGAGGTGAGCTTGAGCGAGGGGAGCGTCCGCGTGACGGACACCGGGACGGTGCAGGTGTGGAACCGCCACGCCACGGTGGCGCGGGCGGGGGAGCGGTACTTGCTCCTGGCAGGGGAGGAATTCCGACCGGGGATGAGCGGCCGGGGCGGCGTGCGGACCATTGCGGAGCGGGAGTATGACCGGGAGGACGTGAAGCGGAACTTGTCCCAGGACGCGGTGCACCGCCGGGAGATCGCCCAGATGCAGCAGGAGCGGCGCGCGGCCCAGGCCGGCATCCTGCCGGGGAGCCTCCTCTATCCGGCCAAGCGGGTGGCGGAGGCGGTGGACAGCGCCTTTGCGTTCTCTGAGGAGGCGCGAACCAAGAAGCTCCTTGAGCGCGCGGACACGCGGCTGAGTGAGGCCGCCGCGCTCATCGCCCAGGGCAGCCCGGCGGCGGACGTCCTTATGGAGTACCAGCAGACCATCCTGGCGGCTGCAACCGAGTCTGAGACCTCCCAAGCGCTGGTGGCGCAGGGGATCGCCTCCGCCAAGGCGGATCTGGCTGCCACCCTCCCCGGGGACACGTCCTATACGCTCAAGACGACCGTGCTGGCCGCAGCCAGCCAGCTGCCGTCCACGGACGCTCCCCGCCTCCAGCAGGAGCTTCTGGCGGACAGGATGCAGGCCGTGAAGCACGATGTGGAGGAAGGCCGCATCGCGGATGTGCAGGGAGAGCTGCAGGCGCTGGCGCCGCGCCTGGCTGCCGCCAGTACGGATGAGCCGGCCCTCCGGGATGTGATCGCCTCCCTCAGCGTGACAGCCACCGCGTTTGACGCGCCGGAAGTCCCGGTCCTGGCGGATGCCACGTCGTCTGCCCCGGTCGCCTCGTCGTCTTCCAGCGCTCGTTCGGCGCGCGAGCGCGTGCCCACGAAAGCGGACATCTCCCGGGAGGATCCAGCTATGGTGGTGGGGGACGCGCTGGGGCTCCTGCAGAAGTTCCGGCCGGATAGCCAGACGCTCATCTGCAGCCAGTCCGTGGCTATCCTGCATCGCCTGTGGGGGACCAGCGGCAACGCGCATCCGGACCGGGAGGCCATTGCCGGCCGCATCATCCGGGACGGCCCGCAGCCGTACGCCGGTATCTTCCGCGGCGTCTACCTGCGCTGGAACGCCGGGGAGAAGATCAACTGCAACCCTGAACAGCCGGTGGAGCGGGTATTTTGATGAGCTTTGAGATGTGAGACTTGAGATATGAGAAGATCCTCTCATGTCCCTTAGCTCATGTCTCATGTCCTGCGCAGGTTTCAGAATTGACAGCTTCGTTGGTTCCCAGAACAATGACCGGGCTATGTATACGATTACGGATTTGAAGCCTGGCCGCGCCATCACCCTGGACGGCGAGCCGTACCTCATTATCGCCTCCCAGTTCGGTCGCAAGAGCCAGAGTAAGGCCAACATGCAGACCAAGCTCAAGAACCTGAAGAGCGGCGCTATCGTATCCCGGAACTTCCAGGGATCGGAGAAGATTGAGCCCGCGGACGTGGGGTACCGCAAGGTGCAGTTCCTCTACGGCTCCGGAAGCAGCTACACCTTCATGGATCTCCAGACCTACGACCAGTACGAGCTGCAGTCGGACGTGCTGGAGGAGGTGAAGGACTACCTGGTGGACGGCCAGGAGGTGGACGCGCTGATGTTCGAGGACCATCCGATCGGCATCCAGCTGCCGTCCACGGTGACGCTGAAAGTGGTGGAGACCATCCCTGGCGTGAAGGGGGATACCGCCCAGGGCGGCTCCAAGCCCGCAAAACTGGAGAGCGGCCTCACCGTGAACGTGCCGCTCTTCATCAGCGAGGGCGACCGCGTGAAGGTGAACACGGAGACGGGGGAGTACATGACGCGGGTGAACGACTGACGCGCCCATGCGGGATGCGATCGTGGGACATCAGAAGAGTTCTGGATTCGTCCGGAGTCAGCGCGTGCGTGGAAAAGCCCGCCCCGACGGGAGACAGGCTTCCGTTCCAGGCCAGAGGACGGATGTCCCCGCGTTTCCCGCTCGTCGTCAGGGCGGCCCGCTTCCTAGGAGAGGGCCGCATCCTAACGGCTGGAGCTTGGGAGTCCATCAAGGCTTCTTTACGTCTTTGGTCGCTCCTAAAGGCCTGCAGAGCTCGCTCAGCCAATCGCTCGCACCAGCAGCTCATTCACCTTCTGGGGGTTAGCTTGGCCGCGGGACTCCTTCATGATCCAGCCCACCACCGCTCCCAGCGCCGCCTGCTTGCCGCTCTTGAACTTCTCCACCGCGTCGGCGTTGGCATCAATCGCCTTCCGGATAAGCTCCTCCAGCGCCGCGTCATCGGAAATCTGCGTGAGGCCCTTCTCCTGGATGATGGCGTGAGGCTCCCTGCCGGTCAGGAGCATGTCCTCCAGCACCTGCTTCCCGGCGGAATTTGAAATGGTCCCATCCTCAATGGCGCCCACGAGCGCGAGGAGGTGCTCAACCGACGGCGCGTCATCCAGGGATTTCCCGTGCGCGTTCAGGAGGCCAGCCAGCTGCGTAAGAACGAGTCCTGAAGCTTTCTTGGCGTCCTTGGTCCGTTCTCTCACTGCATCAAACCGCATGCGGAGCCGGGGCTCATCCACCAGCATGGTGGCTTCCGCCGGCGTGAGGCCCATCTCCACGTACTGCTGGCGCATCGTGCGGGGGAGTGCCGGCAGGTTCTTCTTGGCGGTATCGATCTCCTCCGTGGAGACGTGCAGCGGCGGGATGTCCGGCTCCGGGAAGTAGCGGTAGTCCTCCGCGTTCTCCTTGTCGCGCAGCAGGCGGGTCTTCCCCTCGTCATCGTTCCAGCCCACGGTGATGTTGCCTTTGAGCGGGCCGCCCGTCTCCGCCCACTGGTCGCGCAGCCGGCGTTCCTCATAGAGCAGGGCGTTCCTGAGGGCCTTGAAGGAGTTGAGGTTCTTGATCTCGGATCGAGGATTGAGCTTTTCCGTGCCCTTCACCCGCAGGGAGATGCTGGCATCAAACCGCAGCATGCCCTTGAACATGTCGCCGTCGCTCGCGTCCACCGCGATCGCGATCCGCCGCAGCTCCTCCGCGAACGCCACGGCCTCATCCGCGGACCGCAGATCCGGCTCCGTCACGATCTCCATGAGCGGCGTGCCGGCGCGGTTGAAATCCACCAGTGTCTTCCCGCCGGCGTGGGACAATTTCCCGGCGTCGTTCTCCAGGTGGATACGGTGGATGCGGCATGTGCGGGATGCGACCGTACTCCCGTCATCGGACGGCAGGTCATACTCCACCGTCCCATGCTGGGCCAGCGGGAAGTCATACTGGGAGATCTGGAAGCCCGCGGGGAGATCCGGGTAGAAGTAGTGCTTGCGGTCAAAGTGGTGGTCTTGGGCCACCGTGCATTCCAGTGCCAGACTCATCTGGAGCGCCTTCTCCAGCGCCTGCGCATTTGGCACGGGGAGCGTTCCCGGGTGGCCCGTGCAGACCGGGCAGATGGTGGTGTTGGGCGGCTTGCCAAAGGCGTCGTTATCGCACGCGCAGAACATCTTGGTGCGCGTGTTCATCTGCACGTGCACTTCCAGGCCGATGATCGCTTCAAGTTCAGCGGGCATGACACGAGTGGCTCAGCAGGTGCAGGATACGGATTTCCATGGTCTTGTGAATGGCAACTTGGCGGTAGCGAGCGGTTCTGCAGGCAGCCGATCCGCTGACTTCTTCGCTTCAGTCTGCCGATCATCTCTCTTTCCGCCGCAACGAGTTGAGGTAGCGACCCGCTCCTCTACCCTGGCGGGATGCACACCCCCACCCGCAGTCCCGATTCTCCTCCTAAGCCGTCCCTGCAAGAGCTCGCGCTTGCCTACCAGCAGGAGCGATCGGCTGCCGACTTTGAAGACCTGGTGCGAGCGTACTCCGGCCCCATACGGCGCTTCCTCTGCAATACGCTCGGCGATACGCACCTGGCGGAAGATGTACTGCAGGAGACCTGGCTGCGCGTGCTCACCCGTATCGATCAGTACGATGCGTCGCGTCCGTTCGAGGCATGGGTGTATGCGCTCGCGAACAACCGTGCGATCGATTTCCAACGCAGCCGCGCCAGGCATCCAACGGTCTCCATGGATGCCAGTTATCAGGATGCCGCAGGCTCCGAATCCGAGGGGAGCCTGGCTTCCATACTTCTCGACTCATCGCCAGACCCAAGCACGCTGCTGGAAGCGCGGGGGCGAGCGGATTGGATGCGCAACGCAATCGCCCAGCTCTCTCCCAAGTTACAGGGGCCGCTCCTGGACGTGTACTATCACGATCAGTCCTATCGCCAAGTGGCGGAGCGGCACGGCATTCCGATCGGCACCGTGAAATCCCGTCTCCATGCGGCACTGATGCAGATCCAATCTCTTGGAGAGTAAGAAATCGCTGCGTCCCCTCGCTACTCCTGGTAGGTGCTAGTGACGTAATCCACGATCAGCACGCCATCCAAGTGATCTACCTCATGCTGGACCACGCGGGCATCAAAATCCGCCAGTTGCCGCTCTTGCGCCTTGCCGCTCTCATCCTGGTACGCGAGCGTGATGCTGGTTGCACGCGGGATCTTGAGCCAGACACCCGGCAGGCTCAGGCAGCCCTCTTCGTCCATCGCCACGTCCTCACTCCGCCGCGTGATCCGCGGGTTGATGAGGGCCAGGGGTTTTCCGCTGCCGGGACCGCCCAAGGTCACGATGCACACGCGGTCAGATGATCCCACCTGCGGTGCGGCGATCCCCACGCCGTTTGCCGCCTCCATGGTTGCCACCATGTCCTTGAGGAGCTTCTTCAGCTTCTTGGTCACGCCAGGGACGGGCGTTGTGGGGGTGCGGAGGACGGGGTTGTCCGCGCCGGTGAGGATAGGCAGAACCGCCAAATTGATGATGGATAATTGATAATTGACAATTACATGCTCGATTCACGTGTTTCGAGAGCATTATCAATTATTCATTATCAATTATCAATTTCTCAGCTGACGAGTTGGCCAAGCGAGGCCCGCTTCCGTAGATCCTCCATGGACCGGATGTTGCCGTCCTGGAACATGCGCAGGAGCGCCTGGGAGAGCAGGACGCAATCCGCCAGCGCCCGGTGACGGTCGGATGGGAGAGTGAGCTGGAACTTGCGGGAAATGGCGTCCAGGTTGTGGCGGAAGTCCCGCGGGTACAGGCTCTGGCTCAGCCTCAAGCTGCAAAACACCTCCGGCAGCTCCACGTAGCCCCAGCACATCTCCTTCTCATTCTGGAGGAAGCTGGCATCAAACGACGCGTTATGGGCCACCAGCACGGATCCTTCCGCAAACGCCAGAAACCGCGGCAGGACCTGGTCGATCGTGGGCGCGGCGGCCACGTCCGCGTCATCGATCTTGTTCACCTGCTTGGCGTCCCAGGGGATCTGCCGTTCCGGGTTCACCAGGGAGACAAACGTCCGGCTCTCATCGATCGTGCCATCCTGGATCCGGATCCCCGCGATCTCAATAATCCGGTGGCCCTTGCGGGGGTCCAGGCCGGTCGTCTCCACATCGAACACGGTGATGGGCGGCAGGAGGGCCATGGGGGAGGGACTATAGGCGGGGCGGCGGGCGGCTGGCGAGAAAGCAAACTTTACTTCGCGATGAGAACGCAACCTGCCTGCGCACAATCCCTGCAGGTCGAGTTACCAGTTGCAAGTTACGAGTTACGGGGTTGGGAAGAGCATTGTACCCTTGTACCGTCCTGACCTCCTCGCTCCCCATGCCACGCCGACTACCGCTGACCGCTTCTACCGTGGTGAAAGAGTTGGAACAGCTCTACGATCCGCCGCGCTCGTTCTTGCACTGGTCGAATCCCCTGGAGCTCGTGATGGCTACGGTCCTGAGCGCGCAGTGCACGGACGACCGGGTGAACATCGTCACTGCGTCGCTCTTCAAGAAGTACCGCACGGCGGAGGACTACCTCAAGGTGCCCATTGAGGAGATTGAACAGGACATCCGTCCGGTGGGGACGTACCGCGTGAAGGCGCGCCACCTGCAGGGGATCGCGCGGACGATACTGGCGGAGTTTGGCGGCACGGTGCCCACGACCCTGGATGACCTGCAGAAGTTCCCGGGCGTGGGGCGCAAGACGGCGCTCATCGTCCTGCATGCGGCGTTCAACCAGTGCCAGGGGATAGCCGTGGATACGCACGTCCTGCGCCTCAGCCAGCGTCTGGGGCTCACCCGGGCATCGGATCCCGTGGGCGTGGAGCAGGATCTCCTGGTTACGCTCCCGCGCGCGGCGTGGTGCCGCGTGAACCCGCTCCTGATCAGCCACGGCCGCGCCGTGTGCACGGCGCTGCGCCGGAAGTGCGGCGCCTGCGTGTTCAAGGACGCGTGTCCGTCCTCCCTCACGCGCGGGCTGCCCGATCGGGCAGCCGCCAGGAAGCGCCGGCCGCGTAAAGTATGATTGAGAATATTTTCCGATATCCTGGCAATACGCATTACACCATCGTGTGACTGAAAGAAGATCCTGATAGGCCTGTTGCAAGGACCAGAGTGGCATTGACAGATGATTCACCGCTGCTGCATCCGACCACAGAGCCGGCTCCCGGGTTGAATCCCCGCAGTTCCACACGCTATGGTGCACCGCGGTTTTACCTCCATTCCACTCTTGATTATGTCCAAGCAGTACTTTGCCTTGATCGCCGCTTCCACGCTGATGCTGGCTGCCTGCGGCGGCGCCGCGCCCACGGATGACACCACGGATACGCAGGGTGATGTCCTTCTAGAGGACCAAACGGGTAGCGCGGGCGTGGATGCCAATAGCCAGGCGCAGGTCTGGAAGGACGCGGACGGTACGTTGCTGCGCTACAACGCGGATACCAAGATGCTGGAGGGTAGCGTGGACGGCGTGACGTACGTAGAGGTGCCTGGCAACATGTGGAAGGGCGCGGATGACAACTGGTACAAGATTGATGAGACCGGAGCCGCCATGCGCAGCACGGATGAGGGCCAGACGTGGGAGGCGGTGGACAGCTGGGAATCCGATGGCGTCAGTTACAGCATTCAGAGCGGCACGGTGGGCATGATGGGATCCGATGCCGCCGGCACGGTACCGGAGGGGACGGACCTGGGAGAGACGGACCCGGAGGACGCGGCAGCGCTGTGAGAACGCGGTGAAGATTCAGGGGCGGCCGGGAGGCCGCCCTTTTCTGTGTCCGGTTGCTGTAGTAGCGGGCAGGTCTCCGCCTGCTACACTCCCCCGGTCCATGCCTGAGGCACCCCCGCCCCCTCCACCCGCGGAGATGACAGAGACGTCCCGTCCCCGGCGCCGTATGCGGCGCATGTGGCTGCTCCCGCTGGCGCTAGTGCTCGTCGCGTGTGCCGCGGGGGGATTGGTCCTCCTGCGGCCGGAAGTTCAGCTGGAGCTGGCGCGGCTCACGGGCCGCCTCCTCCAGCCGTCTCCCGCGGCAGCGGAGCCAGAGCCGCCGCTCCCGCGCGCGGACAACCGGCGGGGCGTGTACCTCTCCGCGGCCAGCATCGCGCGAGATGACGGCTTCCTGCAGCAGACGATCGATCAGACCAAGCGGCACCGCGGCAGCGCGGTGGTGATTGACGTGAAGACCGTCACGGTGCACTACCAATCGGAAGCGGTGATCGCCACGGAGATCGGCACCATCCGTCCGCTCTATGATCTCCCCGCCCTGGTGGAGCGCCTGCACGGCGAGGGGCTCTTTGCCATCGCACGCTTTGTGGCGCTCAAAGACGAGCGGCTGGCCAAGGGCATTCCGGAGACGCAGCTCACGCATGCGGTTACCAAGGAGCCGTTCGGATCCATCTGGGTGGATGGATTAAACGAGCTCACCCTGGAGTACAACCGCCAGATCCTGGAGGAAGTGGCCGCGTCCGGCGTGGATGAGATCAACCTAGACTACATCCGCTACCCCACGGAGTACCCGCAGGAGAAGATCGGCCTCACGGGTGCCCAGAAGGCACAGCGCGTGCTGCCCTTTGTCCGCATGGCGCGGGAGGTGATCGACCAGGTGAACCCTCGCGTGCGGCTGGGCATCAGCACCTACGCCATCCTGGGCTGGGACTTTGAGATCAACCTGGAGGCGCTGGGGCAGGACTACACGCTGTTCGCGCCGTATGTGGACGTCATCTCTCCCATGGCCTACGTGCAGACGTTCCCGCCCAGCTTCCGGGACGTGAGCGGCGGGCGCAGCCGGCCGTACTACCTGGTCTACCGCACGCTGCTTGGCTACGCCGATAGGCTGGGGCCCGAGCACGAGAAGAAGCTGCGGCCGTGGATTCAGGGCTATGACATGACTGTCCAGGATATGCGCGACCAGATTGCGGCCGTACGGGACGCGGGCTACTGCGGCTACACGGTGTGGAGCGCGGGGAACCTCTACGGTCCTACCTACGCGGCCATGGCGGAGGAGACGGAGTGGCCGGAGCGGTGCCGGGGGGAGTATGTAGAGACGGGAACGGGGGAGACGTTTGGGACGGGACTTGAGACTTGAGACTTG
>CAZWIA010000003.1:0-11338 GCA_964633955.1 uncultured Candidatus Peribacteria bacterium | reverse complement strand
GACTTGAGACTTGAGACTTGGGTATAATGTCGCCTTTTTCTCACGTCTCATGTCTCGCACCTCGCGTTTTAAAAGACCCCGGCCATCCGTCATTGGACGGCCGGGGTGAAACCTCAGGTGATGCGGAGCGTGTACCACCGCTCAGTTGCCTTGATCCTCACGCGGACTTCCCGCGCTCCTTCAGGGATCACGAGCGGCAAGCCGCAAGGAGCGGTAATCGTGGTGACTCGCTTGCCGTTCCGGATGATCTCGCCCCTGTCGCAGTTTGAAAGGGTGAGCGGAAGCCGCGGGTTGTACGGAGCGATCTCGTACTCCTCCGGATCCACGAACCCGAGCTGAATGGATCGGCCGTCTTGGCTGATTTGGGGAGGGGGTTGTGCTTGTGATTGCTGACTGAGATCGGACACGTCAAAGAACTCCTGAGGCCTGTACAGCCACGAGCACTGTTGCTCTTGGCAGCGGAGTTTGTAGAGTGAATCGCCACAGATGTCAAGGATCGCGTGACGCTGCGAGAGACGTTAAGCTTCCGGCATGCGTCAGTACCTTGATCTCCTGCAGCACATTCTGGACTACGGCACGGACTATCCTGATCGGACCGGTGTGGGGAGGCGTGGCGTCTTTGGGTATCAGATGCGGTTTGACCTGAGCGAGGGGTTTCCGCTCCTCACCACCAAGAAGCTCCACACGCGGAGCATCGTGCATGAGCTCCTGTGGTTCCTGTCCGGGGATACCAACGTGCGGGCGTTGCAGGCGCAGGGGGTGACCATTTGGGATGAATGGGCGACCGCGGAGAAGACGGCCAAGTTCGGCCGGCCGGAGGGGGAACTGGGGCCCATCTACGGCCATCAATGGCGGAACTTTGGGGCTACCTTGCAGCCGGACGGCACGTACGCCCGTGACGGCGTGGACCAGATCACGCGCCTGATCGCGGGTATCAAGCGGAATCCCTACGGCACGCGGCACATTGTCACGGGATGGAACCCCAAGGAGGCGGATCAGGTGGAACTGCCGCCCTGCCACACGCTCTTCCACTTCAACGTCTGTCCCAGTGGCGTGAACGGCACAAACGTCCTCAACTGCCACCTCTACCAGCGCAGCTGCGATACCTTCCTGGGCGTGCCGTTCAACATCGCCTCTTACGCGCTCCTTATCCACATGGTGGCCCAGGTGTGCGATCTGCAGGTGGGAACGTTTGTCCACACGCTGGGGGATACGCATCTGTACTTAAACCACTTGGACCAGGCCCGCGAGCAACTTGAGCGCGAGCCGCGGCCTCTCCCGCAGCTATGGCTCAATCCGGCCGTGAAGGACATTTTCCAGTTCACCTACGGGGACATCCAGATCCTGCACTACGATCCTCACCCGTCCATCAAGGCGCCCATCGCTGTCTGAGCCCGGGGTAACCGGGTCCGTGAACCAGGAGCGAGGTGTAACATCCTTGACGTTCTGTCGTTAAAGGTTTGCGTGACCACCCTGGCACTCCTCCTCATTGGCCGGCAGCTCTGGCGGCGCTACGTGCGTCTCCGGGCGTTGTCATCCGTGCCGGGCGCAGTAGACTCCGGGGGTGATCCTGTCCCTCATTCTGGCAGTCTCTGAGAACGGCGTGATCGGGGATTCGCACTCTCCCCACCAGGAGCTCCCCTGGCGGCTGCCGGACGATCTCCGGCACTTCCGGGAGCGGACGCGAGGCAAGCCCGTCATCATGGGCCGGAAGACGCATCAGGCGATCGGCTTTGTGCTGCCGGAGCGCCTCAATATCGTCATTTCCCGGCAGCTGGGGTACCGGCCCATGGACGGGGCGGTGCGGGCCGGGTCGATCGATGAGGCGCTCGCGATCGCGCGCAGCCGCCAGCCGGATGAGGCGTTCATCATTGGCGGAGCGGAGATCTTCCGGCAGGCCCTGGCGCTCGCCGATCGGATAGAGCTCACGCGGGTGCACGCGGAGACAGCGGGGGATGTGTTCTTCCGCGAGCTGGATCTGAGCCAGTGGACGCTCGTCTCAGGGGTAGATCACCCGGCGGACGAGCGGCATGAGTATGCGTTTACCTTTGAAACATGGGAGAGGAGACGTTAGAACGAGGAGAGTTACAGGTTTGAAGTTACGAGTTACGAGTTTCAATTCGTAACTTGTAAATCGTGACTTCCTCGTGTTTTCCCCGCCTAGACCCTTGCAATTCTCATGAACATAGTATCCAATTCAGGTGTATCTCCTTCCCCCCACCGGCCATGGCAACAGCTCTCACAACGTCGGCGGAAACCGCACGGGGTGCTATTTATCAGCTCTCCCCAGAGGGCCCCATCCAGGGCAGGGAACTTGCTGAGCGGATACGGCAGGCGGCCAAGGGCATAGAGGACATCCGCGAGGCTACGGCCACACTGGTGGTGAACGTGGCGCCGGAAGAGGTGTTCGTCTCGCCGCAGCACATCACGGAGCTGCAGAAGCGGACCAAGGCGGAACTGCCCCCGGAAGTGTTGGATGCCATGGCGGAGGCGCCGGATGAAGCGGTGAACCTCAAGGCCGTCCAGGACACCATGGAGGCTACAGCGAAGGACGTAGAGAAGGTGCTCGATACAACGAGGGTAGGCGGGCTGGAAGACGGCGTGGCTGGTCAGGCCAAGCTTGGGCAGGAGGGCAGCTCGGTCATCGATGTCACGTCGGCCATAGACGACGAGTCCGAAGCGGGCGCGTCCGCGATCGACATCCGGAAGCTCCAGGACGTGGTGGACCATGAGGCGCGGCACGAGGAGCATGCGAGGCTGTGGGACGCGCAATCGGTGGACGTGGGCGCGGACCGGGAACTGACAATCAAGGACATCGTGGAGACCGATGCCATGAACCGACAGGAGAGCATCGAATGGGTCTCCCGGGAGTACAAGGAAATCCACGAATACACGACCAGCATCCTGACGGACGAGCAGATTGAGGCGATCGCCGAATCCGGCGATCTCTCCCAGGCGGCGCACATGGCAGGCGCGGCACAGGAGCCGGTCGCGGCAGCGCCGGAGGCGGCTCCTAAAGCATTTGAGCCGGAGCCGGACATCCTGAAGTTCCCGGAGACGCCGGCGTCGGAGACAGGATCCAGCACGGGTTCCACCGGCACGCAGAAGAAGGCGGCCGCCTAGGCCGTCTGGGACGTACGGTGAAAAGCCCCGGCATCCGGGGCTTTCCCGTTTGATCCCGGCACGCCTACGCCTGATCCTTCCGCCGGACCCCAAAGAGCTCCGTGCGCTCTGCGAGCGGCTGGGTGGCAAGCCAGCGCAGGATCCAGCGGGAGACCACGATGGCGGTGAACATGGAGAGGATCACGCCGATGCCGAGCGTGATGGCGAATCCGCGCACGATGGACGTGCCGATCAGGAACAGGATGGCGCAGGTGATGAGGGTGGAGACGTTCCCGTCCCGGATGGCCGGCCAGGCGTACTGGAAGCTGGTCTCCGTGGCGGTCTTCACGCTCTTGCCGCGCCTAAGCTCCTCCTTGAAGCGCTCAAAGACGAGGACGTTGGCGTCTACCGCCATGCCGATACTGAGGATCACGCCCGCCATGCCGGCCAGGGTGAGGACCACGTACGTATCCGTGACCAGGAACACCGGCAGCTTCATGAGCGCAAAGAACCAGACGGCGTAGAGGAGGAGCGCTACGTTGGCCACCAGGCCCAGTAGGCGGTACACCGCGAACATGTAGAGCATCAGGAGCACGGTGCCGATCAAGCCGGCCTGGAGCGAGGTGCTGAGCGCCTCCGCGCCGAGTGTTGCTTCCACGGTCCGTTGACCCACCAGGTGGATGGGAGCGGGGATGGCGCCGGTGTTCAGGTCCAGGGCCAACGCTCGCGCCTCTTCAAACGTCCGGCTGCCGGTGATGATGGCCGTGCCGCCGGTGATCTCCTGGTTCACTACCGGGTCCGTGACCAGTTCCCCGCCCACAAAGATGGCCAGCCTTTTGCCCACGTTGCGCTTGGTGAGCTCTTGGAAGAGCTGGGCGCCCTGGGAATCAAACGTGATCTGGACCACCGGAACGTTGGTGGTGGGGTCCACCGTCACCCCGGCGGAGCGGAAGTGCTTGCCGTCCAGGGGCGTATCCTTCCAGCCGGTGGGTTCCAGGGAGAAGAACAGCGTGCGCAGGGTGACGGCGTCCTCCCGGGTTTGGATCTTGCCTTCCTGCAGGCGCGCGGCCAGCGTCTGCGCGCGGGAGATGGCACCGGAACCGGTCAGAACCAGCTGCTCAAAGGATGCCGTGTCCGGCCGGCGCGCAGCGGCGCGGTCCAGGCGGATCAGGTGATAGCCGAACTGGGTGAGGACCGGGTCCGATACCTGGCCGGGCGTCAGCTTCCAAGCGGTCTCCTCAAAGGCGGGCATCATGGTGCCGCGGGCAACGGCACCCAGGGATCCGCCCTGCGCCTTGGATTCGCCGTCGGATTCCCGGCGGGCAATGTCCTCAAACCGTTCTCCGGCGGCGATGCGCCGCTTGAGCTCCTGCGCCTTGGTGAGCGCCTGGTCCTTGGTGCGGGTCACGCCCTTGGGCGGATTGGTGGCGCCGGAGAAGGCCACCAGGATGTGGCTGACGTGAATCTCCTCCTGACCGGGCGTGAACCCCCGCAGGGTCACGATCCGCGCATCCTGTTCCGTCTCCACGGCTCGTACTTCCCCTGGTTTCATCTGGCGCAGGGCGGTCACCAGGCGCGGAGAGACCGTCTCTGTGAGCGGCTGGTTCTCCCGCGCGGAGGCGGCGGCATCCGACTCGCTCTCTGCCAAGAGCCGGAACGCCTGGGCGGCGTCCGTGACGGTGCGGCCGGTCTGGGTCCGGGGTACGAGGACTTCCGCAAGCCACACGCCGGGGATCTCCCGCTCGGTTAGCTGCCCCTGCTCATCCGGGACGGGCACCTTCACGCTGCCTTCACGCCGGATCACACCACCCTTCTCCAGTGTCCAGGTGCCCTCCAATCCCTTGGGCAGCTGGTCGCGGTAGTAGAGCTGCGTCTCCTGGTAGGCCGTGCCGAGCACGCTTCCCAGGCTCTGGCCCTCCTTGGCCAGAGTAGCGCCGCTCTGGGTGATCCGGCGCTCAGCCGCTTCCGCCCGCGCGCGCACGGAGCGGGTGAACTCCTCCGTGGGCTCCGTGAATTCCTCCTTGAATTCCAGCGTGATGGTCTTGCCCACCACGGCGATGCACTGCTGCACGTCCACCACGCCCGGGCACTCCACCAGGAGATGCTTCTCCTCTCCCACGTAGGACGGGGTGATGGTGGCCTCGCTCACGCCCAGGCCGTTAATCCGCCGCTCAATCACGTTCCGGATGGCCTCTACGATGTTCGCCTGCTGCTCCGTGAGGCTCTGGCGCTCCGCCTCCAGGCGGTTGATGTCCGCCGCGTTCCCCGCTTCACGGGCGCGTGCGAGCTCCGCTTCCACCTGCTCGCGCTGGCGCCGCATCTCCGCTTCCGAGATGCGGAAATCCAGCTGCGTGCCGCCTGCCAGGTCCAGGCCCAGGTGGAACGTGGGCGCGCGCAGGAAGCCCGGCAGCCATGCCTTCATGCTGTCCGGCAGGGCGATCAGCAGGAGGACGGCCGTAGTGACGGCGGTTATGAGCGGCCAGAACGAGGTGCGGCTCCGGGCCATGGCGAGGGAGAGGAGGAAGCGGGAGGAGCGGTCCAGCGCGTTTGACAGGCGCGGACGGTGGCGCGGATCGTACCAGCGGGGGCCGGAAATCCCAAGCCTCTCTGGTCTTAGCGGCTAGAGGCCGCGGAGGCGGCGGGAACGCTGCTTTGGGCAGCGCTGCCCGTGCCCGCCGCCGGGGCGGCGGCTGCGCCCTGCGGAATGAACTGGACGTGGAGGCCCACGTTCACGTCATCCGCAAAGACATTGGCTACTTCAAAGGACGGAACATTGGAGATGACAATGGATTCCGCCGGCTGGTTAGGCTCCACGCGCATGGTGGAGACCAGGCGGTCCCGCACGTAGAGGCTCACCATCTTGTTGGGGTTCTCCTGCAGGATGCGGCGGAACACGTCCCGGCCCGCGGGGGTCAGTTCGATCGTCACCTGGCCCGCTTCCACGGTCTTTCCCTGGGAGTCCGTGGTGGTGACCCGCTGGGTTTCCACCCACTGCAGATCGTTCTCCGTAATGCCCGTCTCCTTGAAGCCGATCTCCCCGCTCTGGAGCTTGGCGCGCACGTCCGCGGTCTCCAGCGGCCACTCCAGCATCAGGCGGAAGCGGAAGCCGGAGGTGAGGATATCGGTCAGGACCGGCAGGGCGGCCGGATCCTTCAGTTGCACGCGGAGCACGTAGTCCCCCTCCCGCTTGGTGAGCTCCTTGGTGGTGAGCTCCTGATTCATGCTGGCGGCCACCCGTTCCACCACGCGGGCCGCGGCTTCCGCCGCTTGCGTCACGCGGTTGCCGGTAACACCGCTGATGGCCAGCGCATAGCCCGGGTCATTGGCGGAGGGGGTGCTGCAGGCAGAGAGGCTGAGAGCGAAGAGGCCGATCAGAGCTGTGCGCTTCATGGAAGTTGGGGGTGAGCGAGGGGAGTGTAGCGGGCTTGGCAGGAGAACCCAAGAGGTGTCAATTCTGGAGCGGTGAGCGAGGAGCGGATAGCGGTGAGCGGTGAGCGGTGAGATGAGAACAAGTTACGTCTCTCTCACCAGCTTCGTCCCTGCCCGGATCATCTTCCCCGTCAGGTCCACGCCGCGGAGCTCGCAGCGGTCGTCAATCACGCAGTCTTGCAGCACGCAGTCCTCTATCACGCAGTCCTCAAACACCACCACGTCGTGCAGCGCGCTCTTCCGGACCACCGAATTCCGTCCGATGACCGCCATATTCCTGCACTCGGTCGATTCCAGCGTGGCGGTGGCATCCCGCAGGATGCGGCCGCCGGAGAGGTGGCGGGAGGCCTCCAGATAAGACTGGAACGAGCCGATGTCATACCACGGCTCCGTGAAGGCGAACGCTTCCGACCGGATGCCGCGCGCCAGGAACTGCTCCCAGATGACGCCGTTCTTGTCTGGGTGCGTGACAGCGCACTCCTGGATGACGGGGAAGACCGATGGCGGCAGCACGGCGCACGTGGTGCTCACCAGGCTGGATTTGGCTACCGCGGGTTTCTCCTCGTAGAGCGCTATGGTCTTACCGTCTTCCTGGACGATCACCGTGCCGAACGCTTGTGCCTTCTTCCGGTCGCCGATCTCCCGCACCGCGAGCAGCGGGACGCCGGGGGTGTAGCGGGAGAGGAATTCGTGCATGGTAAACCCTAAATAGTTGTCGCCGGCCAATAGCAGAATGTCGTCTTGCGGCTCTGCATCGCGCAGCCACTGCGCCAGCGCGCCCAGGGCGCCCAGCTTGTCATCGTCGCTCCTCGTCCGCTCGGCAACTACCGTCACGGGCCGGTTCACGGTCTTGGCCCACTCCTCCGTGCTCTCCGCAAAGGCCGCGTTGGTGCTGGCGGTGATGGGCATGTCCGGCAGGCGCTCCACGATGTGGGTCAGAAGCGGCTTCCCGGCAACGGGCAGGAGCGGCTTGGCCCGCTTCTCCGTGAGCGGCCAGAGCCGGGTAGCAAACCCGCCGGCGAGGATGAAGGCATGCATAATAGTGGTCAGTGGTCAGTGGTCAGTTTCTTGTGGAAGACGTAGAGCATCTTGTGGAGTTCTTCAATACGCGTCAGGCAGTCGATATGTTTTTGGTCGGTCATCAAACGGCGCCGATGAGAGATGATGACCTGCGTTTCCAATTCGGCCAGAGAAGCCTTTGTGGTGAGGATGAAGTGCGCGAAGTCCTTACTCGTTGCTCTCTGGCTCCCCTCCGCTATGTTCGAGGCTATCGACACAGCTGATCGCTGCATCTGGGATGTCAATCCATAGAGTTCATTCTTTGGGAACCCGCTTGCCACATCGTAGATCAAATCCGTGAGATCAATGCTGTTCTGCCAAATCTGAAGCTTATTGAATGGCAAGTTCAACATGCGTCAACTCTAGCCTGACCACTGGCCTCTGACCACTGATCACTGGTTCGGTCGCACTGCCACCACTCCGTGTCCTTCGATCGTCTCGATCCGTTCGTCCCGTTCTACGATCCCCAGTACCGATGGCAGGAGCAGGTAGGTGATTCCGCGGTTCCGGCAGGCGGAGAGCAGATTAATGGACTGCTCAAGATCACTGCACTGGATGAGGTGGGTGACCTTCAGCTTGTCCAAGGCATCTTCCAGCTTGTTCAGTCTGCCCAAGACCGGCACGCCGTGGATCTCCTTCTCCTTTGCGCCCGCGGCGTCCAGGATGCCGACCGGCTTGAGGGGATTCTTCCTTTGGTTGAGCTCTGCAATCAGCGTGACCGACTCCCGCGTCACGCCCACAATGAGCGTGGGAAAAGACGGCGGGTTCCGGGTCAGGAGCGATCTGGCGATTCGCTCATAGATCGCATGCCAGAGGAAGGTGATCACTGCATTCAGGCCAAAGGCGATCAAGAGGAGGGCGCGAGAAAAGAACACGCCAAAGAGGAAGTAGTACGTGAGGGCAAAGAGCGCCGTCCCAACGGTCGCGGCGTAGAGGATGGAGGCGGCGTTCCTGGCACTCGCTTGCGACTGTGTGAAGATGTACGTCCGGCTAGTGGCCATCACGCAGAGCCAGGCCAGGCCAGTCAGCGCCGCTGCCATCATGTGCCGGTCGAATGGAAAGTCCGTGGAGAGGATGAGGCCGACCCGGAAGAAGTAGGCCAGCGAGTACGCGATCAGGAAGAGGAGGTAGTCGCTGATGAGCCAGAGGACGGTCAAGAGGCGGGGACGCATGAGGGGAGGGTAAACCGGAGCATGCAACAGTGCCAGCGCTGATCGGACAGGCAAGCGATGAGTGGTCAGTGGTCAGAAGGCAGTGACCAGTTCTCCACGCTATGATACGCGCACTGACCACTGACCACTGACCTCTGATCACTGGTCGCTCCGCTCCTTCCACCTGTACCCAATCCTCGTAGCATCCCACGGAACCGTCTTGCCGTCCCAGTGCGGCGTGCCGGTGGCGATGCTGGTCTGCGGGAAGTACTGACGCACCCAGTCCAGCTTCCGCTGGAGCACGGGGTTAGTCTTGGCCCGCGCCTCCGCCGTTTCCGGCTGGAGGTGTGCGTAGGTGACGGTCTCCGCAAGGTCCTCAAAGTTGTCCGATGCGGCGTAGCCGCTGAAGAAGTCCCCATCCCCGCAGGCCGATCGGCGGACGCCGCTAGAAGTCCAGCAGATCCGGTAGAAATCCACGCTGGGGTCATCCAGCGGGAATGTCTCTCCCGCGTCCGTGAAGGGACTCACGGGGCTCCCCGGCGTGCCGGAGACACAGGGGCTTAACTCCCAGAAGTGCGTCATCTCATGCAGCAAGATGGCGGAGAACTCTGGACTCCGGCCATCCACTAGCACCGTGCTCTTCCCGGCGTAGCCGCGGCGGGTGAGATGGCCGTCATAGGAGACCACAAAGGTCTTGAGGTGCCGCAGGCAGTCCTCCGGCAGCAGGCTTAAGACCCGCTCTGCGTCCCGGCGCTGAGCCGGCCGGACGCCGGAATCATCCAGCAGGGCGGAGAGGACCGGCCGATGCGTGCGTGCTGGAGCGGGAGAGGGGATGCGGACGGACGCCCGCCGGGGGGCTGCCTTGGTTAGGACGGGGTGGAGGCTCACACGGATACGTGGAGCAGCGGGCCTTGCCGCCTCAGCCGTTCCTGCTACACTCCAGGTGGAGTGCAGCGTGACGGTGGCGGCAGCGCACAGAACGGCGATCAGGCAGCGGGAACGGGCTTTCACGTCGGTTGCGGAAAGAGAGGAAGTGTGAATTTATATACTATTACATCTTAAATGTCAATACCCAGGACGGAGCCGCCCAAGGCCATCGCCCCCGGGCAGCGTCACACGGTCACCATTGAGAAAGTCACGTTCGGCGGGGCCGGGCTCACCCATGTGGACGGCATGCCCGTCTTTGTCCCGGATGCCATTCCCGGCCAGCAGCTGCAGGTGGTCCTCACCAAGGTGAAGGACCGCTATGCGGAGGCCAAGGTGGAGAAGCTTCTTAAGCGCGCCAAGGATGAGGTGCCCGCGCGCTGTGAGCACTTTGCGGAGTGCGGCGGCTGCGTGTGGCAGAACCTGCCGTACAACAAGCAGATCGAGTACAAGGAGGAGATCGTGCGGGAGACGCTGCAGCACCTCACGCCCGTTTCAGAGGATATCCGCAAGCAGCTTCCCGGCCGCGTGCTCAAGATCATCCCCAGCCCGCAAGTCTTCCACTACCGGAACAAGATGGAGTTCTCCTTTGGCTACCAGACCATGCGGAGCGAGGAGCGTGGCGGCCGCCGTGTCTACTTTGATGAGAATCCCACGATCGGCCTGCACCAGCCTGGCCAGTGGAGCACGGTGCAGCCCATCACGGACTGCCACCTGTACGATGAGAACGTCTCCGTCCTGCTCATGGACGTGCGGCGGTTCATGGAGCGCACGCGCCTGCCGGTCTATAACCCCAAGACGCAGAAGGGCATGCTCAGAAGCCTCCTCCTCCGCCGCGGCATTCACACCGGGGAGCATATGATCGCTTTCCTGGTGAACGCGCGGAAGAAGGAACTGGAGCCGCTCTTCCAGGAGTTCCTGCGGTCCTTTGCCGGGCGGCCGGGCCTCCAGTCCCTCCTCATCATTGAGCACACCGGCTCCCAGCCCCAGCCGGAAGCGCCAAAGATCCACGCGCTGGTGGGCAAGCCCACCATCTCCGAGCGGCTGTTTGACCTCTCCTTTGAGATCTCCCCGTTCTCCTTCTTCCAGACCAACACGCTGGGGGCGGAGAAGCTCTATCAAGCGATCCTGGAAGCCGCGGACCTGACGCTCAAGGATACCGTGTTAGATGCCTACTGCGGCATGGGGACGATCGGCCAGTACCTCTCCCGCTTCTGCCAGCGGGTGGTGGGCATAGAGAGCCATCCGTCCGCGGTGGAGGATGCCCTCAGGAGCGCCGGCAAGAACCGCATCGCCAACATCAGCTTCTACAAAGGCCGGGCGGAGCAGGTACTCCTCACCCAGCTGAAGCCCGGCGGCAAGTACGCGTTCGATGTCATTGTGCTGGATCCGCCCCGTGCGGGGCTGCACCCCAAAGCGCGGGAGGCGGCTATCGCCCACGGGCCTAAGAAGATCGTGTACGTATCCTGCAACACCTCCACCTTTGCGCGGGATTTAGGCGAATTCCTGAACGCCGGGTACGAGCTGCGCACCGTCCAGCCGGTGGATCTCTTCCCCCACACGGCGCACATAGAGACGGTGGCGCTGCTGCAGAAGCGGGAGTGAGAAGTGAGTGATAAGTGGTCAGTGGTCAGTGGTCAGTGGTCAGTGGTCAGTGGTCAGTGGTCAGTGGT
>CAZWIA010000002.1:0-75512 GCA_964633955.1 uncultured Candidatus Peribacteria bacterium | reverse complement strand
GTGAGCGGTGAGCGGTGAGCGGTGAGCGGTGTAGAATGATATGTCGATTTGTTGAAAAACCCCCGGCCGATGCGTGATCGGCGGGGGCGGGTGGCAGCTCTCAGGCGAGGCCGAGGATGAATGGTAGTTCGCCTTCGGCGCTCACCATGTAGTGTTGCTGCGGCGGCCGGCGAAGCGCGTGCTCCGTCAGGTGCTGACGGGGATCACCCTCCGGCCCGATCGGCGGGAGGCCGTGCGGGTGGGTTGGAACCGGAACCTCCGGATTCGAAAGTAAATTCGCATACCCGTGCATTTTTTCCTCCCATTCAATCAATGAACTGCCAACATTTGCCCCCTCTACGTCGAGGAGACGGGGATGGTATAGACCTCTCATTCGCCTCTTGGTACCAGTTTGGGGCGGATATTCCGTAGTTGGCTTCAGGGAGACGAAAATTCGCCTTCTCCCCATCGGGCTTATGGGGATGGGAAGGGCGTTTTTGGTTTGAAACGCGCCGGGGAAACCCGCACACTGAGTACGGCAGTCCGATCGCGCCGCGGACCCGTCTGTCCCCGTAGTTCAACGGATAGAACGACCCTCTCCTAAGGGGTAAATGCAGGTTCAATTCCTGCCGGGGATACCACGAAGTATGCGCTGCGCGCAACTTCATGGCAGGCCACAACATTCAATTTTTCACAGCAGCTGCTCTGCGATGCTGAAGTAGACCAGGATGCTCAGGAGGTCCTGCAGAATGGTGGCCGTAGGCCCGGAGGCGTTGGCCGGGTCCAGCCGCATCCGACTGAAGACGTACGGGATGATCAGGCCGGTAAGCACGGAGGAGAGCACTGCCGCGGAGAGCGATACGCCCAGCACTACGCTGGTGCGCGCGTTCCCGTGCAGGAAGTTGGCAATGAGGAAGAGTGATCCTCCTAATAGCAGGGAGATAATGGCAATGACGGCGATCTGCCGGGTCAGATAGCGCAAGAACGGCAGACGGTGTTCTACGGCCATGTCCCGGATGATGAACGCCTCCATCTGCGTACCTACCGCGTCGCTCATGTAGACGATGAGCGGGATGAACGCTGCCAGAAGGAGGTTAGCGCGGAGCGTCTCCTCATACTGGGCGACCAGCTGAGCGGCCAGCAGGCCGCCTGCAAGGCCCAGGAGGAGCCATGGCAGCCGGTGCCAGACGGAAGTGAGGAGGGGGAGGGTGAGGACGCTATCGAACGGCGTGCTTCCGCCCCGGTGGATGCCGGCCAAGTGCAGCAGGTCTTCATGCGTCTCCCGGTAGAGGATACGCAGGATGGCGTCACTGGGGATCACTCCCAGGTATACGCCTGACCGGTCCACCACCGGAATCGCCTTGATGTTGTGGCGGAGCGCCAGGTACGCCACGCGCTCCTGCGGCGTGTCCGGATGCACGGTGATGAGCTTCTCCGTGCGGCAGAGGTTGCCAATCTTGGTGTCCGCCTGGAAGCGGAAGAGATCCTTGATGGAGAGGATGCCCGTGAGACGGTTGCCGCTATCCAGCACGTAGATGTAGTTGATCGTCTCACTATCCGTGATGGTCTTGGCCAAACTATCGCGCACCTGTTGGAGCGTCTGCTCCGGGTGCGCGGTGGGCGCGTCCTGCGTGAGCACGCGCGCGGCGGCGTGCGGCGGCAGCCGGGGCGGCTCTTCCCTGAGGGCGTGGGTGCGGCGGGCGGGCATGGGTTTCTGGCTATTGTATCACAAAAACATGATGCTGAGAAGCGGCCTTCGATCGAATACCTGCTTCACCTGGACGCGTTCACCGGGTGGTGCGTGGTGATCTTCCGGAGACAACCCGGCTGGGTACAATGACAGGAAGTATCGTTCCTCCGCATCCTCATGCCTCAGCGCGCCGTCCGGTTCCGGGTCCGCCCGGGTTTCGCCAGCCTCACGGAACTCCTCATCTCCGCTGGCATCATCGGCGTGCTGGCGGGCGTGGTGACCACGGCGGCGGATACGCGCAAGAACGCGGTGGCGGCGCTGGACGTGAAGCGGACGTACCACGCGCAGGAAGTCCAGGGTGCGCTTATTCAGCGCTTTGCAGACAAGCGGATCCTGCCAGATTACGACCGGATGGCGCAGGGGCCGGATAACACCCGTCCCATCTGCGCGCCCGGCGTGTCCGATGCCACGTGCGTGCGGCTGGATGCCTTGGTGGCGGAAGGTTACCTGCCGGCGCTACAGCGCGATGTCTCGGAATCCTGCCCGCAGTGGCTCGGTTACGGCGTGTACCTGCAGGGTCCCACGGAGCCGCGGGTACTGCCGCAGAATCTGGGCCGGTCGCCCAGCCAGCGCGGGTTCGTGCATCCCTTGTGCGGCACGAGCGGTTCATCTTCCTCCGCGCCCGTATCCTCCTCTTCTTCCTCTGAGCCTGTATTCTCTTCTTCTTCCTTTGCTTCCGTTGCCGTAGCCACGGGTGATCCGTGGGTGCCGAACGGTCCGGTGTACGCCATTGTTCGGCAAGGAGATGCGGTGTACCTGGGTGGCCGCTTCACTATGGTGGGGCCGCTGACGGGACACGGCGTACAGGTGGATTCCCATGGCGGGGCAGTGGAAGGCACGTTCCCCAAGGTGAACGGGCCCGTGTACGCCGTGGTGGATGACGGCAGCGGCTGGTTCATTGCCGGCGCGTTCAGCCGGGTGGGCGGTGTGGCCAGAGCGAACATCGCGCGGATTCTGGGGAACGGATCCGTGGATCCCAACTGGAATCCCGGTGCCAACGGGCCGGTGCGAGCCATGATTGAAGCCGGCGGCACGCTCTACATCGGCGGGGAGTTTACGCAGGTAGGCGGCCAGACGCGCAATCACCTGGCCTCGCTCAGTACCAATGGCACACTCTCTTCCTGGAATCCCAACGTGAATGGCACGGTCTATTCCCTAGCCTACAACAGCGGCAACCTCTACGTGGGCGGGGAGTTCACCTCCGCCGGCGGCCAGACGCGCAACCGCATTGCTTCCTACAACGGCGCCACGCTCCGCAGCTGGGCGCCCAGCCTCAACGGCACGGTCTACACGGTGGCCGTGCGGTCCTCCACCGTGTACGCCGGCGGCGCGTTCACGCAGGTGGGGGAGCAGACCCGCAACCGCCTGGCGGCGTTCCGGTCCAATAACGGCAGTCTCTCCACCAGCTGGGTTCCATCCGCCAACGCGGAGGTGTACACCATGGGCGTGAACGGCAACACCATCTACGTGGGCGGCGCCTTCACCCAGATTAGCGGCGTGGAGCGGCGGTACCTGGCCTCCATGGATGCCAATAGCGCCACGCTCTCCAGCTGGGATCCCAACGCCCGCGGGGATGAGGTGCCAAACGACACCCAGCCGGAGGATCCCAACGCCACCGGCACGCCCAGCAGCCTGAGCGCCAACGTGGACGGACCCGTCTGGACGATCGCCGTGCACGGCAACACCATCTTTGTGGGCGGGGACTTCACCTCCATCGGCGGGCAGCCGCGCAGCTACGCCGCGGCCGTAGACGCCAACACCGGCGCGCTGGATGAGTGGGATCCGGCGGCATCCAGCCGCGTGTCCGTCATCTCCGCCAACGCCATGAACATGATCTACATCGGCGGGGATTTTACCTCTGTGGGCGGGGAGCGGCGCAATAACTTGGCGGCGCTCAATCCCACCACCGGCCAGCTCCTGCCGTGGGACGGCAACGCGAACGGGACCGTGCGTGCGCTGGCCACGGACGGCACGTCCGTCTACGTGGGCGGAGACTTCAGCCGGCTCCGCGGTATCACCCGGTCGTACCTGGGCGCGCTCCATCCCACCACCGCGGCCCTCACCGCCTGGCAGCCCGAGCCCAACTGGCCGGTCCGCGCGCTCTACCGCGCGGGCAACACGCTCTACGCGGGCGGAGACTTCACCGGCGTAGGGGGCAATACGCGCAACTTTGCGGCCGCCTTCAACTTGCTCGCCGCCGGCAGCCTCCTGCCCTGGGACCCCAGCCTCAACGACAGCGTGCGGGCCATAGCCAGCTATGGCTCTACGGTGTACCTGGGCGGGGATTTCACCGCCGTCGGAGCAACCAGCCGCAGCCGCCTGGCGGCGGTGGATGCCACCGTGGGGAATCCTACCAGCTGGTCGCCGGCATCAGATGCGCGCGTGCGCGCGTTGGCCGTGCTGGGTTCCACGCTCTACGCGGGCGGGGATTTCACCGTCATCGGCTCCTCGCCGCGCAGCCGCCTGGCGGCCTTCAACGTGGGGAACGGCTCTATAAGCTCCTTCAATCCCGGTCCCACAGGCAGCGTCGTGGCCGTGACCGGCGCGGGCAGCCGCGTCATCCCCGGCGGGAGTTTCACCCAGATCGGCGGGCAGGCTATCCCCCACCTTGCCGCGCTGGACCCAAGCGGCACGCCCGCAAACTGGAACCTGCAGGTGGATAGCACCGTGCACGCGCTCCATACCGATGGCACCAACCTCTACGCCGGCGGGGACTTCACCCACTGGGGCGCCACCCAGGACCTGCGGACGTACTACCTGCAGACCACATTGCCCTGAGTATTTGGTAGCCACGTGTGCGCAGAAGCGACCAGGCGCGCGTGAACTTGCACCGTATCGCAAATATGGTACGTTGCGACCAGTTTCCCGCACGGTGCGGGGAGAGGAACAGGACGTTCCTTCAGAGTTCGGCTCGATAGATGATAAAGGGAGATCGGATGAAGAAGTGGCAGACAATGGCGTGGGCGCTCTGCGCCCTGATGGTCGGTTCCCATGTCCAGGCCGGGTTCATCACCGGCCCCGGCATCCCGGTGCCCGGCGGCTACACGGTGCCGGGTCAGACTCAGACCATTGTGGAAACATGGGCTGTCCACGGCGCCACGCCGTTCGTGGCAGCCAGGATCGATGGGCTGACGGACAACACCTTCCTCGTCGTCGGCATCCGGGATCCGGTTGCCGGCGGCGTGGGGGCCAACTCGCCCGCTTCCCAGCTGGCGGACATGTTCGGGTTTCCAGGGTTGTTCCTGGGCGCTGCGGCACCGCCGCAGCTGCATGTAGACAATACCGAACCCTTCGGGACCCAGTACTACCGCGACGCGGTGAACTGGGAACTCCTGTCCGCGTACGCCGGGCGGCCGTGGTTTCTGGAGGACGGCAACATCGTCGTCTTCCCGCTGCCAACCCTGGTGACCCTCTTTCCAGGATCACCTACGCTGGATCTTTCGCAACCGTTCCTGGCGGACTTTGCGGTCTTCCGCGGGCCCAGCTGGACGGCGGCGGCCCCAGCGATCCAGAGCTGGGATCCCGCGGCCACCCGCGGCGGCGCGGTCCCAGCGCCGCCTACCGTCATCGCCCTCGCGCTGGGCCTGCTGGGCCTGGGCACGTGGCGTCTCCGCCGCCCGGCATGAAGCGCAGCACAGTGCGATCGAGCCGCGCGCTACCAGACCCCCTTTCCCACGGATGGGAAAGGGGGTTATTGTGATGCCAGAGGTAAACTGCTACACTAGCCCGATTCAACTGAGAATTCCCATGCCGATCCTGTCCCGTCTCCGGCGCGGCGCCACGCTCATCGATATGGTGGTGGCGACGGGCATTGTAGTGGTGATCGCATCGGTCGCCATCAGCACCATTCCCGTCCGCCGGGGGTACATCCTGCCCACGGACCGCAAGCGCGATGACGGCGCCAAGAACATCCAGCGCGCCGTGGAGCAGTACTTCCGGGATCACCGGTCGTTCCCGTTTGGCACTGCCGCGCCGGTAACCGCATCCGCGGCCATGGAGATCTGCGCGGACGGCATGACCGTCAATCCGCGGTGCATGCACTTTGGAAATGCGCTCCGCGGCACGTACTACGCGGCCACGCCGCGCGACCAGACGGAGCCGTGCCAGGAGTTCACGGGCTTCAGGATCTTCCAGCCGGCCAATTCCTTGGCGCCGCAGGTGATCGCCGTGCACAAGGGCAAGCTGCCGGGGGACCAGATTGCCGCCAATCTCAACTGCGGATACCGCGGCACGCGGAACATCCAAGTGACGGTGGAGGGCATGGATGTGGAGAATATCTTCAGCACGGTCAACTTTGGCCGGTCGAGCCCCGGCAGTCCGGTCCGCAAGACCTTCACCGTGACCAACGTGGGCACGTCCCTATCCGAGCAGATCACGCTCCAGGAACCGATCAGCGTGCCGCCGGGATTCTCCGTGATCCAGAGCTTTGGCAAGACCACGCTGGCAGCCAGCGGAGACTCCACCACCTTCATCCTGCAGCTGAATGCGGACGCGCCGGAGAACGTGTCCGGGACGGTCTCCTTTGGGAATAACGATCCGGTGAAGAATCCGTTCCGCTTCACGGTGGCGGGCAACGGAACGCTGTCCTCCTCCTCTTCCTCCGCGGCTTCCTCTTCCTCCGCGCCGGCATCCGTGGCGGATATTGAGCTCTACGCGCCGGATGGCCGCCTCATTCCGTACAATGGTTTCTATGACATGGGGAAGGCTAAAATTCCCGAACCCCCTATCCGGCGGACCTTCCGTGTGCGGAATGCCGGAACAAGCAATCTCACTCTCACATCCCTTGGCGATCCCTCGTCCTCCATTCCGCTCAATTGCCAACTGGGTGCGGACTTTGGCGAACTGGTGCTGGTACCCGGCCAGGAGACGACCTTCCAGATCTGGAAGGCTACCGCTGGTGACCCCGATACTCGCTACTGCGACGGCATTGTGCGCTTCAGTGCCGCCGGCGATCCGGATGAGAACCCGTTTCGGTTTTCCATTCGCGCGGAGGTCGTGCCCACAAACTCTCAGGAAGTGCAAGTTACGGAGGGGAACACGGACATTGTGAGCGGCGTGACGGTCACCGACTTTGGCTCCACGCCGGTGGGACAGGGGGTGGTGAAGACCTTCACGGTGCGGAACGTTGGCACGGATCCCCTGCGGCTCACCGGCAACCCCGTCATGCCCGCGGGCTTCACGCTGCTGACGGACTTTGGGGCCGTACCGCGCACGCTCAACGCATGGCAGTCTGCGGACATCCGCGTCCAGTATGACGCGACCAGCCTGGGGACCGCGGCCGGGGACATCACCTTCACCACCGACGATCCGGATGAGGGCGTGTTCCGCATTCCGGTCCGGGGAACGGGAACGCGCTGGCCGGGGCCGGAGATTCAGGTGCTGGATGGGAGTCTGGACATTCCGCGCGGTGGCGCCGTGGACTTTGGCTCCACGACGGTCGGTACGCCCGTCACGCGGCCGATCCGGGTGAAGAACATCGGATCGGAAACGCTCACGCTCACGCCGCCCATCACGGTCCCGGCGGGATTCTCCGTGGTGCAGAGTTTTGTGCAGGAGACCCTGGCGCCGGATGCGGAGACCACGTTCACGCTGCGGCTGACTGCCGGGGCGGAGGGGACGTACGGCGGCCGGATCTCCTTTGCCAACAACGACAGCAATGAGAATCCCTTCACCTTCAACGTCTCCGGTACGGTGACGGCCATGCCGCTACCGGAGATTCAGCTCTGGAGCAACGGCGCGGAGGTGATACACCAATCGGGCGTGGTGGAGTTTGGCTCTACCGTAGTGAACACGCCGGTCACCCGGACCATCGAGGTGCGGAACGTGGGCACGGGTCCGCTGGGCCTGGGCATGGTCAGCATGCCGGCTGGCTTCACTGCCACGCAGCCGTCGCCATCCGTTGTGGCGCCGGGATCCTTTGCCACGTTCACCGTGACCATGGCCGCCGCCAGTGCCGGCGTGAAGCTGGGGACGGGCGGCCTGCTGAACACTGATAGTGATGAGAATCCGTTCTCCTTCACGCTGCGCGGCCAGGTCACGGCCGCTCCCGAGCCGGAGATTCTGGTGCGCTATGGTACGGCGGAGCTGACGAACGGCGTGAGCCGGCAGGACTTTGGCTCCACCGTGCCGGGCGTGGCGGTAGCCAGGACGTACACGGTGATCAACGTGGGCACGGCCAACCTGGATATCACGTCCATTGTGGCACCCGGCGAATTCTGGGTATCCCAACCGGGACTATCCCGCCTGATGCCGGGGCAGAGCACCACCTTCACCGTCACTATGCCGGCCATCCATATTGGCGTCTTTTCCGGGCCGGTGGTCCTCTCCAGCACGGACGGAGATGAAAATCCATTCACGTTCACCCTTGCGGGGATCGTCGCGCCGGGACCGCTGCCGAACATCCAGGTCCTCCTGGACGGCGTGGATGTGGGAACAGACAGCGGATGGTTTGCCACTACCCAGGTGGGTGTGCCGGTGCGCAGGTCCTTTGTCATCCGCAACGCCGGCAGCGCGCCGCTCACGCTGGGCGGACCGGTGGAAGTCTGGGCGGACCCGCTGCGGTCCCAGGCCACCACCGGCTTCACGGTCGCCATCCAGCCGTCCCGGACCGTGCTCCAACCAGGGGAGGAAGTGAGCTTCACCATGCAGATGAATGCCGCCGCCGCATCCTCCCCGGTGGCGCAGGTGTTTGTGGACAGCAATGATCCGTATGAGGAAACGCGCATGTTCCTGGTGCAGGGGGCGGTGATTTCCGGTTCCGTTCCGGAGATTGAGGTGCGGCGGATGTCTGAAGGGTTGCCGCTGGTGCAAGACGGCATGGAAGTGGTGGATTTGGGCACTACGGTGGTGGGGACGCCGGTGACCGTCCGTTTCCAGGTGGCTAACCGCGGCACGCGCTCGCTGGACGTGGGGCCCCTTGTCACCGCCCCGTCCGGCTTCACGGTGAGCGTGCCGTTGACCATCACCTCCATTCCAGCCTTCTCACCCACGGTCACGAGTGAGTTTGCCGTGCGATTGACCGCCGCCTCCGCGGGCACGTATGAGGGGGATGTCTCCTTCCCCAACTCCGATAGCGATGAGGATCCCTTCAATTTCCGCGTGCGCGGGCGCGTGGCGGCGGCACCCCAGCCGGAGATAGAGGTGCGGCTGGAAGACGGCACGGTAGTGGCGGACGGCGGCGGCACGGTGGCGTTCGGGGCCACGCCCTCGGGATTCCCCGTTGAGCGCACGTTCACTATCGCCAACGCGGGCAACGCCACGCTCACGGTGGGGACGGTTTCCCTGGTGCATGCCAGTGATCCGTCCCAGCCATCCGGCTTCTCCATGATGCAGCAGCCGGTGCAGAGCATAGCGCCCGGCGGCACCGCTGTGTTCAAAGTGCGTCTAGATGCCACGGTTGCCGGATCCAAGAATGCCACCTTGCAGTTCTCCAATAATGACAGCAATGAGAATCCCTACAACTTCCCGCTCTCCGGCACGGTGAACCCCGCGGTGCCGCAGATCCAGCTCTACCACGCGGACGGCATGCCGTGCATGAAGAACACCTGCGTGGTGGACTTTGGGGCCACTACCGTGGGCAATCCCGTCAACGTGAACCTGACGGTCAAGAACATCGGCACGGCGGCGCTTAATTTGATCAGCCTCTCCGTACCGGCGGGCGGATTTACCGTGACGCAAGCGCCGCCTTCCAGCCTTCAGGGAGGCCAGGCAGCGCCCATTACGCTGCGTATGACGGCCGCGTCCGCCGGCTTTCCGGAGGTCTCCGCTTCCATCACCAGCACGGATGGCAACAACAGTCCGTATGGTTTCCAGTTACGCGGATCCGTGCTGGCGGCGGATGCGCCATACGCGCGTGTTTGGGAATCCGGTACGGAGATCGCGGACGGCGGCACGTACGGCTTTGGTTCCACCGCGCAGGGAAGCGCGATCATCAAAACCTTCACCGTGCAGAATGCCGGCACGTCCACCCTCACCCTCTCCCCCGCGCAGGTGACGGGAGCGGACTTTGCACTCAATGAGGGCTTCCTGGTATCTGCGCTGGCGCCGGGGGCGGAAACAACCTTCAGGGTTCGCATGCCTGCTGCCACCGCTGGCGCTCAATCCGGTCAGGTGTCCTTTGGGACCAACGAGGGCGGCGCCCGCAATCCATTCAATTTTCAGCTTACAGGAACGGTGACAGCTCCGCCGGCCGCGCCCCGGATTGAGCTCTACATTGGCAACAGCGGTCCCTGTCCCAAGACCACTTGCGTGGTGGACTTTGGCACGCGGCCACTGAGCTCCCCCGCCACGCTGACCATGACCGTCCGGAACGCCGGAACCGCGAATCTGACCGGCTTGGCTGTCAACGGCGTGGGCGGCAACTTCAGTGTGGCGCCGGGCCTTGGAACAACAGTGTTGGCCCCGGGCGCCAGCACCACGTTCGGCTTGCGCTACGACGCCGCGGTGCTTGGCACCGTTACGCGCAATGTCTCCGTGGCCAGCAGTGACAGCGCCAATAACCCATTCGCCTTCCAGCTGCGAGGTATGGCGGAACAACCCGCGCTGGCGGAGATAGAGGTGTGGAACCTTAGTGCTGGAACGGTCATTCCCGCCAACGGGACGGTGGACTTTGGGTCCATCGTCACGGGCGCCGGTCAGACACTGGCGCAGACTTTCCGCATCAAAAATATCGGCGTGGCGGACTTGCAGGTGCCCGCTTCCGCCGGGCTTTTCTCCGCGTTCACCGTGGTGAGCGATATCCAAGACACCCTTCTCTCCCCCGGCGAGGCAACGGACTTCACCCTGCGCACGGCGTCCCAGACGGTGGGGACGCATGCGGAGGGAATCAGTCTGCAGAACAATGATGCGGATGAGAACCCGTTCCGCTTCACTGTACGGTATACCGTCCAGGCGCAGGCGGCGCCGGACATCGCCGTCTGGGACGGAGGCCTGGAGGGCGTGCGGGTAGAGGACGAGGGCACGGTGGACTACGGCGCCATTACCGCGGGAGCCAGCAGCAGCCGCACTAAGACCTACACGGTCATGAACACTGGCACGGCCAATCTCACCGTATCTTCCATCACCGCGCCCGCGGTCGGCGCCGGATTCACCCTTACATCCACGCTGACCAATGCGGTCATCGCGCCGGGGCGTACGGCCACCTTCAGCGTGCGGCTGGACGGGACGTCCGCCGGGGCCAAGAGCGCCAGCGTCACCGTGAACAGCAACGCCCCGCCGGCAAAGGATGCCTACCGCATCAACGTGGCCGGCCAAGTGAATGCCACTGCGCTGCCGGAGATCCAAGTCCTGGACGGGAACGGTGCCGGGCCGGATCTGCCGCTGGGATCCGCGGTGGACTTTGGCTCTACGCTGGTGGGCACACCGGTGTCCCGTGCGTTCACCGTGGTGAACGCGGGCGGCGGCACGCTGACCCTGGGCGCCATCACGGCACCGGCAGGATTCTCCGTGCAGACGGGCTTCAGTAGCACCTCCCTCACGGCGGGCCAGACGGCCACGTTCACGCTCCGCCTGGATGCGCAGGCGAGCCAGGTGACCCCGCCGTTCCAGGGCACACTGAGCTTTGTGAATGGCGATGGCAATGAAAACCCCTTCACGCTCACACTCCGGGGCACCGTGCATCCGGAGTGCCGGGCCGGCCTGCCGCTCGTCACGGACACGCAGGGCCGGACGTGGTACTACAATCCCACTACCGGCGTGTGGAGCTTGTACTCCGTACAGGAGATCACCGCCATAACGGATTCCGGCGAGTACGCCGTATCTGCCGGCCGCGGGCTTATGCGGTGTGCCTCTTCTTCTCGCCGGTGGCAGAACGTGGGGCCGGAACTGCTGGATACGGCGTTCACGCCAAACAACGTGCAGTTCATGCAGAACATGGGTCCCATGACCGGTGCGGGCGTCTTCATGGTTGACCGGAACGGCGTGTTCTACGAGTACGTGGCCGGCAGCCCGGGGTACATCCGGCGCCGCACTAACCTTTCCTCCCCCGCGACCAGCTTCAGCGCTCATGGTCACGGCATGACCCAGATCGGCTGGTACCGGGTAGATCTCTCCGCCGTGCCGCTGCGGCAGAACCTCAGTACCCAGACGCAGGTCTACGCGGTTCCCCAGCAGTACCCGTCCAATCCGCCGTCCGTCTTGGTCAATTTCTCACCGGGGTTTGCTTCCGTCTCCCCGTACTACGTCCAATGCCTGGTGAAATCCGGCAATGTCCAGGATGCGCGCCTCTTCAGCATTGATGCGGGCGAGTTCGGCTACACGGATGGGGCGGGTTTCCACGCGGTGCCCCTGTTCACCGGTGCTTCAGCCTGCCAGGCAGGATGGGTTGGGTACGTGCCGGGCGTGGGCCTGGTGGCCGCCGTGAATGACCGGTTGTACCGCATCAACTTCCCGTCAGACAGCGCCCCGTTCACGGACCTGGGCCGGATGGGCGATGGCTCCCTCTCGCTCCTTGGGCCGCTTATCACCGTGGGCAGCAAGACGTATCTGCTCGGGAGCACGCTCGGGACGTACGGCTGGCAGGCCGCTGGAATCTACCGCTATGATTCCTCCCTCTGGACGGATATCACCAGCAACCTCCAGGTGCCGCTCCTCCTGCGTATGTTCGGCGGGACGTAAGGCGCGGATACCGACCGGACTTTTTCCGTAACGTTGCGGCAGGCGCATCGTTTGCTCCTCTTGGACGGCGCATCCATGGCACGTCCTTTCTGTTACACTCTTCCCATATGATGACTCACCGCACCCTGGCGACAGCTACGCTCGCTGTCCTTCTCCCCCTGACCGCGCTGGCGCTGGACTACCGTCCCAGCGTTTCATCGTACCGCGATGCTTCCTCCTTCACCACGGCGGAACGCGCGGGGATTGGCCTGCTCACGTCCATTGGCGTGGTGCAGGGGAACCCAACGGGCCGCTTTGAGGCGCGCCGCACAATAAACCGCGCGGAGTTCACCAAGATCGCCATGCGCCTCCTGGCGCGGCACCGGCAGGTGGTGCAGGGGTTCACGCCCGGCTGCTTCCCGGACGTGCCGCGGGACAGCTGGTTTGAAGCCGATGTCTGCACGGCCAAGGCCCTCGGCGTCGTGCGCGGGAATCCGGATGGGCTCTTTCATCCGGAGCGGTCCGTGAACTACGCGGAGGCGCTCAAGATCCTGGCGGAGGCGTACGCTCTGGAGCTGGGCCCCACCGATCCGCTGGTATTGGAAGCGTGGTACCAGACCTATGTCCGCGTGGCGGCCCGGGAGAAGCTAGCGCTCTCCGGCACCCAGCCTGCAGATGCGCTCACGCGCGGACAGATGGCGCGGTTGGCCGCCGCGTTTGAGGCGCATGCGGCCGGTGAGCTGGATCTGTACCGCCAGGCCGAGCGCGGAGAGCTCCCCAGTGCTTCTTCCTCTTCCTCTGCCGTGTCCTCAGCTTCCTCTTCTTTCTCTTCCTCGGCCTCCTCGGCCTCCTCGGTTTCCTCTTCGTCCTCGGTTTCCTCCATAGCGGACTTCCCCGTCCGGAGCCATATCCTCCTACTGGGGCAGCTGAGCCCGGCGGTGGCGGGCGCCTCCTTCTTCTCCGAACAGGAGCCGGTCCGCGTCCGCGGCGCGCGGATGACCTTGCGGAACGAGGTGAAGTCCATCGATCGGCTGGAGCTGATCGATCAGGACGGCAGGCTCATTGGCCTCCTCAGTAAAGATGGCAACGACGCTACCAATAAGACCTGGCGCGGCACGTATGCCCTGGAGGGCGCCTATGAGATTCCCAAATCCCAGTCCCGTATCCTGGGTGTCCGTGCGCGCCTGAAGCCGCGCGACGGCGGCGGAGAATCGGAAGAGCTCCTGTGGGTGGATACAGTTTCCCTTACGCTGCAAGGCGTGTGGAGCGAGAGTTCGATCGATGCGGCACTCCAGACCGGCGTCTCTCCCAAGCACCAGACGGCCCAGGCACGGCTGCTGTCCGCGCGCAACGCCGCAGATGCCACCGGCGCGCTTCCCCTTGGATCCGATCAGGTTCTGGCGGCGTTCGCCTTCTCCGGCGCCGCGCTCTCTCCCGCGTCCCTGGACCTGGAGGAGCTGCAGTTCTCCGTCACCAAGGCCGACCAGGTCACGGTGAGTAACTGGCAGCTGGGCGCGGCGGATACGGCTACGCGCGTGACGTGCTCGGCGAACGGCTCCACCGTCACCTGCGCCGCTATCCCGGCGGAGCTGGGCCGTCTGCAGAACGGCCAGCGCACGCTGCGGCTCCATGGGACCGTGTCCGCCACGGGTGGTGGGGGCCGCTTCCTGCAGGTGAGCCTGGTAGCCCCGGGAACGGTGGGGGAGATCGGCGCCGTGCGCTGGACGGACGGCACCGGTCACTTCACCTGGGTGGACCTGCCCTCTCCCCTGGCGAGCGGGACGCGCTGGGAGTGAGTGAGCGGCGAGTGGTCATTAGGCAGGGATCATTGACCAGAAAAAGGCGGCCAGCGGCCGCCTTTTCCCTTGGTCGAGCTTGAAGGGCTAGCGGCGGCGCGAGGGGCGGCTGTCCTGGCAGAGCCCCTTGCGGATGAGGGCCAGCTTGGCGGCGCCGGTCACACTGCAATCCGTCTCCAAAGACGACCGAGAGCCGGCTGGAGCGGGCGCAAGGTTCGCCGGCAGTTCGCTTGAGAGGTCTATGGCGCCTGCGGGAATCTCCACGGTCACGGGCACATTGGACGGCACTTGTTCGCTCTGCAGGGCAAAGCGGAGAACTGGCGGATCCTCCGCGGCCACGTACTGGCGGAACAGCAAGAGCGTATTGCTGGCGCCCAGACGCACCCGCGCTTTCACCGTCACGGCGGGCATGGTATGGGGGAGTAGCGCGCTGGAGCCGATCCCCTTCTTCTGCAGTTCCGTCTGCAGGGAACTGGTCAGCATGCGCACCAGTGCCGCCAGTTGCATCTGGGCCTCCGGTTTCAGGCTGACCGTGTACTCCGTGCCGCCCGCCGTCTCCGTACGGGTGGTATCCAGCAGTTCCTCCAGGCCGGTCAGGAGATCGGTCTGCATCCGCAGAGACTCCTGAAGATCGGACTCTTCCACGGGCATGGTTGCCTTGAACCACTGGCCCACGGGCACCCTGCCCTGCGCGCTCCGGGCTTCTTCCGGGAACGTGCCTTCCAGGCTGTCCAGAATCATGTAGAGCGTGGTGCCGTCCACGCGGAGGCGGCCGCGGATACGACCGGTGAGCGTGCCATCGGACAGGTCCACGGTGGTCTTCAGGTTCCCCTTGCTGCTCAGGGGGCCGGTCTTCTCACTGTCCCCCTTCATCCAGGCTGAGACGTAGAACATTCCCGGCACGTGCGCGTGCATCTCCGCGCTCAGCGCGTACGGGCCGGTCTGGTTGCGAATGACGGTTGCCAGATCGGCCAGCGTGCTTGGACTGGCGGCAAGGGCGATCTGGGGGAGGAGGGTGAGGACGGCGAGGAGGAGGCGGGGGCGCATGGCGGGGGAGGGGGAAGTTACGAGTTACAAGTTACAAGTTACGAGTTCAGGTCCGGAGGTGTCTACGCGGCGATCGAATCAGGCGCTCGATCGTCCCCGAAAGCCGGATGTAACTGTTGCTCAGGCTATGATATTCATTCTCTGTAATATAACCAAGCGGAAAGGCAAGCTCTATGAAGTTGTCGACCTCGATGGCTGATCCCTTTGCCCGAACATAGAAGCTATTCTGATGATCGCGTGTCGACATCGCTGAGCCTTCGGCCAAATTCGACATGACTGAGCTCGATGCCCTTCTCAGTTGATCCACCAGGTGGAATCGCTCGCTGGCGGGAAAGGATTTGGTTATCTCGTAAACATCCAGACTTAATTTCTTTGCCTCCTGCCAAGAAAAAAGAGATCGGAAGCCGGCTTTATTCAGCATCTGTGCTGTAGTCGAGGTGGAATGTTGCATATCCATAACTTGTAACTCGTAACTTCAAACTGGTAACTCATCACCCCGTCACGTTCTGCCTGTACTGCAGCGCTTCTGCCACGTGCTGCATCTGGATGGCATGGCTGTCCTCCAAATCCGCGATGGTCCGAGCCACTTTCACCATCCTATGGTAACCCCGCGCGGAGAGCCCAAGCCGCTCCGTTGCTTGCTTGAGGATCCGCTCCGATGCCTGGTCCAGCGGACAAAACTGGTCGATCTCCCTCACACCCATCTCCCGATTGGTCAGGATGGGGAGTCCGGAAAACCGCTCGTGCTGCCTGATGCGGGCCTGTTCCACCTTGGCCCGCAGTTCCGATGAGCTGTCGGATCTCCGGGCTGGCGGCGCCTGCAGGTCTGCGATCGGCACCGCCTGGACGTCTACGGTCAGGTCAATGCGGTCCAGGAGCGGCGCGGAGATCCGCTGCCGGATCCGCTGCGCGCCGCCGGCGGAGAACTGCGGCGGATTCATGGCGGCGACCAAGATGAAGTCCGCCGGAAACGTGACCGCGCCCTGCGCGCGCGTGATGGTGATGGTGCGGTCCTCCAGCGGCTGGCGGAGCACTTCCAGCACCTGCGTGGGGAACTCCGCCAGCTCATCTAGGAAGAGGACGCCCTTGTGGGCAAGGCTGATCTCTCCGGGTCCCGGCACCTGCCCGCCGCCCACGATGGACACGCCGCTGGCCGTGTGGTGCACCACGCGGAAGGGGCGATCCGTGAGCAGGGGCGCGTCTTTGGGCAGGAGGTTGGCGATGCTGTAGATCTGCGTGACCTCTATGGCTTCTTCCTCAGAGAGGGGCGGCAGGATGCCGCGGAAGGCCCGGGCCAGGAGCGTCTTGCCGGAGCCCGGCGTGCCGGAGAGGAGCACGTTGTGACCGCCCGCGGCCGCAATGGTCAGCGCCCGCTTGGCCTGCTCCTGGCCGCGCACGTCCGCAAAGTCCACCACTCCGCCGGGGAGGGAAGATGTCTGCCGGTGAGAACGCACCGCTGGCACAGGCTCCTCGCCGTTCAGGACGCGGATGAGCTGCGGGAGGCTCTCCGCCGCAATCACCTCTATACCGGAAATCAGCATAGCTTCCGGCGCGTTCACCGCGGGGACGGCGATCCGGCGGATGCCTGCCTTCCGCGCGGCGATGGTGGCGGGCAGCACGCCGGAGACGTGGCGCAGCGTTCCATCCAGCGCCAGCTCCCCCAAGTATGCCGTATCCGTGAGCGCTTCCTCCGGGACCGTGACCTGTCCGCAGCCGATCAGGAGGCCCAGGGCGATGGGCAGATCGTACCGCGGGCCTACCTTGCGCAGGTCCGCCGGCGCCAGGTTTACCGTGATGACGCGGGATCCCATCCGCCGGAAGCCGCTCTGGCGGATGGCCAGGAGCACCCGGTGCTTGCTCTCCTGCACGGCCGTGTCCCCCAGACCCACAATGAAGAATTTGGATTCCCCCGGCGCGGTGCCCACTTCCACCGTGATGCGTTCGCAGGTGAGGCCGATCGTGGCGAAGGACGTGAGCTGCGTGAGCATAGGAGGCGGGGGGAAGAAGTGGGAGTGGAGGAGGCGATGGGACTAGTGTACGGTCGTACACCATGAGGCACCAGCGGAATTCCTGGACAGGCGGCAAACCTGTGTCCCGCTCGGCGACGGGCAGCCTCCGAACGCGTACAGTGTTGGCCGTGGTGCGTCTCCTGGGACTGCCTGCGGCGCCGCTCAACCGATCGGTGGATCGGCGGACGGTGGGGCGGCGGGGGGAGGATGTGGCGCTCACGTACCTCCAGCGGAGCGGCTTTCTGGTGCTGGGGCGGGACGTGCGGCTGGAGCGGGATCAGATCGACATCCTGGCGTACGACCCGAGTGAACAGTCCCTGGTCTTTGTGGAAGTGAAGGCGCGATCCGCCTGGTCCCAGGACTTCCGGCCGGAGCTGGGGCTGGATGCCCGGAAGCGCCGCGCTATGGTCCGCGCCGCCAGGCGGTGGGTCAGAGAGCGCGGGTATGAAGGCGGGTATCGGATGGATCTGGTGTGTGTTGTGGAGGGCCGGGTGGTGGATCACCTGAAGGAGCTGGATTGGGGGGCGTGAGGCCCTGTATTTGTATGTAAAACGCCAATTCTATTGATTATTTCTGAAGGTAAATTATGGATTTCTCTAATTTACTTTAAGGGGGTAAACTAAACTAATGGATCTACGGGATTTTATTGCTGGCAAAAAGCGAAAGGGTTTCCAGTATGAATACTTTTTGCCTGAGCCAGTTAACCATGATTGGACGATCAGTGATGCTCTCATTCAGCGCAAGCTGGAAAGTGCCTCTTTGCGATTAGGGGAACTGAACTCCTTTGCCCGGCTTATACCGGACATGAATCGGTTCATTCGATCGTATGTGCGAAAAGAGGCCGTAACTTCTAGCCGGATTGAAGGTACGCGAACGAATATGGAGCAGGCATTCACCGATGAGGCTGATATCGCTCCTGAAGAGCGTGATACTTGGTTAGAGGTGCATCAGTACATCAGGGCGATGGATCACTCACTGCGTTCTCTCCAGGCGCTGCCTCTTTCCAGCCGGCTGATTCGTGAGTCGCATCGCATTTTACTCTCTCACGGAAGGGGTGAGAGAAAAGAGCCGGGAGAATTTCGGAAAAGCCAAAACTGGATCGGTGGCGCCACGTTGAATGATGCGATGTTCATTCCGCCGAGCGCGGAGCATCTCCCGGATCTTCTCTCGGATCTGGAACGCTTCATGCAGAATGAATCGATTGCAATGCCGAATCTGGTCAGGGTGGCAATTTGCCATTATCAGTTTGAAACGATTCACCCGTTTCTTGATGGCAATGGAAGAATTGGAAGATTGCTCATCACCTTGTCTTTGATGCACTTCGGGATGATCGACGCTCCGTTGCTCTATACGTCGGACTACTTTGAGAAGCATAAGACATTGTACTTTGACCGCTTGACCCTGGTGCGCGAAAAAAACGATTTAACGAGTTGGGTTCGGTTCTTCTTGGATGCAGTTGAGCAGACTGCGCTGCATGCGGCTCGGACCTTGCAGGAGATTATGGCACTGCGAGATGCTCTTATGACCGAGCGTCTCCCCAAGATGGGCAGACAGGTGACAGCTGGGCAAAAACTCCTACAGCAGCTGTTCACTCAGCCCGTTTTGACCGTAAAGGATGTGGAGCAGGCGACCGGCCTCACGACGAAATCCGCAAACGATCTCACGAGGCGATTCATCGATCAGAAAATTTTGCATGAAATCACAGGCAAGAGGAGAAACCGGCTATTTGTTTTTGCGGACTATCTGCAAATTCTCTCAAGGTAGAGTTGGTCACAGGGGCGTTACTGCCTTCCTTGGATCCCACCCGTCTATGAGCGCGTACCGAGACGCCGCATGCGGCGTCATTACGGCTTGGCTGGTGGTCAGCTCGCCTTGCTCATGCGGCGATCATGACGGTGGTGCGTTCGTCCAGCAAGCCCTGCAGGGGCCAGCGGCGGAGGCGTACGTCGCTCTTCATCATCCGTTCCCACGTCTCCGCCTTGTCCGGACCAGACAGGAGCAGCAGGCGGAAGCGGGCGGACTGGAGCACGGGGAGCGTGACACTCAGGCGCTGGGACACCGCGTGATGGTCGGTGCGCGCGGGGATGACCAGGAGATCGGAGAATGCTTCCGCCGGGAGCGGCGGGAAGAGCGAGGCGGTGTGGCCGTCCGTCCCCATGCCCAGTACGGCCACGTCCAGCCCCTGCTGTTGCAGGAGCGGCCGGAGCTGCATGCGGTACTGCAGCAGACACTCGTCCAGCTGGAGGCTGGTATCCGGGAAGAGGGTGTGCGGCTGGGGATCTGCCGCACTCAGGGCGCGCAGGATGGCGCCCTGGTTGCTGTCCGGATGCGCGGTCGGCACGAACCGCTCATCCAGGGGGAAGAGCGTAACGCGGCTCCAGTCGATCCGGTCGGACCTGGCCAGCTGTCCATAGACGGGCAGGGGCGTGGAGCCGCCGGAGAGGCCCAGGGAACAGTGGTCCTTCTGGCGGATGACGCGGCTGATCTCCGCTTCCAGCGACCGCGTGGCGCGTTCCACCAGTTGGTCGGGCGCATCCATGTAGATCACCTGCACGGGCATGGTCACACCTTACGGCCAGCGGGTGAGGGAGTACAATACCCCCATGATGCCCGCAAGCGTCACTCTGGGGCAGATGCTGGAGCAGACGGAGCAGACGGCCGCGCGCCGCCTGCGGGAAGCCGGTCGCGATACGCCTTTTGCGCAGTGGCTCTTGGAGTACGGTTCACGCGTGGGGACCGCGCTGGCTGTGCACGGCTACTTTGAATCCACCGCGCCCAATCCCGACCGGCTCCTCACGCGGGCGGACCGGGAAATGTTCCTCATGGGCGTGCGGATGGCCCTCTCCCGTTGCGTGGAAGAGCTGCCGGCGGAACGGGTGGACCAGGAGGTGATACGCGTGATGCGGGAAACCTGTGAAGAAGTAGAAGCGGCCCTGTGCCCCTGGCCGCCTAGAACCACTGGCACCCCCGCGCCGCAATCCACGTGTCCGCCGCCGCCGGGCCGCGCGATCCCGCCGCGTACGGATGGAGCGGCGTCTCCGGCTTGTCCAAATGCGCTTGCAGCGGATCAATGAGCTCCCATGCGGCCAGCACTTCTGAGAAACTGAGGAACCAGTGCTTCTTGCCCCGGATGGCTTCCAGCAGGAGAAGCCCGTGTTCCGGCAGGCAATCGCCGTAGCAGACCAGGGGATCCTCCATAATGAGCGGCCGGAAGAGCGGCTCCGTGCCCCCCATCTTGGTCTGTAAATGCATGCGCAGCCCGGCTTCCCCCTGCAGGATGATGTCCAGGCGGTTATTTTCCACGTGCGGCGCGCCGCCGCGGGCGTCCCGGAAGTCCAGCGTGATGCGCGTTTCTTTCTTGGTGAGCCGCTTGCCGGACCGCAGGAAGAACGGCACGCCGGCCCAGAGCGGTTCACGGGTCTCAAGCGCCAGCGCGGCGTAGGTGTTGGTGCGGGAGGTGGCGGCTACGCCCTTCTCCGCCGTGTAGCCCAAGGCCGCCTGTCCGGCTACGGTGCCGGCTTGGTACTGCCCCTGGAGCACCACGTCACCCAGGGATGACGCTTCCGGTATGGTGAGGCGCCTAAGCGCGCTCAGGCGGCTCTCTTTGATCTCCTCCTCCGTGTGCCGCAGCGGCATGGTGAGCAGGGAAGCCAGGAGCAGCAGGTGGCTCTGGAACATGTCCCGGAACGTGCCAGTTCCCTCAAAGTAGCCGGCGCGGTCTCCCGCGCCGTCGCTCTCCATGGCGGTGATCTCCACGTGCTCCACCACGGCATTGGTGAGCAGCTGCGCCATCACCGGGTTGGCGTAGCGCAGGTAGTAGACGTTCCGCACGGCGTCCTTGCCCAGGTAGTGGTCCAGCAGGTAGATCTCCTCCTCCCGGAAGCAGCGAATGAGCTGCTGTTCCACCGTGCGGAAGCTTGCCAGGTCATGTCCCACCGGCTTCTCCACGATCACCCTAAACGGCCGGTCCGCCGCCCGCACGCCGCCCTCGCACAGCTTGTGGATGACGGAGACAAAGACCTGCGGCGGCACGCTCAGGTACGCCAGTCTCACCGCCTCCGTTCCCACGCCCCACTGCTTCTCCATGGTCGCGATGCGGTCGGCGAGGCTCTGGAAGTCCGTGAGCTGGTCGTACTGGCCCCTCTGGTAGTGGACGTGCGTGAGGAAGTCCGCCAGTTCCCGCTCGCTCGTTCCGGGCATGTCCTTCTGGATGGCTTCTGCTACCAGCGCGCGGAACCCTTCCTCCGTCATGTCCGTCCGGGCGTAGCCGATGACGGCGTAGTGCTCCGGGAACCGGTCCTTGAGCGCCAGCGTGAAGAGCGCGGGGTAGATCTTCTGCCGGGCCAGGTGGCCGGATGCGCCAAAGAGGACAAAGGTGAAGGGGTGCTCGGCGGTGATCATGGGGGGAGTGTAGGCGGAGGGCGGCGGAATTGCGAAGATCTCCGGCGCGGGGATCCCTGCCGTTGACTGGCCGGATGCCCTTTGCCACAGTGGCGCCATGCCGCTCTCTGAGGAGAAGGACATCGTAGACAGGGCCAAGGATCACTTTGGGCACGGCGTGGAACAGGACGTGGCCCGCCTGCTCCTCAGCTACCGGGTGATCCGGGATTTCACCCGTCACCTCATCATGCGGCTCATTGACCGGCGCACGCGGGATAAGAGCTTCGTGATCGAACAGCCCGGGGAGCTCTTCTGCGTGTCTACCTCCAGTGCGCGCAGCGAGGTGGAGATCCTCTGCGACCTGATCGATCGCTGCCGTACCAAGATGGCAGATGACAAGATGATCGTGAATATCATCTGGGAGATGAGCACGGTCCAGGATTCGCACGTGAACCAGGTGCTCCTCACGGCCGCCCATACCGTGCAGCCGCCACTGAAGCTGCAGGACTGAAGGTGTTCATCGCGCCCTGTTCCGGTTTCCAAGAGAGGCTGATCGAATGTCGAATATCGAATGTGGAATATCGATCAGCATCCTTGCGTACGATCGTTCGACATTCGATATTCCACATTCCACATTCGATCGTGCTCCTCATCTCACCCGTCCGATTGTGATCCCCGTATAATAGTATTGTAAAATCTCCTCCGCGGTCTTGCCCTCCTCCGCCTGGGCTTCCGCGCCGCAGCCGCTCATGCCAACGCCATGCCCGCGCTGCTCCATGCCCTGGCACCAGGGGTCCGGCTTGCTCGCAAAGACCTCCGCAAACGGGAACGTCTTCCAGCCGGCTTCGGCGGGGCTGAGGGTCCGGCCGTTACTCTGTGAGAAGTACGGCGGCTTGATGAGCTGGCCGTCCTTCAGGAGCACTTGGTGCCTGGTGGATTCGAGCGCCTTGAGCCAGCTCGGATGTTTCAGTTCATAGGCGTAGCCGGAGTACTTCTGGAACACGGCCGGACTGTCTGATCCATCATACGGCTTGCCGGGGAACTTGCGGTTCTGGGGGCTCAGGTACCACTGCGCGTAGGTGCGCGCCGCAATCGCGAACGCGCGCTGCTTCTCATAGGGCTCTGAATCCGGCTCCTCCGCCAGTCCCCGCAGGTAGTCCTCCATGGGGAGTTCATTGATGAGCGCTAAGCGTCCGTCCACAATCCGGCATTCGATCGTGCCGCGGAACTGGTTAAAGGCGGAATTCCAACTCTCTACGGTGAGGATCTTGCCGTGCGGGTGGAGGCGGGGCGTACCGCCAGCCAGGAAGCCCAGCTCGTTGCTCGCCTCGCACGTATCGCCCTTCTTCTCAAAGACCACGGTGCCGCTGACCGGCTTGCCGTCCAGTCTGGCGCCCTGCGGCGCGTCCAGGAACGCGCGGTCGGGATGATCCGGATCGTTGGACTCGTAACTCAGCAGGATACGGACCAGGGGGCCGTTGTCCGGCGCCGTGGGTGCCGGCGCGGCGGGAGAGGCGCTGCCGCCATTCGGTTGAGAACCAAGCGTCTGGCCGGCCTGGCGGGAGAGCCGCCTCTGGCCCACGGCCGTGGCGGTGCGCACGCGGCGGCCCTCCGCCTTGAGCGTGTAGCGGAGGGAATCTATGGTGAGCTGGTACGTTCCCGGATCCGGCGGCAGGACCACGCGGATGTAGAGCGTGGTGGTGTCCCCCTTGCGCAGGAACTGCGGCAGCAGCACGTTGTCCCGGAGGCGCACGGCCTCCTGCTCGCCTACCAGGTATACCGCCAGGCGCTCGTCTGAGCGGGTGAGCTTGCCAATCACGCTGCGCTGGCTGAGCGCCTGGCTGGCCAAAAACCGCACGGGGAAGAGCACGTCCCCGCCCGGCCGCCCCACGTAGTCTGCGTCCTGAAAGAAGAACGTCCCTTTCTGGCCTATGGCGATCGTTGCCCGCGGCTTGTCCTGCTTCTGACTCATGCGCTGCGCGCCCTCCGGGAACACGAGCGCCTTGTCTATCCGTCCGGCTGCCACGTTGCTGCGCAGCTGGTCCATGGCCTCGTAGAGGTAGTAGCCGGGGCAGTCAGTAGTCAGGAGCTGCCGGTGGCCCACGATGCGCGGGAGGGACTTGCCATGGTACGTGACGTCCGTCTGCAGGTCTATCTCCTCCTGCTCCGCCAGGTGCTGGAGCAGCCACTGCAGGCTCTTTACCTGCTTCTGGGTGGGCTCCTCTACCTCAAAGTTCCCCATGAGTGCGATGCCCAGTGTCCCCACGTTATTGCAGTACGCGTGGCCGCCCACCACTCGGTCGCCGCCGGCACGGCCTTGGTAGATCCGGCCGTCATCGTCAATCACGTAGTGGTAGCCAATGTCCCCCCAGCCGCGGTTCACGGCATGGTACTGATACAGCGCGCGCATGCGCTCCGCGCCAGGCCGTGTATCGCCGTCCGACCGAACAGCGGTGTGGTGCACGACCAGGAGCCCGATGGACGGCGAGTACTCCTGCGGCCACAGGAGCGGTTTGCCGTTCAGCTCATCCACCCGCTTCTTGGCGCGCTTGAAATCCTGGGGATAGCCTTCAATCGCATCCAGGCACTCCCGCTGGCGGGCAGTGAGCGCGCCGTTGCCGCTCACCTCGCTCGTGATGTCGTCGTCGCTGCGGCTGGGCGCGTGGCCGTTTCTGAGCCTCAGGCTCTCATCCGCCCCCCAGTCCCGGCGGGAGAGGATGCGCGGCGTCCCTACATCTTGAGTGGCTGCCACGCGGTAGGACGCAGGCGCGCCTGAGACCCGGATGGGATTCACTGTGAACTGTGCGCTGCTCCGGAATTCGACCGTGCCCACGGGTACCTGGAACACCACGAGGTTCGATTCCATGAGCGTTGGGTCCTGTTCATCCTCCACCCGGAGTTCCTCCCAGGCGCTCCATGCAGTGCCGTCAAACGCGCGCACCTGCGCGGTCTGGTCTTTCTCCCTGAGCGTCACACTGAGCGCATCGATGGGGGCGGCAAAGACATGCAGGCCGTTGGTGCCGGCTGCTTGGCGGGAGGCGGCGAGACCTGAGACCTGAGATGTGAGATGTGAGACGTGAGCAAGAGGAAAATGGGGCGCGAGCGGCAATTGGTCCAACGGAGCGCTACCGAGCGTGGCGACCGTGGAAAGGATCGCGATGAGCGATGTGGCGTGCTTCATGCCGGGGCATTGTACCCATCCTTCACCGGCGCGCATCCCTTTGGAGGAGTTTCTCATAGGCGTCCACCATGTGCTCCGCGCCGAACGCCTGCCGGGCCCGCAGTTGTCCGGCTTCGCCGATCGCATGGCGCAAGTGCGGCTGGTCGCGCAGGTGCGCGATCGCCTCTTCCAGCGCGCTCACGGAACCCGCTGGCACCACCACCGCGTCCGTGCCAGAGGAGCAGTATTCCGCTATGCCGCACGCGTCCGTGACAATTACCGGAATCCCCAGCGCCATGGCTTCCGCCGCCACCAGACCAAAGGGATCGTGATCGCGGGATGGGAGAACTAGCAGGTCGATCGACTGGTAGAAGTCCCGGAGATCGCGCCCGGGCGCTATGATCTTCACCCGTCCGGCCAGCTTCTCCTCCGTGATCTGCCGTGAGATCGCGCCCTCCTCCGGCCCTCCGCCCACAATGGTGGCCCGCACGCCGGATACCCGGCCGAGCGCGCCTATGAGCACGTCCACGCCCTTCTCCCAAGACAGCCGCGCCACGCACCCCACGTGGGGCACGCCGCCCGTGCGTGGCCGGACAGACGGTGGGAATCGCCGGAGGTCTATGCCGTTCGGGATCACCGTCACGCGTTCCGGGGGGAATCCCAGATCCAGGTAGATCCGCCGGCTGAGGCCGGAGACGGTCACCGTGGTGGCGTAGGCGCTCATGCGCCGCAACTGCGGCAACCAAGGATTGCGACGCAGCCACCGGCCCACCCGGTCGTGCTCCACCCATACCACGCGCGTGCCGGAAGCGTGGAGCGGGTGGGTGAGGAGCAGTTTCTCCGTCAGGCTCAGCATGAGGACCGCGTCCTGGGATCCCAGCCGCGCAATCTCCTCCCGGAGCGCTCGCCGCATGGCGCTCCGCCGCCACAGGAAACTCACGGCGTCCCGCTTGGTCACCGGCGGCGGGCCAATGTCCCGCTCGGTCGCTACAATGCCGCGCTTCTTGCATTCCGCCAGGAGCGTCTGGCAGCTGCCCAGGAAGGATACGGAGTGGCCCCGGTCGCGCAGCCCGTCCATGAGGGACAAGGTCTGCACCTCCGCTCCGCCAAAGGCGGATTCCAGCGGGAAGCGGGTGAAGAGGAAGCGCATGAGGGGCGGTCGGGGGAACGAGGGCGAAAAGAAAAGGGTGGAAAGGACGGAAAGGGCGAAAAGGGTTAAAAGGGTTAAAAGGGTGACAAGGATATGGTAGAGCTTTATTTGATTGTTTTCATTAGCCGATTCAGGAGGAAGCCGACACGTCCGATATGGCTATCGATACATGCGAACTCCTCCGTGCTGATGTAGCCCAAATCGTTTGCGAGTAGAATCTCGCAGTGAAGTGCTTCTAGAGAAGAGTGTGCAATGACAAAGAAGTGCCGCCGGTCCTTTTGCGTCGTTCGATAATTCCCTTCTGTAATGTTGGTCGGCACGCTGGAAGCCGCTCTGCGTAGCTGATCGCAGAGCGCATACCGTTCCTCCGGTGGAAATTTCTTTGTTGTCTTGTAAATCAGCAGGCAGAGCGAGTACGCCTCCTGCCAGACGATGAGTTTCTGATGCGGCCGCTGCATAGTTCCATCGTAAAGGCCCAGCCACAGAGCGGAAGGTACGAGGATCGCAATCCTTCCGGCGATATGATGTTTGTCGCTTCTACATGCATAAAGTGACGTTCCGTCCCCTCATTGAACACCTCACGCGTCCCACCCTTGTCACCCCTGTATCGTTTTCACCCCTTTCACCCTTTCTGCCCTTTTCACCGCTTCGCAATCCTCTCCTGCCCCCCCATGTACGGTCGCAGGACTTCCGGGATCGTCACGCTGCCGTCGGCGCTCTGGTGGTTCTCCAGGATGGCGATGATGGTTCGGCCGATGGCGAAGGCCGTGGCGTCGTTCATGTGCACGAGCTTGCGCTCCTCGCTGGCCGTCCTGTAGTGCGTGCTGAGGCGCCTGGCCTGGTAGTCCGTCATGTAGTCACTCGTGTGCGTCTCACGGTACGTGTTCTGCGCCGGGATCCAGCACTCGATATCCAGGCCGTTGGCGTTGGGCTTGCCGATGTCCCACGTGCACTTCTGCAGGACGCGGTACGGGATCGCCAGTTGCTCAACCATGTGCTCCTGCAGCGCCACGATGAACCGCTGCTCGTCCGCGCCGGCCTCGGCCGTGGTGAAGCTCTCCATCTCTAGCTTATCAAACTGGTGCACGCGCAGGATGCCGCCCATGTCCTTGCCGTAAGTGCCGGCTTCCCGCCGGAAGGCGGTGGAGTACCCGATGAAACGGATAGGCAGTTCCGCCACATCCAGCGTCTTCTCCATATAGTACGGCCCCAGCGTATGCTCTGCGGAACCCACCAGCACCTGCTCGTCCTCCGGCAGCAGGTAGCGCTGGTCTTCCGGCTCCAGGCGGTCCATACGCTCCATCACGTCCCGCCGCATGATGACCGGCGGCAGCACCGGCACAAAGGGCCTGGTGGAGACGCGCAACTTGGCTCGCTTGGCTACCTCTTTCAAGATCGCCTCATTCCCCAGGGTATCGAACGTAAACTGGATGAGCGCCATCTGCAGCCGCACGGCGTCGCCTTTCAAGTACGCAAACCGGCTGCCGCTCACCACGGCCGCCTGCTCCACATCAATGATGTCCAGCTCCTTCCCAATGGCCACGTGGTCTTTCACCGGGAAATCGAACTGCCTGGGCGTGCCCACGGTGCGGATCACCTTGTTCTCCTCTTCACTGTGACCCACGGGCACTTCCGGCAGCGGGAGGTTGGGAATCCGGAGCAGGTTGGCCTGCCACTCCGCCTCCACCTTGCCCAGTTCGGCTTCCAGGATCTTCAGTTCACCGTCCAACGCTTTCATGTCCTTGATGGCCACTTCCCGCTCCATGTCCTTCAAGCTTGGCACCATCTTGCTCACCTTGTTCTTCCTAGCGCGCATCTCCTCCACCTTGGGGAGCAGCTCCCGCCGCTTCTCATCAAGTTGCAGGATGTCCTTGATGCTCACCTTCACCCCCTTGTTGTTGGCGGCGTCCTGGTACGTATCCGGCCGGGCGCGGAGATCTTGGAGATCGATCATATGCCGGGAGGATAGACGCGGCGGCGGATCCCTGGGAAGTAGACCGTGCCGCGCGGTATTGACAGTATAGAGTATATGGTATCATGTGCGCAGTTCGATGCCCCTGCGTGGGGGCGTCATTCACACCGTGGTTAATAGGGAAGGAGTGAACGCGTGGCCGCGTTTGTTACGCGACTGTATGGCAATCCTACGGAGGAACTGACGATCTTGCCGGATCGGATCCGGTGGGACACCAAGGTGGTCGTGCTCAACGTGGAAGGCGCTGAGGATTGGAAGCTTTCATCCTTCCTGGCGCTTGCCAAACTGTGCTGCCGGCTGCGGAAGCGCGGGCAGCGGCTCATCCTCTACGGGCTGCCGCCGGGTGCGCAGTGCCTCTTGGATGAGATGGCGGTCAAAACTACGGTGGCCGCGAACAAGGAAGCTGCCCTGGTCATGACGGGCTGCTAGCGGCCCGCCGTCGCTCTCCGGAGCGGCGGCATTCTTTCATTGATTGCTTGACCGCTTGCCCGTTGCGGCAGAGAGTATCCCAGGTGCCGCCTGTGCGGCGCGGTTTTTCACACATTGGGGAGTGACCTATGGCCGAGCTCATGGAAAAAGATGATCTCTTTGCGTTCCAGCAAGTGAACGGACACGTGGAGGCGCAGGTGATTCCAGCCGAGCTGCAACCGGAGCATAGGGAGAGCTTTGGCTGGTACCTGACCGGAAGGACGCACCGGGAGCTGAAGATCATCCTGGACTGCAGTGCGCTTGAGCGCGTCAGCGATGATGTGCTCGGGGTGATCGCCCGGCGCGCGCAGCGGACGCGCCAGCGTCAGGGTCTGATGGTGATCTGCGTGCGGCCCGCGTTCCTCACCAAGTTCCGGGATCGCCTGCCCTGCGCCGAGATCGTGGCCACGCTGGAAGAGGCGCGGAACTACTTCCAACCGGAGCAGCCGCTCTCCCTCCCGCCCCCCGGCCAGTGAGCTCCGCTCCGCCGCGCCTCCTCTGTGAGGCGCGGCTTTTCCGGGTCTGGCTCCCTTTCCTCCTCATACTCTCCCCTTATCCCTTTCTCTCAGGCCGTCCGCCGGTTCACCAGCACCTGCTGGCCAATGCCGAACACGGACTGCGTGGCCCAGTAGAGGGACACGGCCGCCGGAAACTGCACCGCCATGACCGCGATCATGACCGGCAGGCCGTAGAGCATGATGTTCTGCTGCAGCTTCTGCGCCGCCTCCGGATCCGTGGCGGCGTTCTTCACTTCCCGTTCCAGCTCCTTGGCGGAGGGGACATCAATGACCTGCGCGCGCTTGCGCCGCGCGGCAATGGCAAAGGTCAGCTTCATCTGCAGGAACTGGAGCACCAGGAGCAGGGCGGGCATGACCCAGACATTGGGTGCCAGGAGATCAAGGCCCAGGAAGTTGGTTCCAAAGCTCCACTCCAGATTCTGGTACGCGGGGTAGAGGAGGTGTCTGGAGAGCGCCAGATGGGAGCTGTCCCGCACAACATAGAAGAGGCCGATCAGCACCGGAAACTGCACCAGCGTGGGCAGGCAGGATTGCCACGGGTTCACGCCCGCCTCCTTCCACAGCTTCATGGTCTCCTCTTGGATCTTGCGCGCGTCGCCCTTGTAGCGCTTCTTGAGCTCCTCCATCTTGGGCTGGATCTGCTGCATCTTCTTCTGGCCCTCCAGCGCGTGCTGGGTGGGAAGGAACAGGAGCAGCTTCACCAGTAGCGTGAGGAGGATGATGGCCGCCCCCAGGTTCCGGTCCGGCAGCCAGGACGCGGCAAAGACCAGGAAGTTCAGAAAGGGCTTGGTGATGAACGTGCGGAAGAGCTTGGCCGTTGCGCCAGGTTCGTACACTTCAAACTGCGTGCGCAGCAGGTCCGCCGGACGGACGGCGTACGGATCTATCGCCTGGCTGCCCGTTCCCGGCATGACGCGCGCGGCCACACTGGCTCCCGTCATGGTGTTCCCGCTCACAGGAAACTGCAGCGCGTACGTGCCGTTCTCCCCAAAGAGGCTGTACTTCCACGGTGCTAGGCTGACCTCCCGGCTCTCACCCGGAGGAAGAGGTTCTCCGGACGGTTGGCACGGCACGGCCGTCTCCGTAGTGGTGATGGGCGTGAGCGTGCCGTCCGCTCCCACGCGGGAGACGCGGAACGGCGGCATGGGACAGGCGGCCTCCAGCGTGAACGGCTGGTTGGTGCCGTTACGCACTACGGCGATCGGATCGTTGCCCCGGCGTACGGTCGCATCCCGCATGGTGAGCGTGACGGCGGCCGGCTGGTCGGTTCTAGTGGCAAAGCGCTGCGGGAAGAAAGCCTTCAGCGCGTAGTCCGTGGCCAGGTAGAGCAGCAGGAAGAGGAGCAGGAACTGCAGGGGGCTGGATCGCTTCTTCTGAACGTCAGGCATGGAGGGTGGAGAGGAAGGCAGCAACGTCCGCCTGGATGTCCGCGTACGGCGCCCTCAGGCTAGCCGACCGGGGAGAGAGCAACAACTGCAGCGTTGGGGCGGAGTCCCGGTCGCGGAGCGCGATCCTGAGCGCCTCCCGGCACCGCCGGCGCATGCGGTTGCGCTCCACGGCCCTCTTGCTCAACTTGGCGGAAGTCAGCATCCCGGCGTACACCGCCGGACGAGCGGCGTTTGCGGCCGGGTGCGGCGGGTGGCCCGGCAGCCAGCGGATGACCATGGTCCGTCCTTTCCAGACACGCCCTTTGCGCTGCACGCTTGCCACGATCTTCCGGCCCCGGAGGCGGGAGAGCTTCATAAGTGGGGGAAGTATGAATTATGAGTCAGGAATTATGAATAGCGGCTTCTCATGATGCATCACTCATGATTCTTGATTCTGGCGCAAATCACCCTATCCTGCCCCTGGTCCCATGGCCCCCCTCTCCCCCGACCAAGTCCGGCATATCGCCAAGCTGGCGCGTCTCCGCCTCAGTGAGGAGGAGCTCTCCCGCTACGCGGAGGAGCTGACCAAGATCCTGGGGTACGTGGAGATGCTGGGGGAGGTGGATACGTCCCAGGCGGCGGGGGCGATCCAGGTCACCGGGCTCAGCAACAGTCTCCGGCCGGACGAACTCCGGTCCACCCAGGTGGACACGGACGCGCTCCTGGCCACAAGTCCGCTGCCCGTGGTGGAACGGCAGATCCAGACGCCCTCCGCTCATGGAAATTGATACTTGATCATGGACGATGGACAATGTGTACGCGACATCCGAAGTCGGCACCGTCTCAACTTCCATAATTCTCAATTTTCAATTATCCATTCTCAATTCCGTCCGTGCTCCACCAACTGACTATCGCGCAGGCTCATGAGAAGCTCAAGAAGAAGGAGATTGCTCCGCGGGAGCTCCTGCAGGCATGCATCGATCGGATTGAGCAGGTGGACGGGAAGCTGAATGCGGTCGTCCACAAGAACTACGAACGCGCGCTTGAGGCGGCGGAGACGATCAGGACGTTCGACCATCCGCTGGCCGGCATCCCGTACCTGGCCAAGGACGTGTTCTGCGAGGCGGGCGTGCCCACCACGGCCAGCTCCAACATCCTGCGCGAGAAGACCTACGTCCCGCCCTTCAGCTCCACTACCACGCTGCGGCTGGAGGCCGCCGGTGCCATCAGCTTGGGCAAGGTGAACACGGATGAGTTCACCATGGGCGCATCCACGGAAACCTCGGCGTACGGCGTGACCCGCAACCCGTGGGACACGGAGCGGGTGGCGGGCGGCTCCAGTGGCGGGTCAGCGGCAGCCGTGGCGGCGGATGAGTGCCTCTTTGCGCTGGGTACGGACACGGGCGGATCCATCCGGCAGCCGGCGGGGTTCTGCGGGATTGCGGGCATCCGGCCCACCTACGGCCGCACCAGCCGGTACGGCGTGATGAGTATGGCCAGTTCCCTGGATACCATCGGCCCGTTAGCCAAGACGGTGGACGACCTGGCCATCATCCTCCAGACGATCGCGGGCCAAGATCCGCAGGATGCCACAACCGGGAACGTGGCGGTGCCGGATTACCGGTCGGCGCTGACGGGAAACGTGAAGGGACTGAAGATCGGCCTACCTAAGGAGTACTTCATAGACGGGATGGACCCGGAAGTGGAGGCGTCCGTGCGGGAGGCGGCTAGGCTGCTTGAGTCCTTGGGCGCGGAGACGGTCTCCGTCACGCTGCCGCACACCAAGTACGCCGTGGCCACCTACTACGTCATCACGCCGTGCGAGGTGAGCTCCAACATGGCCCGCTATGACGGCATCCGCTTTGGCCATACCGTGGCACAGCCGGAGAGCCTGCTGGACTACTACGAGCGCGTGCGGAGCCAGGGCTTTGGACCGGAGGTGAAGCGCCGCATCATGATTGGCACCTACGCGCTCTCCGCCGGCTACTACGATGCCTACTACCGCCAGGCCCAGCGGGTCCGCTCCATCATCAAGGCGGAATTTGAGGCGGCGTTCCGGGAAGCGGACCTGATCCTCTCCCCCGTCTCCCCCACGCCGGCGTTCCGCGTGGGCGCCCACGCCGGGGATCCGCTGGCCATGTACCTGGAGGACGTGTTCCTCACGGCCCAGCCCATGGCCGGCATCCCGTGTCTCTCCGTTCCCTGCGGGCTCTCCGGTTCCGGCCTCCCGATCGGCCTGCAGCTCATGGGGCCGCAGTGGGGGGAGGAGGCCCTCCTCCGCGCCGCGGACGCCTATGAGAAGGCCCGCTGGCCGGAGGGCGTGCAGCGGCCAGGGCTCTAATTCAACGGCTAAACGCGTAATTCCCTTCAACCCTGCCCCTGGACGGAAAGGGTATTTGACAAAATATAATATAGTTATACAATGTAAGTTAATCATTCCCCCTTAAACCGTATGGCGATGCATCACAAGCGTTCTAGCCCCCAAGAGAATCCCTCATCCCCGGAGATTCGTGCTGTTCGGGATAAGATGGAGCAGCTGGACCAGCTGCGCGACCGCTCCCAGGCGGCGTACGGGTACATGGAGCTTCTGGAGCGCGTGAATGGCGAGGGTCCGGCCGGCCCGGAGGGTCCCGGGCTCATGGGTCAGCCCGGCGCGCGGGAGATCCTGCAGGACTTGGAGAAGCGGCTGGATGATCTCCTGTCCGACGATGCTGTCTCCCCAGATGTCCAGGAACTAGTGGCGAGCTACTACAATGCCACCAAGAACCGGATAGAGGCGCTGCTGCGGGTGGAGCAGGCTGAGGGCAATCGTGATCGCGAACTGCGGAGGGGCGGCTGGCCGGTGGCCATCTAATGCTTCTGCGGATGTCCCAAAGAAGAGCGTGGCCAGCCGGCTGCGCTCTTTCCTCTTACGGCAAGCTCCGCAGATGCTGCCGGATGGCCGTGAGCAGGAGCGGCCGTAGCCTGAAGACCAGGTGCGCGATGCGGCCGTTGGCGATCGATTGCTGCTCCGGAGGTGATGACAGAGGGTGGATGTCCATGGCGGCAGGCAGATCGGTAAGTGCCTGGGCCAGAGCCGGTTCGCGCTGCAGGAGATCGCTCCAGAGCCAGGGGTGCTGCTGGAGAGCGGTGGTGACTTCCAGGCGCGCCTGAAGCATCTCTTCTCCGGAGTGCAAATCTGGCGGCAGCAGCGGACCAAGTTCCTCTCTCTTCCGTACGGGTGGCGCGTGGAGGATCTGCGCGTCATGCAGCCAGCCCTGCAGGTGCTCGCGTGGGCCCACCACCAGGATCGTGGCCTCACATGGCAGATTTGTGATCCGCTGGAGCATCTGCGCGTACTCGCCTGGAGTGTGGATAGACATAACTATGGAATAAATACTGTATTTGTACAGTAGCATGACGGCAACCAGACCTCAAGCCGGCGGCCCGCGCCGGATACGGCAAGGATTGTCAGCCGTCCGGAATGCTGGTACCGTTCGCGGGCTCTCCGGGAGACGCCGGTCAGCCCGTTCCATTCATCATCTTCTGTTTCATCTCTGGGGCCATAGCTCAGCCCTTCGGCAAGACTCAGGACTTCGCGCAATTGAGCTACTGATCATTCTTCGGTTGTTTCATCTCTGGGGCCATAGCTCAGCTGGTTAGAGCGCCACACTGTCACTGTGGAGGTCGCGGGTTCGAGTCCCGTTGGCCCCGCCACGTCGCTCGTGAGCGACGTGGCCCGCCACCCCTTTGTTGATGTTGATACAGCCAGTAGCTTCTAAGTAGGTCATACATAGTGTTGCAATAGAGCGGTGTTCCTGTTCTTAGCCGCTCATCATCGCCTCACCTCCAGCGCCCTCACCCGCTCGGGCAACTTCTCGATCTCGATGGCGTCTAGCCGGGCGTCAATCTGGTCCACGCTGGCCGTGAGCACGTCAATCTTGCGGTCGAGCCGCCGGATCTCACCCTTCACCTCGGCGAACTGGCGGTCCATCTTCTCTGAGAGGCCGTCCATGCGGCCAGTCAGGTCGCTCATCCGGCCTTCGAGCGTTCGTTGCATGGCCTGCATGTGCTCCAGTAGAACCCGCGTGGCGACGTCGTCGGCCTCGGGCATGGCCGGGATCATACCCGCGCGACGGTGTAGGACAAGCGGGTTGCAGTCATTCGGGCAAATTGCCCCAGCGTCTCCTGAACTCCCGCAAGTGGCGTTATCCGCCCAACCCCGCCGCAATGACGTTCGCCAGGATGGTGAAGACGCCCGCAAGCAGGATCCAGGTGAGGATGGTGACGCGGAGGTTGTAGAGGGATTTGAGGAGTTCGCGCATGGAGTGCAGGGAGTGTGTCAGAAATGCGGTTGTCAGTGAAGCGACGGGCAAGTGATCAGTGGTGAGTGGCCAGTGATCAGAACGGCGTCATGCTCACCACTGATCACTTGCCACTATTCACTCAAGTACAGCTGCGGGTTCTTCTTCACGCCGTTCTGCCGCACCTCAAAGTGCGTGTGGATGCCCGTCTTGCCGTACACGAATCCGGTGTTGCCCATCCAGGCGATCTGCTGGCCGCGGCTGACCTGGTCGCCCTCCGTCACGTAGAGCTCCTTGTTGTGCGCGTAGAGCGTGACGAGGCCGTTGCCGTGATCCACCTCTATGACGTTCCCGTAGCCGCCGTTCCAACCGGTATCCGACCGGATGACCGTGCCCCCCTCTGCGGCAAAGATGGGACCGCCGCCCTTGGTCTGGATGTCCACCGCGTAGTGTCCGCGGTGGAAGTACTGGGTGTAGAAGCAGTTGTTGCAGGGCATCTGCAGGAGGCCCGCCGTCTGCACCGGTTGGACGTTCTGCTTGGGTGCGGAGGCCCCCGGTACGGCGCGCCCGCCGCTGCCGCGTGGAGCAGTGGGCTGTCCGGGCCGGCTGAAGGTGAGCGCGATGTTGCGGTCCGGCAGCCGGCCGTCAAACCGCAGGCGGTCCTGGCCGGGCGCGGGCTGAACGGGCGGATTGGAGGCCACGATGGTGGGATCGGAAACCGGGCGGCCGCCCGGGATGACCAGCTGCTGTCCGGCCACGATGAACCCCCCCTTGATGCGGTTCTGCTTGGCGATCTCCTCCGCCGGGATGTTATAGAGCTGGGAAATCCGTCCAACCGTCTGGCCGCGCGTGACCGTGTGCAGCACGCCGTCCACCGGCAGGATGACCAGTTCCTGGCCCGCGGTCACGGCGCCCGTGATCCTGTTGGCCCAGCGGATGGTCTGCGGGGAAATGCCGTAGCGCTGCGCGATCGCGTTCAAGCTCTCTCCCGGCTGCACGCGGTGGACTAGCCCGTCGCTGTAGGCCAGACGGGAGGCGGGATCTCCCACCGTGGAGGTCTTCATGAGGAAGCCGTCTTCCACCAGCAGGAACTGCGGCGGCGGCAGCTCGTCCACGGCGTCCGCCTCCGCGGCGGGCGGGATGTAGGGCGGCAGCAGGGACCCCAGTGTAAATGCCGCGGCGCACAGGATGCGCACGCGGACGGAGAGCCGGCGGAGGAGGGGGGTCCGCATGGATCAGGCTAGACAGGCAGGGCGGCGATATCTCTGAGGACGCGGCGCATGTCCGCGTACCGGTCGCGCGAGCCGAGCAGGATGACCACGTACGTACGGCTGCTGCCCCGCACCAGGGACACCAGGCATTGGCCTGCCAAGGGAGTTGTGCCCGTCTTGCCCAGGAGGACCGCGGATTCCGGCTTCACCAGCGCGTGCGTGTGGTGGAGGGTAACCGTCCGGCCGTCCCGGCTCACAATGGTGGCCTGCGGCCGTCCCATGCGCGACCGGATCTCCGGGTGGCGCAGCGCGGCTACGGAGAGCCATTTGAGGTCCCGCAGCGTGGAGTAGTGCCCCGGCTCATCCAGGCCCGTCGGGTTCCGGAAGGCCGTGCCTCGGAGCCCTAGCATCCCGGCGCGCAGGTTCATCTCTTCTGCAAAGGCGGGGACGGAGCCGGAGTGGTAGTGGGCCAGCGCTACCGCCGCGTCATTGGCGGATTGCACCAGCGTGGCCGTGAGCAGGTCTCCCACCGTGTACCGCTCACCGGGCATGAGGCGGACGGTCTGGCCCTCTACGCCGCTCACGGCCTGGGGAATGGTGACGATCTCCTCCATTCCGTGCGTCTCCGCGATGATGAGCGCCGTCATGAGCTTGGTGAGGCTGGCGATGGGCATGCGGGCGTCCGTGGCGCGGCCCGCCACGTCCTGGCCGCTCAGAAGATCAAAGACCAGTACGCCGGACGCGGTGAGCGGATCCGTCCACTCCTCCGGGTGGTCCACCAGAACGCTTGGCGCGGCGATGTCCGGCGGAACGATCTGCGCCGCGTCCAAGCCCGGCAGGACGGCCGGCACCATGCCCAAAAGCAGCACAGACAGCACGGGGAGCACCATGAGGCTTGGATTCTACCCGCACTCCCCCCGTCCGCGAAGCAGTAGGCCGGATTTTACGGCGAACATATGGGCCTTTAGTGTTGTCATCTGGTAGCGCCGCCGCACAAAAACGCCGGGGAGCCGCAAGGCTCCCCGGCAGGATGGCATCACGCATTACTGAACCTCTGCGTTCAGGAGCGTGCTCTTGAGGATGGTGGCAGGGGTAGTCTCCCTGTCCTCCCCCCGGATACGGGTTTCCGGGATGGGGCTCTTCATGCTCACCCGGATCGTGTATTTCCCGGGCTGCATGGGAAAGCTGAATGGGACTTCCTCCACGGAGAAGTAGTCCCCCCCCAGTTGAGGGACAAAGACCATGGGGGTTTTCTGTGTGTAGAACGGAGTATCCTCCATGATGTTCTGCTTCTTCCCGAACACCTCTACCTCCAGGTAGACCATCTCCAGTTCCGGAATCCGGGCTAGCCGTGACCCGTGCCAGAACTCCGTAATGACGGAGAACTGCACCAGGCCGTTTGGGCACTCCAGATTCCGATTGGGGACATGGAACCGGCGGTAGCCGGTGTTGGGCTGCATGGGTGAAGGTGGGGCTTGGGCCGCCTTGTGGGGCGGCGTGGGCTGCTCCTCAGCCGTGGTGTTCCGCGGCATGAGCGCAGACGTGGCGATGAGGCACATGATGCCCGCCACCAAAAAGACCTCAATCATCCAGCTCTTCTTCTTCATGATCGGCTCCTCTTTCGACGCGGGGAACGCCACTGGTCACAGCGACCAGTAGACCACATCTTGATCCAACAGATTGCCGTTCTGGCTGCATGGTTCGCTATAGAGGTACGCCAGGGTCTTGTGGGAGCTGGCGTGCGTAAAAGTTGCCTGCCATGCGTAATCATTGTCATGCGGGGTCAGTTGGCACTGCCCTGTTTTGTCTTCCATGGATGAGTGCTGGAAGATCCAGTCCTGGCCATCCAGGCGAAAATGCATAACCAGGAGGCAGGTCTGACAGACCTGGTTGCCCTTGGTTGAGCAGTCCACCCAGTAATACACGTGGCCACTTGCCTTGTCGGGCGCGTTGCAGCATGGAGCCACAGCGGTCATGCTTGTGATATCACCAGATTTGAGGCAACTGATGGCTCCGGGCCCCCACCCCCGGGCCGTGGGAACGGTCAGGCTGACCGCCACGACAGTGAGGACGAGGGAAAGGACGGTGATCCGTACTTTGTACATGAGATCGCTCCTGTGATGCCAAAGATGATCCAGATGACGTATCTGGACCCGAAGCATGATAAGGATCGGCCCTTTGTTGTCAATATATCCTTGGCGTTCCGATCGCCATACTTCTGATACGGCGTTCTTTCTATCGGTATACGATCATCCCGGCCAGCCGCAGGTCCACGTACTGGCTGGCCTCCCGGACACCCGGGGACTGGAGGAAGGTGCGGTAGCGGCTGAGCTGGTCTGAAAGGGGGCTTGTGAGGTCAAACCACAGGCTCCACCGGCCCACGCTCAGGTGGAACTCCCGTGCCCGCACGTGGATGGTGCGGTAGGGCACCGCGGCGCCAAATTCCTCCGTGAGGATCCGTTCGGCCTCCCGCATGCGCGTGAGGAGCTCCGGCGGCACCAAGCGCGTGCCCGGCTGCGGGAGCGCGGGAATGTCCGTCACCTTCACTTCCGGAAGCAGGGCGCCGGAGGCGGCAATGGGCAGCCGCACGTAGAGGCCGCTCACGGTGAGGTAGTGGTGTTCGGCTGCGGGAACCGCCTGCGCGCCGGTGCCGGCCGCCTCCTGCCGGACGGGGTGCAGCGTGATGCGGGCGGCAAGCGCTTCCTGCTCCACCGTGACGGCCAGGCGGGATGGCGCGTGGCGCTTCAGCCGTACGGCCGCCACGTCCGGCAGGACGGACCGGATCCGCGCCTCCGCGTCTCCCGCCGTCACGAGCAGCAAGTGCCGGCCAAAGAGCGGCTGGAGCGCCCGGAGCACCGCCTCTACATCCAGCCGCGCGTCCTTCCGGCTCACGCGGATCTCCCGCACCTGCAGGAGCGGGGAGAAGAGGATGATGACCATCGCCAGGGCGCTTCCCGCAATGAGCGCCGTGAGCCACCACCGGCGTACGGTCGCGCGCAGCTGGTTCCACCCGCGCGCGGCACGGCGCTGCCACCGCAGCGCCCTCTCCCGGCGCAGGCGCGCGGTGCGGGCGTGGCGGCGGGCCACCACCGTCCGCACGGCCGTGGCGTTTCTGGGAGTGGAGCGGCGGACGGTCCGCCGCGCGGGGTGCTTCTTGCGCGCGGGCACGGCGGCCAGTGTAACGGAGTCCGGCCGGGGACGCCCTTGCATAGCCCATGTTCTGCTGTGCTGCGAACGGAAGGGCGACAAGGGCGGAAAGGGGATAAACGGTGACAAGGGCCCTCGTCACCCGTCCGGTCTGCTCGAAATACCTGAAATATTCGCTATTCTCTCCCCATGCGCGTGGCGATCGTCTGCGATTGGCTCACGGTCTACGGCGGAGCGGAGCACGCCGTGCGGGAATGGACGGCTCTCTGGCCGGAAGCCCCGCTCTTCACCACGGTGGCGCGGCCGCGTGCGCTCGGGCCGCTGGCCGATCGGGACATCCGCGTCACGCCCCTGCAGCGGCTGTACCGCCTGACCGGCAACCACCAGGTCCTCCTGCCGCTCATGCCGCGGGCGGTGGAGGGGATCGATCTGCGGGGATTCGATGTCATTCTCAGTTCCTCCCACGCGGTGGCCAAGGGAATCGTGCCGCCGCCAAACGCCCTCCACGTCTGCTACTGCCACACGCCCATGCGCTACGCCTGGGAGATGGAGGAGCAGTACCTCCGGGACTTCCGCGTGCCGCGGCTCCTGCGCGGAACGGTCCGGCGGCAGCTCAAGCGGCTGAGGCGCTGGGATCTCACCACGGCCGCGCGGGTGGACCATTTCCTTGCCAACTCCACGGAGAGCGCCGACCGCGTCCGGCGCACCTACGCCCGGGACGCCCAGGTGATCCTGCCGCCGGCGGGGGACGCCTTCTACCGCGTGCCGCTTCTCTCCATGGAGCAGCGGAGCGCCTACCTGGCCATTGGCCGGCTGGTGCCCTACAAGCGGTTTGATCTCCTCATCCGGGCCGCCAATACCCTCCGCTTCCCGCTGGTGATTGCCGGAACCGGGCAGGACGAGCGGCGGCTCCGCGCCATGGCCGGTCCCACGGTACAATTCCTGGGCTACGTGCCGGAGGTTGAGCTCCCGTCCCTCTACGGCCGGGCCAAGGCGCTCCTCACGCCGCAGCTGGAGGATGCCGGCATCATCCCCATGGAGGCGCAGGCGTGCGGCACGCCGGTCATCGCCTACGGCCGCGGGGGCGTGGTGGACACGGTGCAGGACGGGATCACGGGCGTGTTCTTCCCGGAGCAGACCGTGGACGCCGTGACGGATGCCATTGGCCGGTTTGAAGAGCGGGTGTTTGACCCGGAGCGCATCCGCCATCATGCGCGGCCGTTCCATGCGGATCAGTTTCGCGGGCGGATGCGGGAGGCCGTGGAGCGGGCGTACCGGGAATTGGGTTGCGCGGCGTGATGGACGACCGAATGTTGCATGTGGAATATGGAATGTCGAGGCAGAGGAAGCATCCACAGTCGACATTCGGCATTCCATATTCGCGCTCTATTTTCATCGACAACCGCAGCGGTTTTTGTTACCCTCAGCGGAGTCTGGACGATACGTCAGGTGGCCATATGCTTTTTTCCTGACCTGCTCTAAGGGAGGCTTAATCGCTCTCCTCCGTGGAGGTAGGGCTGCGGTCACCCACCTGGGATTCCAGGGAATAGAGCTCAGCCACGCAACGGTCGTTTGGACGTGTCCGGAAACCGGCGCCTTGTCATCCAACCTGTCCGGCGTACAATGCCGCCCCTGTGGATCTGGCCTCTCGCCTGGAACGGGAACAAGCGCAGCTGGCGCCCTACGCGGTACCTGCTGCCGGGACGCTCGGGCGGAAAGAAGAAGAGTACGTGGCACCGGATGACGATCGTCCTCCTTTTGAGCATGACTGGGAACGGGTAGTATTTTCCGATGCGTACCGGCAGTTGGGCCGTAAGACCCAGGTGTTCATAGCGGGGACACGGGACCAGTACCGCACGCGCCTGACACACACGGTGGAAGTCACGAGCATGGCCTATTCGAGTGCTGGATCGGAGAGATTGAGGTTGAACCGGAATCTGGCAATGGCCATCGCCATGGCGCATGACCTGGGCCACCCGCCGTTCGGCCATGTGGGCGAGGCGGCGCTGAATGAGTGGATGCAGGGGCATGGCTTGAAATTCGATCACAACTCACAGAGCCACTGGATCGTCTCCCGGCTGGAACCCCGCACGGAAGGAAGCAAGGCGGGACTCAACCTGAATGGCGAGGTGCTGGAAGGACTCCTCAAACACCGCCAACTGAGACACGCTCGGACGCTGGAGGCACAGCTGGTGGACATCTGCGATCGTATTGCCTACTTGGCGCACGATACGGAGGACGGTTTGCGTTCCGGGCTCATCACGTTGGAACAGATACAGGAGCTGGAACTCGGGCGTGCGGCGCGCGTACGGATCGGCGTCCATCGCACAGTAGTGCGACACGGAATCAACGGCGTCCTGCTGGCAGACATGATGCGGACTACGAGTGAGCGGATTCAAGCGGCCAACCCGGAGAGCATCGATGACATCTACCATCGTCAGCCGGAGGAGCTGGTGGCGTATTCACCTGCCATGAAGGCGGTGATGCAGGAGTACTACCAGTTCCTCCTGCGGAACCTCTACAACCATCCGAAGATCGTGGAAACCATGGAGCCCGTCCGCACGATGATCCACGCGCTCTGCTCAGATTACCTTGCTGATCCGCCCGCTCAGGTTCTGGAGATCCAGCAGCGCACGGGCAGCACGCTCCCGGAAGCGGTGAAGGACTACGTGGCCGGCATGACCGACGACGAGGCCAAGGCGCAGTATGCGATGCTCGCTACTAATCACTAATCACTAACCACTGACCACTATCGCTCATCGCTCACCGCTGCCCGCTACTTCACGTACTGGCTCACGGGCGGCAGGAACGGCAGCGGGTCCACCGCCTGGCCGCGCTTGAAGACGGAGAAGTGCACGTGCGGGCCGGTGGTCATGAGTCCGGCGCCAAGCGTGCCGGGGCGGCCGCCTGAGAGCGCGATCGGCTGGCCGGCCTTCACCGCGTCCCCCTCAGAAACCAGGAAGCGGGTCACGTGGCCGTAGAGCGTTGAGACGCCGCCGGCGTGCTGGAGCGTGATGGAGTTGTAGCCGTAGCCGTTGTCCCGCACTTTCACCACGATGCCGTCTGTTGCCGCGCGCACGGGGCTGCCCTGCAGAACGGGGATATCCACCGCGTCATGCTGGAACTTGAAGCGCTTGAAGTAGGACGGATCCCGGAAGTAGGCGGAGATGCCGGACAGCGGATCCACCGGCCAGCGCAGGCGGAGCGCGGAGGCAGCCGGTCCCCGGTCGTCCTGCGTGATGCGCTGTGCCTCCGCTTCCGCCTGCCACATCTGGGCCAGGGATTCCTTGAGGAGCTTCTCTGATCCCAAGCGGTCTGCCAGGAGCGACGTGAGCGCTCGTACGCTTCCCAGGAACGCTTCACGTTCCTCCGGCGTCAGCGTGCCGCGAGCCTGCATCTCCGTTTCCAGGAGCTTCACTTGCTCCGTGAGCAGCTCCTGCCGGCGGGCCAGGATCTCCTGCTCCACAATCCGCTCCCGCATGGAGAGCTCAGTTGCGGCCCGCGCGGACTCCGCCTGCACGGTGCGGGTGACGGTGTCTGCGGGCGCGGATGGATCCGTGTGTACCACGGCTGCCGTCGCGGCGGCCGGGGGGAACGGCCAGCCGGAGGGTTGCGCCGCCGGATTTGCCTGGCCCATGGCCACGGGGTAAGGCATGGGGAACGGCATGACCATGGGGTACGCCGCGTAGGGAGGCGGCACGGCGGGTTGCGCCGTTGCCACCGGCGCGCTCGCGCGCGCTTGAACCAGCTGCGCCCGGTAGTCCGCGGATTCCGCCGGCGCGTTATCCTGCCACTGCATCCAGGCCAGGCCGCCCGCAACCGCGCTCACGGCCAGGAGAGAGACGATCGGACGGGGCATGCGGATTTCGATGTGCATTTCCTGCCATTGTACCATATTCCGCGTCTCCATAGGAGGGTAAGGCACTATCGTTTTAGCGTATGTCAATGAATCGATCCTGTAAGCTCGGCAGTGTCGGAACGTCAAAAATTGCGAACGGATCGTCTATATTCGATCGAATCCGGTTTTCCCCTCCATGAAGAACATCGTTGTCTGCTTTTCCGGCACGCAGTTCCAGGATCCCCCCTTTGACGAGCCCAATTTCCTCCAGGCGTACCTGGATGTGGGATCCGCCCTGCGGCCGGCCGGCGGGCGGCTGTGGATGGCGCGGCATGCCGTGTCCTACCGGGGGGACATGCCAGAGCGCGCGCGGCTGATCGCGGGCTAGGCCTCACCCGCGTCCTGTCCCAGCAGGATGCGGATGACATCATTGAGCGGCATCTGCATCTTGATGAAGTAGTTGGTGGCGCCCAGGCTCCGTGTCTGGTCCATGGTCTCCGGCGTCCGCATGTCGCTCATCACGTAGATGGGCGTCTTGGCGTTCACGGTCTTGGGCCGTTCCTGCAGCACGTCAAACCCCGTCTTCTCCGGCATGATCAGGTCCACCAGGATCGTGTCGAACTTCCGCTCCCGCATCACCTCGATCGCCTGGCGGCCGTTGTGGCACACTTCCACGTCCAGCCCGGCATTCTGGAACTTCAGCGCCATCACGCGGGAGAGCGCCGGGTCGTCATCGATGATCAGGATGCGCTTCTTGGGTCCGGTCGCCCTGGGTTGGGGCGCCGCCTTCACGGCGCTCTTGGCGGTTCGCGCGGAGGCCTTCCGCTTGGCAGTGGGCTTCTTCTTCACGGCCGGTTTCTTCTTCGGCTTCACGGGCATCGTGGAAGTATAGCAGAAAACGGCGTTTTGGGCTAGGCTTTAGCCTGAAAGCCGTTTTTCTTCCCCTACAGCAGGCCCTTCGCCTACAATTCGATCATCTTAGGCACGTAGCTCAGCCCTTCAGCGGCATCAGGGCTTCGCATGACACTCCTTGCCATCCTCCGGTTCACCACACTCTTCAAGGCGCGTAGCTCAGCTGGTAGAGCATCAGTCTCCAAAACTGAGGGTCGCAGGTTCGAGCCCTGCCGCGCCTGCCATCTATGAAATTCACACTACCGTTTTCTGCCGATAGCACGTCGCAGGGATGAACTTTGCCGAAAGTTTTATCAATCTTCTGCTACGTCTCACCCCCTCCGCCGCCACTTGCTCGGCCCTCTCTCCTTCTTCTTGGCCAGCAGGTCGATCGCCACTTCCAGCGTGATGGTCTGCGGGTCCCGCTTCTTCCCCAGCGAGCAGTTGGTCTCCCCGTCCGTGACGTAGGGGCCAAACCGGCCGTCCTTCACGTGTACCGGCTTGCCCGTCACCGGTGAACTGCCCAGCGTGCGGAGGGGTTCTGCGGCTTTCTTCTTGCGCTCCTCGGAATCGCGGATGATGAAGAGCGCTTCCGTCAGATCCACCTTCAGGGGATCCGTATCCTTGGGCAGCGCCGCCTTCTTCTCCCCCCAGCTCAGGTACGGGCCAAAGCGACCGAACGCGAGCGTCACCGGCTCGTTCTCCTCAATGCCGAGGGTCTTTGGGAACTGCAGCAGGTCCAGCGCCTGCTCCAGCGTCACGTCGTCCATGGAGAGATGGCGGGGGACGGACGCGCTCTTGGGCTTGGTTTTGCGCTGAGCCTTCTTAGGCGCCTTCTCGCCCTTCTTGCGCTTCACCTTCTCCTCCGCTGGCGGTTCCTCCATCCGTCCCAGCTGCACGTACGGTCCAAAGCGGCCAATCCGCACAATGACCTCCAGGCCCGTTTCCGGATCCATGCCCAGCACGCGCTCCTTCATCACGTCCTTCTTGGAGATCTCCTGGCTCTTCTCCTGCACCAGCTGCTGGAACGGATCGTAGAACGATCGCAGGAACTTCTGCCCGGTCGCCTCTCCCTCCGCAATGTCATCCAGGGACTGCTCCATGGTGGCGGTGAACTGGAGGTCCACGATGTTCGGGAAGTGCTCCGTGAGGAGATCGGTCACCATGAAGGCGATATCCTGCGGGATGAGTTGGGATCCTTCCTTCTTTACATACCCGCGCTGGATGATGGTGGAGATGGTGGGGGCGTAGGTGCTGGGCCGGCCGATGCCCTGCTCCTCCAGCGTCTTCACCAGACTTGCTTCCGTGTAGCGGGGCGGCGGCTTGGTGAAGTGCTGCTCGGGCTTGAGCTCCTGGAGCGCCAGCTCTTCGCCCTCCCGGAGCGGCGGCAGCACAGACTCGCCGTCATCCAGTTCGTCCTCCTTCTTCTCCCCCTCATCCCGGCCCTCCTGGTAGACGCGGAGGAAACCATCAAACGTCACTGTCTGTCCGGTGGCGCGGAAGGTGAACTCCTTGGCGCGGATGTCCACGCCCACGCGCTTGAGCTCCGCGGCCGCCATCTGGGTAGCCATGGTGCGGTTCCAGATGAGCGTGTAGAGCTTGAGCTGCTGGTGGTCCAGCACGGAGGCGAGCGACTGCGGCGAGCGTCCCAGTTCGGTCGGCCGGATGGCCTCATGCGCTTCCTGCGCGCCCTTGGACCGCGTCTTGTACTTACGCGGTTCGGAGAGCAGGTACTCCCGGCCGTACTGCTGCTGGATGGTGGCGTTGATATCCTCCAGCGCCTGATTGCTCAGGTTCACGGAGTCCGTGCGCATGTAGGTGATGAGACCGGTGTGCCCCTGGCCCTTGCCCAGGTTGATGCCTTCATACAGCTGCTGCGCGATCACCATGGTCTGCTTCACGGAGAAGCCCAGTTTGCGCGCCGCCTCCTGCTGGAGCGTGGACGTGGTGAACGGCGGCGGCGGGGTGCGCTTGAGGTCCTTCTCCTCCATGGATTCGACCGTGAACGCGGCGCCCTGGAGCGCGGCCAGCACGCGGTCGGCATCGGCTTGGGAGCTGAGCTGTACCTTGTCTCCCTTCTCCTTCTGCAGCTGCGCGGTGAACTGCCGTTTCTCTCCCGTCTCCAGCAGGGCGCTGATCGTCCAGTACTCCACCGGCACAAATGCCTGGATCTCTCGCTCGCGGTCCACGATGATCCGCACGGCGACCGACTGCACGCGTCCGGCGCTGAGTCCGCGGTACACCTTCTTCCAGAGAAATGGAGAGAGCGTGTAGCCGACCAACCGATCGAGCACGCGCCGCGCCTGCTGCGCGTCCACCAGCTTCATATCGATCGTGCGGGGGCGGGATACGGCCTCCTTGATGGCGCGCTCAGTGATCTCATGGAACACGATGCGCTTCACACGCTCCGGCTCCTGCACCTTCAGGACCTGTGTCAGGTGCCAGCCGATCGCCTCCCCCTCCCGGTCCTCATCGGTCGCGATCCAGAGGTCCCCCGTCTCCTTGAGCGCCTCACGCAGCCGCTTCACCACGGCCTCCTTCTCCTTGGGCACTTCGTACTCCGGCTGGAACGTCTTCTCCGTATCCACGGCCAGCGTGGAGGACGGCAGGTCCCGCACGTGGCCCATGCTGGCTTCCACCGCGTAATCCTTGCCCAGGAACTTCTTGATGGTGCGGGCTTTGGCGGGGCTCTCCACAATGACCAGGTGCTTGCTCATACGGGGAGGAGGAATCACATGCGTGCGCGAGAGGCGAGACTACGGAAGCCATGACGGATCCGTCAACCGCGATCGCCGTGCGGGGTCCGCCTTTTTGCCCTAAGGGAAGCCTGTTCTTCCGTTCCGCGACCGCGCTGAACGCCCGCCCGAGCGGCATTGACTGTGATGATGCATATCGATCGAATTACAGAATGTGAAGAGTTTCATGCAGTTGTAAACTATTCTTTGTATTCAAGTTCCATGGCTTGTGGAGGCCATTTCCATAGAAATATCCCTTGTGCAAGCCGAAAATCAGACCACCCGCGCTTGCGCCGGCTTCCTGGCCGCGTAGACTTGGCTCCGTCTTACTTCCTTTCCACCCTTCCTATGTCCAAGCAGGACTTGATTGCAGCTATCGCGGATGCCTCCGGGATCACCAAGCGCGCCGCCGCGGACGCTCTCCAGGCGATCATCAACATCGTGGTGAAGAACTTGAAGAAGGGCCAGCCTGTGACCATCACCGGCTTTGGCACCTTCCGCCTCTCCTCCCGCCGCGCCCGCACCGGTGTGAATCCCCGGAATCCCAGCCAGAAGATCTCCATCCCCGCCATGAAGGTTCCCACCTTCAAGGCCGGCAAGACGCTCAAGGACGCGGTCCGCTAATTGGTCGCGGTAGAACCAAAAGAGGGCTCCTCGGAAGAGGGGCTTTCTTTGTGAGAATCGTGAATCATGAATGACGAATTATGCAGAGAAAAACGGCTCATGATTCTTAATTCATACTTCATAACTCCAGTTGATGAAGAGATCCGATTTGTACGGGGATCGATTCGCGCTATCCTCCCCTCCGCCATGACCGCCGAACGCATCAAATCCGTCCTGAGCGAGCTTCTCACGCTCCTGGACCTGAAGGTCACCCAGATCCGCGTGCTGCCGGAGGAGGACGGCATGACGCGCGTGGAGCTTGTGAGCCCGGAGCCCAGCCGCATCATCGGCTGGCACGGGGAGACGCTCGGCGCCATCCAGAACTTGGCCAAGGCCATCATCCGCACGCAGGAGGGGCTCAGTAAGGCGCCGTTCCTGGTGCTGGACGTGGACGGCTACCGCCGGGCGCAGGAGGAGAAGGTCTGCAAGATCGCGGAGCAGAAGGCGGACTTTGTGAGGCGCACCGGCAACCGCATTGCGCTGCCGCCCATGAATCCGTACTTCCGCCGCATCGTGCACAACTACGTCACGCGCCACCCGCAGTTGCAGGACCTCACCACGGAGAGCGTGGGCGAGGGGGACTACCGGCAGATCGTACTCCGCCTCAAGCAGTCCAAGAATGGTGCCGCAGGCGCGGAGGAAGTGAGCGAGGAGCTCAGTCCCGTGATGGCGGGGGATGACTTTGGGAATTTGGATGTGTGATCACGCGGTTGGTTGTGCAAACGGAAGTGCATCACACAATATACGCATCGTCGAACATAACCGTTGCATGCGCTTTATCGGCTGTAGAGCTCGCCAAACATCACCGCCACGCGCTGCTTGATCTCAGAGAAATCGTTCGTATCCCACTGCGTCCGGTCGCCGATGACAATGGCGAGGTTGTAGAGGAACTGCGAGTGCGGGTCGGTGATGCGCGGGTTTTCCTCTCAGTGACTCATCGGGAATACGTTCGTGAGGATCTCCCGGAAACCAGGTGTATCAATATTCCGGATTGGAATCCGATTGAGAACGAGGAACTTGAGCAGTGCTGTGACACTCAACCGCTTGTTGCCGTTCGAAAAGTATTGTGATCCAGCGATGCTGCAGATGAGGTATGCCGCTTTGTCTGCGAACGTCGGATAATACGCATCGTGCCGTACAAAGATGAGCACTTTTTCGAGTTCAGCCATGTCTTCCGACTCGTATTCGTAATCAGCAGCCGATTCAGCATCAGTGAGTTCCTGATGGATGAATGGGAAGACTTCCTTCCGGCATAGTTCGAGCGTCACGTAAAGCATCACCGCCTGGAAAGCTCCTGCAACATGATCTTATAGCTTGGGTCGAGGTCCTTCAGCTTTTCAGGTAGCACGTATGTGCTCTTTCCACGCGTGATCCGCTCCAGCTTCTGCTTGAGCGTCTCAGCCTGGGGGGCCTTCTTCCTGCGTAGGAGCTTCTTGAACATGACGGGAACTCTAAGTCCATCCGCGGAAAAGTGCCACTGGAAACCCGGGGTTTTGCGGGCGTGAGGCGTCACTGCAGCTTCCGCCACTCTTCCAAGAGCTTGCGCTCCGCCCGGCTGAGGCGCGCGGGGATCTTCACGCGGATCTCCACGTAGTGGTCGCCGTGGCGGGAGGCGTTCAGGACCGGCATGCCCTTGCCCTTGAGCCGCAGCACGGTGCCGGGCTGCGTGCCTTCCGGCACCTTCACGGTCGCCTTCCCGTGGACCGTCTCGATCTCCGTGTCCGTTCCCAGGATCGCATCGATCACGGAGACCTCCGCGTGCGAACGGATGTCATCGCCGTCCCGCTCAAAGCGCGGGTCCGGTCGGACCGTGACGTGCACGTAGAGATCGCCGCTGGGCGCTTCGCGCGCTCCCGCTTCCCCTTCACCGCGCAGCCGTAGCGTCTGTCCGTCCGCAATGCCCGCCGGCACCTGTACGGGGATCACGGCGGTCTCGGTCACCCGCCCCTCGCCGCCGCACGTGCGGCACGCCTGCTCCGGCACGCGGCCGGATCCCCGGCAGCGCGGACACACCGTGCGCTGCTGGATGACGCCAAAGAGGCTCTGGGCCGTGCGCGTGACTTGCCCCGTGCCGCCGCACTCCGGGCAGGCGATGACCTTGGATCCGGGTTCCGCGCCATCGCCGCCGCAGGTCTTGCACGGCGTGAGCCGCCGCACCTGCACCGTGCGCTCCAGGCCGGTGACGCTCGCTGGGAAGTCGATCGTGATGCCCACTTCCAAGTCCCGTCCTCGCTGATTGCGCGGAGCCCGTGGCGAGCCGGCCGAGCCACTAAAGAAGCTCTCAAAGATATCCGCGAAGTCCGACGCGTTCCCGCCGGTGAAGCCGGAGAAATCGAACCCGGAGAAACCCTGGCCGCCAAAGCCGCCGAACCCCGCACCTCCCGATCCCGCATCGGCCGTGCCAAACTGGTCGTACATCTGCTTCTTCTGCGGATTGCTGAGCACCTCGTACGCCTCGTTCACCGCCTTGAACTTCTCCTCCGCCGCCTTGTCCCCCTTGTGCTTGTCCGGGTGGAGTTCCTTGGAGAGCTTGCGGTACGCCGCCTTGATCTCCTCCGCGGAGGCGCCGCGTGAGAGGCCGAGGGTGGCGTAGTAGTCCTGGGGCATGGGAGCCGAGTATAGCGCAGACGGGGGCTCGAGGGATTTAGGGGACTCAAAAGACCTAAAAGAACGAATCCCTTAAGTCTTTTACATCCTTTGAGTCCTCATCCGGACAGGCAATGGCCCAAATCCCGCTTTTCTGCTATCATAATGAGAAACCCATGCCCACCAACCGCTCTCCGGTCCTGGCCCCGCTCGCGGCGCTCTGCCTGATGGTCCTGGGCGCGCTTGCCGCCCAGCGGGGAGAGGCGCGCCTCTTCCTATCCCAGGATGCCGACCGCTGGCAGATCTTCACGGCTGAGGACGTGGATAGTGGCGTCACGGTGCCCGCCAGCACCAACGTGGTCTTCACGCTGCCGGCGGACATTGGGCGCATTGCGCGGCGGGCGCTCCTGGGGGTGGACGGCCGTGCCGTTCGCTACTGGGGTTACTGCTATCCCAAGGACTACGATCCCAAGACCGCCAATCCCAGCCCCACCGGCTTTCCCGGCAAGATGTTCCTGTCTGAAGCGGAGCGGAAGTGGCGGGCCGACCGGCTGGCCGCGGCAAAGCCCGCGTACTCCGTGTTCCAGCCGCCGCTGCGGCGTGAGGAGCTCAACCAGGTGCGGATCGCGCGTAGCCGCATCCGGCACCAGATTGAGGTTTTCCCGGAGGATGCCACCTGCTACGTCATGAGCGAGCAGCCCATCCCGCTTGGGACCGATCGCGACCGCGACCTGCTCAACGCCCGGCTGGAGGTGACGCACCGCACGGATCCGCTGAGCCCCGATACGGACGGGGACGGGATCATGGACGGCCTGGAAGTCCTGAGCCTCAAGACCCTGCCGCTCTTCCGGGACACCGATGGCGACGGCCTCATAGATGGTGTAGAGGACCGCGACCGGGACGGCCGCACGGAGCGCGGGGAGACCAGCCCCATCCAGCAGGATTCCGATGGCGATGGCCTCTGCGATGGCAACTGCCGCATGGCCAAGGGCGGCCGCATCTGTGACGGGTTTGATACGCCAAGCACGCTCTGCCGCACCATTGCGCCGGGCTTCTGGACGGGGGAGGATAAGAACCTCAACGGCCAGCGGGACAGCGGGGAGACGGATCCTCTCAAGTGGTCCACGCTGGAGGACGGCATCTCCGATCTGCAGCGCTACTTCCAGTGCCTGCTGCGCCAGGAGGATAATTGCTGAATATTCACTATTCTGGTACAATACTATGATGCGTTCCAGACTCCTCGCCACCGTCACCGCCCTCTGGCTCCTGCTGCCGCTGCAGGCTACGGCCTACACGCCGCCGGATGAAGTGCTGGGCAACCCCCATGCCGCGGCGACCGGCCGCCCGCGAACGGATTCCTTCAGCGCGCGGGAGCGACGCAATGAGGAAGCCATCCGCCGCCTGGCGGAGGCGGAAGCGCGGTTAGCCGCCCAGGAGCGGATGGCGGAGGAAGCCGCGCACGCGGCCGCGGGGAGCAGCAGTTCGGCAAGTGCCGTGTCCTCCGAGCAGACGGTGATCGCGCCCACCGGGGAATCCGTGACGCTGAACGTGAATGCGGCAACCCTCCGCGCGCTCCTGCGGCTGCAGAGTCGCCGCAATCAGCCGGCTGTCGCCGTGCACCCGGGCGCGCCGCTGGATGAGATGCCGGCGCGCGTGAAGCCGCTCGCGCCCACGGGACCGGAGATGTGGCTTTTGGGTCTCGCGCTGATCGGGGCGGTGGGGTGGACGATGCATCGAGCAAGAGCAGTGGGAAGGCAGTAGGGAATCGGGAGCTATTCGCCTTGCAGTTACAACGTTACAAGGTTACGAGGTTCAACGTTGGGACCTCGTACGCGTGACCGTGTACCCTTTGGGTTGTTCCGCGCCGCCGCGGAACGCCGCTTAGATCTTCCGTAAGCGGAAAACACTCATCCGGGCGAACATTCGTGCTCGCCCGCGTAGGTGGACGCTGCTGAAGCTGCTAGTCTCCGTCCGTGACGCCGCCCTCCTTTACCGGTCGCCGTTGGCAGGTGCGCTCCCCGCGCGTGATCCCCGCAGACGCGCCGCCGCACGTGAGCCTGCCGCTCATCCTGCAGGCGCTTTCAGAGCTGCGCGGCACGGAGGCGGAGAGCGGAGCGTTCGACCCTGTGCATTTCCCGGATCTGCCCCGGGCGCTTGAACGCCTGGACCGCGCCCTTGGGAGCTGCGAGACGATAGGCGTCTTTGGAGACTACGACTGTGACGGCATCACCGGCACCGCTCAGGTGGTGCGCATGCTCAGGCGCAGGGGAGCGGACCCGGTCGTGCGGCTGCCGCACCGCATCAGGGAAGGTTACGGCCTGAAAGTCCCTCACGTGCTGGGGATGCGGGAGAAGGGAGTGACGCTCCTCCTGACCGTAGACACGGGCATCAGTTCAGTGGAAGCGGTGGACGCGGCAAACATGCTGGGCATGGACGTGATCGTGCTGGACCACCACCACGTGCCGGAGGCGCCACCCAAGGCGCACGCCACGCTGCATCCGGCGCTGGCGCCGTCGTTCGGTCCGGTGCACCCGTGCGCGTCCGGCGTGGCGCACCTCTTTGTCTCCGCGGTTGAGGGCGGGAGCTGGGACGGCATGATGGAGGACCGTACGCTGGCCATGGCGGGTACGGTCGCAGACTTGGTGGAACTCAAGGGCGGGAACCGCGTGATGACCATGGAGGGCCTGCGCGCCTTCTCCTCCCTCCGGGACTGCGCGCTGGCGGATCTCCGGGACGCCGCCGGCATCGCCGGTATTCCCACCAGCCGGGACGTGGCCTTCCGCATCGCGCCGCGCATCAACGCCGCCGGTCGCATGGCGGATCCGCACCTGGCGCTCAAGGCACTCCTGGGCGATCGCCAGGCGCTCCTGCAGCTGGAGACGCTCAACCGCGATCGTCAGCAGGTGACACAGACGCACTGGGAAGAACTCAACGCGACCTTGGATCGTGCGGCCCCTTTCCTTTGTACCGCGAATGCAGCGTACACGCCGGGCATCGTGGGGCTCCTTGCCGGGAAGCTCACGGAGGCCACCGGCAAGCCGAGCTTTGTAGGCGCCATTCAGGGTGACCGTGTGACAGGATCGCTGCGCAGCGTGCAGGGTTATCATGTCGCCCAAGGACTCGAACGTGCGTCCGATCTGCTCACGCACTTTGGCGGCCACGCGCAGGCGGCGGGCTGCACGTTGACGCTTGCGAATCTGGAGGCGTTCGCCGACCGGATGGCGCAGGACGTAGCGGAGCGGATGGATCCATCTGCGCTGGTTCCCACGTACGCCGCGGACCTGGCCATCGCGCCCCAGCACCTAAGCCTTCTCCTCTGCCGCCACATCGCGGAATTGGAACCGTTCGGCCAAGGTAACGCGGAGCCGCGCTTCATCCTGAAGAACGTGCGCCTGTCGGATCCGCGCGTCGTAGGTTCGACCGGCACACATCTCCAAGCCCGCTTGGGCCCGCACAAGCTCATCGGCTTCAACTTCGGCTCCTTCCTGGATCGCACCAGTGAGCCGCTGGACCTCCTGGTCCGCGTGGGCGTGGATACCTGGAACGGCCGGGAGAGCGTGCAGCTGTTCCTGGATGATCTGATGACACCACAAACAGTGGCGAGTGGTCAGTGATCAGTGGTCAGGAAACAATACGTTTCTCCATGACTGACCACTCACCACTGACCACTGATCGCTCAGATGGGGGCCAGCTTCCCCTCAATGGCGAACACCATGTTCACGTCCACCGCCAGCGCTTCCGCGATCTTGTAGGCGAGCAGGATGGAGGGGTTGGTCCGGCCGCGCTCGATGCTCATGATGGTCTGCCGGGAGACGCCGGTGCGCAGCGCCAATTCCTCCTGCGTCATATTGCGTTCGAACCGCAGACGCCGGATGTTGTTTCTCAGGGTGATGGTGGACATGTGGGGAGAGGTGTGAAGGGAGAGACGCACGCAGCACTCGCACGCACTCGTTGGTCGCGCAGCGCATTGTACTGGCTCACGCAAGATGAGCAAGGCGCGCGTGGAATTTTCGCTTGAGCACACTCCTTCCGTCCCGTGTCGGCTGCGTGGCGTGTGAATCGCCATGCGCGCTCACGCGGAATGGGCAACGGAACGCCGCGCATGACGAGCGGACTCCTTTGCGGTCCGTGCACAGTGCGCAGTACAATGACGCGGAGATGGCAACACCTCCCTTCCACGGCATCTTCAGCTCCTTCAACCGCGCGCAGGGCGGCGTGCCGGGATCTGGCTGGGACGATGAGGAGGAAGCGTTGGACCACGCCGCGCCGCTTCCCACGCCGTCCTCTCACGCGGCGCCCGGCCGCGTGGCGGTGGATATCTACGAGCAGGATGACTACTACATCATCAAGGCGCCCATCGCCGGGGTGAAGCTCTCGGATCTGGATATAGAGGTGAATGAGAACGTCCTCACCATCCGCGGCCATAGGCGGCAAGCCGATCAGATCCCGGATAGTCAGTACTACCTGCAGGAGTGCTACTGGGGGCCCTTCAGCCGGTCAGTGACGCTCCCCTTCCAGATCGACCCCAAGAAGGTGAAGGCGACCTTTAACAAGGACAGCGTCCTGAAGATCCTGGTTCCCAAGGAGGAGAAGATCAAGATTGTGAGAATCCAAGAAGGATGAGCTTTGAGCTGAAGTATCATAATTTACGATGTATGTCGATGTTGGCTGGTCGACTTTCGCTATGCACCATGCTTGGCTGATCGCGCAACCGCGAGGTGCCTGCAGCTCGCGCTTTGTTCCCCGCTCCTCCTCTATGGCCGTCACCCTCACGCAAGCCGTCCTGCCCGTTGCGGGACTTGGCACCCGGTTCCTGCCGTGGACCAAGGTGGTGCCCAAGGAGCTCCTGCCCATCGGCAACCGGCCCATCATCGCGCTGCTCGTGGACGAGTGTCTCAGTGTGGGGATCCGGGAGATCTGCTTTGTGATCAGCCAGGGCAAGGAGGCCATCCCGCAGTACTTCTACGAGATGCCGGAACTGGAGGCGGAGCTCCATGCGCGCGGGAAGCTCCACATGCTGGAGGAGCTCTCCAAGTACAGCGAGGTGAACTTCCACGTGGTCTACCAGCGGGAGATGAAGGGGGACGGCCACGCGCTCATGCACGCCGGGGAGTGGATCCATAGCGATATGATCGCGGTACTCTTTGGGGACGATCTCATCGCCCACGAGCGCACCGGTCTGGAGCAGATGGTGAGCGCGTACGCGCACCTGCCGGCGGATGCGCGCGCTGCCATGCTGTGCCTGCAGGATGTGCCGCGGGACCAGGTCCACCGGTACGGCATTGTGGACATCCATGATCCCGCAGACGCGCCGCACGAGCGGATCCGCCGCGTGAAGGCGCTGGTGGAGAAGCCAAAGCCCGCGGAGGCGCCGTCCACGCTCGGGATCGTGGGGAAGTACATTGTGCCGCGGGACGTGTTCCGGGCCCTGGAGCGGATTGAGCAGGGCTCCCACGGCGGGGAGATCCGGCTGATCGACGGGCTCATCGCGGAGCTGGGATCCACGGAGATCTACGGCTACGTCTTTGAAGGCACTCGCCTGGATACCGGTACGCCGGAAGGCTACAAGGAAGCGGTGCGGCTACTAGCGTAAATCGTCGTAAAAGGCGATTTCTCGGCCTCTGGCTCGATATCCTTCTATTTTTCATTGAAACAACTATTGTTAAAATGTCAAATTTATGGTATTATACTTCCAGTTCTTTCTTTTTACCTCCAATACCCATATCCACTATGGCATACGAGAATGCCCATCCTCGTGTGAAGTACATGGCGGGTGCGTTCGCCTTCCTGGCGCTGAACCTGCTGTACCTGGTCAGCACGGACACGGAAGTCGTGCGGGCCATGATCCTCGGTTAATTGTTCCCACGGGATCCCTTGGGTGTAGCCTGCGCGCTACACCCTTTTTTTGTGCCACCGCGGAGTGTGCATAAGAAAGAGGCGCGGATGTCCGCGCCTCCGTTCGGATTCCGCACTGCCGGATTACGCCATGGGCGCGCCTGTCATCTTGGGCGCGCCGGACCAGCATTCCTTGCACTCCAACGCCAGGCAGCCGGGGCCCACGCCCGCCAGCGCCAGCGCGCCGCCAAGGAGCGCCAAGTCAAACTCCCAGCCCGGGCCGGTGGGCGTGGCAAAGCCGATCGGGTCGCCCATTTGGCCGGTCATCTTGTAGTAGATGGCGCCGATCATGATCACGGCCAAGGCGAGTGACGCCCAGCGCGTGAAATAGCCGATGAGGACCAGGATGGCGGCAACAGGCTCCACCACGGCCAGGACCATCATGAGCGGATTGGTGGTGCCAGACATCCACAGCTGGATCTTCTGCCAGCCGTGGAAGAGGAAGATAGCGGCAATGACGATCCGGAGGGCCAGGAGGCCCCAGTCCGCCGCGCGCTTGGACATCTGCATAGAGAAAGAGGGGGAAAGATAGCGTTCACCCTAGCATTCCCGCGCATCACCTGCCAATTGATGCCCCAGCGTGTTTATCTTGCCGTAGCATGCGCTGCGCGGCGTGCGCGGCTACGGGCGTGCCAGCTCGCGCTTGAGGAGTTCTATTTCATCGCGGAGGTCCGCGGCTTTCTCAAACTCCAAATTCTGCGCGGCCAGTTCCATCTGCTGCTCCAGCTCTTCCATGAGGCGCTTCTTCTCATCCTTGGGGATCTTCTGGTGATCGTGCTTTGGACGCCGCAGTTCCAGTTTGCGGCTCTCTTCCGCAATGTCCCGGATGGCTTTCTCTATCCCCTTGGGCGTGATGCCGTGCTCCTTGTTGTAGGCGTCCTGGATGGCCCGGCGCCGCTCCGTTTCCCGGATGGCCGCCTGCATGGCGTCCGTCATCTTGTCCGCGTAGAGCGTCACGTGCCCGTGCACGTTGCGTGCGGCGCGGCCGATCGTCTGGATGAGCGCGTCCCGGCTGCGCAGGAAGCCCTGCTTGTCCGCGTCAAGGATGGCGATGAAGCTCACCTCCGGCAGATCCAACCCTTCGCGCAGCAGGTTGATGCCCACCACGATGTCGATGTCCCCGATGCGCAGTTGCCGCAGGATCTCGATCCGCTCCAGCGTCTCCACGTCGCTGTGGAGGTAGCGCACCTTGTAGCCGCCATCCAGCAGGAACTGCGTGAGATCCTCCGCCATCTTCTTGGTGAGGGTGGTGATGAGCGCGCGTTCGCCGCGGGCGATCGTCTCCTGGACTTCACGGGCAATGTCATCAATCTGGTGCACGGTGGGTTTGACCGTGACCGGCGGATCCAGGAGCCCGGTGGGCCGGATGATCTGCTCCACCACGTGTTCCTTCAGGGTGTGCCGGTGCTCGTACTTGCCGGGCGTGGCGGACACGTAGACGCGCTGGCCGGCCCGCGCCTCAAACTCCTCAAACTTCAGCGGCCGGTTATCATGCGCGCTGGGGAGCCGGAAGCCGTAGTCCACCAGGGTCTGCTTGCGGGAGTAGTTGCCCTCATGCATGCCGCCGATCTGCGGGATGGAGATGTGGCTCTCATCCACAAAGAGGAGGAAGTCCTCCGGGAAGTAGTCCAGGAGGGTGCTGGGCGGAGAGCCTGGCGGATTGCCGGACAGGTACCGCACGTAGTTCTCAATGCCCGTGCAGTAGCCGGTCTCTTTCAGCATCTCTATGTCGTACTCCGTGCGCTGGCGGATCCGCTCCGCCTTCACCAGTTCCCCGGCGTTCAGGAATTCCTTCTCCCGGGCGTCCAGATCGGCCCGGATCAACTCCACCGCGCGATCAATCTTCTCCTGCGTGGTCACGTTGTGGGATGCCGGGAAGATCATCACCTCCTGCAGCTCCCGCAGCACCTCCCCCGTGAAGCTGTCCACTTCCTGGATCACATCCACTTCATCAAACGGCATTTCCATGCGGATGACCGTGTCCCCGCCGGGCGGAAAGACTTCCACCGTGTCCCCCAGCACGTGCACCATCCCCTGCTTGAAGTCCATGCCGGACCGGCGGTACTGGATGTCCGTGAGGCGGCGCAGGAACTGGTCGCGCTTGATGGGCTGGCCCCGTTCCAGCTTGATGGCCAGTGCCTCGTAGTCCTCCACGTCGCCCAGGCCGTAGATGCAGGAGACGGACGCCACAATGAGCACGTCCCGCCGCGTGAGCAGGTTGTAGGTGGCGGCATGGCGGAACTTGGCAATCTCATCATTGATGGACGCATCCTTCTCTATGTAGGTATCCGACGTGGGGACGTAGGCCTCCGGCTGGTAGTAGTCGTAGTAGCTCACAAAGTAGCTGACCGCGTTATCCGGGAAGAAGCTCTGGAACTCCGAGCACAACTGCGCCGCAAGCGTCTTGTTGTGCGCCAGCACCAGGGTGGGCCGCTGCACCTGGGAAACCACGTTGGCCATGGCAAAGGTCTTCCCGGTGCCGGTGGCGCCAAGGAGCGTCTGGTGCTTCACGCCGGCGTTCACGCCGGCAACCAGCTTCTTGATCGCCGCCGGCTGGTCGCCGGTAGGCTGGTACGGGGCGACGAGCTTGAAGGGCTGGGGTTGCATAGAACGAGCATCGTACCGCAGAGAACTGGGAATGCCAGTCCTGAGGCTAGAAAAACCATTCAAAAATGCTCAAGACTGTCACCCTGAGCCCCGGCGAAGGGTGATCTCTGGTGTCTCTTCGCGCGGTTGGGGCACCAGGCCAGTTCATGGTCGCTTAACGGCCGCTATCTCAACAGACATCGCTTGCGCCTATGATCCCAACATGTGGGATGGGAGCCACACCTCTGATCACTCTTCGCCAAGCTCAGAGTGACAGTGTTTACGCAATCGTGATCTCCTCGCTCAGGTACACGTCCTGGATCGCATAGAGGAGTTCCACGCCCTGGTCGCGGGACTTCTGGAACGCCTTCCGGCCGGCGATGAGCCCGGATCCGCCTGCCCGCTTGTTGATGACTGCAGTCATCACCGCCTGCTGCAGGTCGTTCTCTCCGGATGGCCCGCCGGAGCTGATCATGCCCACCCGGCCCATGTAGCAGTTGGCCACCTGGTAGCGCGTGAGGTCGATCGGATGGTCGGACGTGAGGTCACTGTACACCAGCTTGTCCGTCTTGCCGTAGGCTCCCTCTTCCATCTTCACGTTCAGGTAGCCGCCGTTCACCTCCGGCAGCTTCTGCTTGATGAGGTCCGCCTCTATGGTCACGCCCAGGTGGTTGGCCTGGCCGGTGAGGTCCGCGCTGGCGTTGTAGTCCGCCTCCTTGGTCTTGAAGCCGGGACTGCGCAGGTAGCACCAGAGGACGGTGAAGAGCCCCAGCTCGTGCGCCTTCTTAAACTCCCGGCTGACTTCCTGCAGCTGACGGTTGCTCTCCGGGGAGCCAAAGTACACGGTGGCTCCCACGCCCAAGGCGCCCATGTTGGCCGCCTGCTCCGCGGTGCCAAAGAGAATCTGATCGTGCTTGTTGGGGTAGGTGAGGAGCTCATTGTGGTTGAGCTTCACGATGAACGGGATCTTGTGGGCGTACTTCTTAGCCACGATGCCCAGCGCCCCCAGTGTGGAGGCCACGGCGTTGCAGCCGCCCTCCATGGCCAGCTCCACGATGTTCGCCGGATCAAAGTACTCCGGGTTCTTGGCAAAGGACGCGCCCGCGGAGTGCTCAATGCCCTGGTCCACCGGGAGGATGGAGAGGTAACCGGTCTTCCCCAGCCGCCCGTGCTCGTAGAGCGCCTTGAGGTTCTTCTGCACGTCCTCGGACCGGTCGGAATCCTTGAAGACCTTCTGCGCCGCGCCCGGACCGGGCAGGTGGAGCTTGTCTTTGGCAATGGTCTGGCAGGCGTGGTTGAGGAGCGTCTCGGCCTGGTCGCCCAGGAGGGCCTTGATGTCGTCGTAGGTCATGGGATGAGGGGGGATTCCCCGGCACTCTAGCAGCCCAAATCCGCTGCCGCGACCGGATTTTCCTTGTATCCGCGCCTGTCAGGCGTACAGTCCGCCTGTCCTGATCACCCGCGCGGGTGGGGGCAACGGAGGATAGCATCAGAAGAGAAGAGGAGGAGAGGATGCTTGTTCTTTCGCGGCACCGCGATGAATCCATCATCATCGGCGATGACATCGTCATCACCGTGGTGGAGATCCGCGGAGACAAGGTCCGGCTGGGGATCGCTGCTCCCATTGAGATTCCCGTCCACCGCCAGGAGGTCTATGAGGCCATCCAGCGGGAGAAGAAGGAAGCAGCGCAGAAGGCAGCACCGCCCCTGAGCCCGCCGCGTCCCCGGCCATGGCCGCTGAGGCGCAGTCAGCGGGGCTGATCGGACAACCGGGCTCTCTGGAGCCCACGGCCGCCTCGCGTGAGCGAGGCGGCTCTCGTATTGACAAATATACTTTACATGTTACGTTATGCCCATCCCAAAGGCGCTGCCAAGGTGGCAGCGATGGCGGGGCGGGCCCTCTCTAGGGAGAGAGCGATGCTGGTTCTTTCACGGAAGCGTGGTGAGAAGGTCGTGATCAATGGCGACATCGTCGTCACGATCGTGCGGATCGACCGCAACCAGGTCCGCTTGGGCATTGAGGCCCCGGATACCGTTCCCATCTACCGCGAGGAGGTCCTCAAGCGGCGTGATCAGGAGAATAATGGGTCCGAACCGGAGCTGGACCCCCAGGGTTGACCGGTCCGCTCGCCCGCACCCCGCATGGCCGCCTTCCAAGGAAGGCGGTCTTTCTTGTGCGGTGTTGCGCGCGGCGGACTGTGGCTAGAATGCCTGCATGGCCCTCACGCTCTACAACTCCCTCACCAAGAAGGAAGAAGTGTTTGCTCCCCTGCATCCGCCGCAGGTCACCATGTACACCTGCGGGCCCACGGTCTACGGCCGGCCGCACCTGGGCAACTACGCCTCCTTCTTACTGGCGGACCTGCTCCGGCGGTGGCTCACCGTGAGCGGCTACAGCGTGAAGCACGCCAAGAACATCACGGATGTGGGACACCTGGTGGCGGATGCGGATACGGGGGAGGACAAGATTGAGAAGCAGGCCAAGGCGGAGAAGATCGATCCGCTTATGGTCGCCGAACGCTACACACAGCAGTATCTGGCGGATGAGAAGGTATTGAACTTCATCGAACCGGAAGTTCGCCCGCGCGCCACGCAGTACATACCGGAGATGCTGGCGATCATCCGCACACTCATGGATGGCGGCCACGCGTATGAAGTGGAGGACGGCATTTACTTTGATGTCCGATCGTTCCCGGAGTACGGCAAGCTCTCCGGCAACAGGATTGATGACCTGGCGGCCGGCGCGCGCGTGGATGTTCACGAGCACAAGAAGCACCCGGCGGACTTCGCCCTCTGGAAGAAGTGCGTGGGGGAGAACGCGCATCACCTCCTCCGCTGGTCATTTACATCCGGCGAGCGCGTGCATACGGAAGGCGAGGACGCCGCCGCGGGGTTCCCCGGCTGGCACATTGAGTGCTCCGCCATGGCGCGCAAGGAGCTGGGCGCGCAGATAGACATCCACACCGGCGGGGAGGACAACATCTTCCCGCACCATGAGTGTGAGATCGCGCAGAGCGAATGCAGCATGGATGTTGGCCCCGGAATGCATTCCGGGGGTAACAGCACGCAGTTCGTGCAGGTGTGGCTGCACCGGCGGTTCATCGACATTGTCAACGAGCAGGGGATGAGCGAGAAGATGAGTAAGAGCTTAGGGAACGTCTACGTGTTAGATGACTTCATCGCGCGCGGCTATCACCCGCTCGACCTTCGGTATTATTTGCTCTCAGTGCATTACCGAACCAATTTGAAGTTCAGCTGGAAGGGGATGGAAGATGCCAAGAAGGCGAGGAGGAAGATTATGGAGTGGATGACGGAGAATCCGATCGGCTGGAGCCCGGCTCTTGCGGGCGATACTGGATTGACAGTGAACTCACATTCTGAAGATTTCCTCAGAAATGAAATTCAGGACTTCGAGCAGGAATTTACAGAAGCGATGAATGCGGATCTCAACACGCCGGCGGCACTCGCTGTGGTGTTCGATGTCATGGCGTGGAGTCGCAATCAGAGATTCCGCAGCAATGTATCAACGGATGCCCTCGCGAATCTCCAGCGAACGATCCGAGAAACCTTCGGCTGCTTTGAGCCAGAAGAAGATCAAGTGATCCCTGCTGAAGTTCAAGCATTGGTCGACCAGCGCGCGGCGGCGCGTGCGCGGAAGGATTTTGCGGAATCCGATCGGTTACGAGACTGTATAAAGGAGAAGGGCTACGACGTGCGGGATACGGCGGAGGGGCAGCGGGTGGCCAAGCTGTAAGTGCGCCGTGCGTAGCGGTCGCCATTCCTTGGACAGGCAGTTACAAGTTTGAAGGTACGCGTTACGGGTTCCAACTCGTGACTGGTGACTCGTAACCCGTAACTCCCCGGCCCATGTCCGCCTCTCTTCACAACGATCACCATAAAAATGTACAGTGACAAGTCTATTTTAGACCCTTGCATCACGGGGAAAACGGGGTGTTTTTCCCTTCTGGCAGCCGTTCTTTGCCGTGGAATGCCCGCGGAAGGCCGTATTCGATCGGGAATCCGCCTGCCGGACCGTGTAACGCGCTCCGGACCACCGCGTTTCCTGGGCTGCCGAGTTCTCCACGGCGCTTGCTGGTCCCCCTGGGCCTTTGTAGGATCCACGGTGATCCGCTCCGTTGAAGAAGGAGAGCGCGGTCAGCGCTGTTCGTTGTCATTTCGGCACTCGCCAGTCCGCGCGTCACGTTGGATGAATCCGACGATGACCAGGATGACGAGATTCACGTCCGCCTGAGGCGGACCGTGCGACACACCCCTGACTCCCCGGCGATGCCGTGGCCCCGCCACGGACCGGAGACGGTGTCGGCGCCCTCGTGTGACTCTTTATATTTAAGGAGGCGAGCGTCACTAGCGTACGCGCTCAGATGCTCACCCACCCACTACACGACCGCGCTCCTCACGCGGAGACACGGGGTTCACACTCCCACTCACAGCAACTTCCACTGCTTTATTTCTTCTTCAAACCATCCCTATGGATCTTTCCTTTAAGAAGGTCCTGGCGGGGGTATCGGCTGCGGCCATCACGCTTACCCAGATCGGGAGCGTCATTGCCGCCTACTCCGATGTCCCCTCCGGCGTGTGGTACGGGGAAGCCGTTGATGCGTTCACGGACGCCGGCTACCTGGATGCCACGCAGACCCGCTTCCGCGGCGGCGAACTCGCCAACCGCGCGGAGTTCATCAAGCTCGTCGTTGAGCTCAACGGCGGCGTCCTCTCCACGCCTCCGGCCACGCCCACGTTCACGGACGTTGCCGCCAGCGCTTGGTACTACAACTACATGGAGGAGGCTGCCAAGGAGGGCTGGGTGAAGGGCGACGGGAACTGCATCGGTTCCAAGCCCTGCTACGCCCGCCCCGGCGCGAACATCAACCGCGCTGAGGCCGCCGCCCTCATTGTGCGCGCCTTCGCCCTTGAGGCGACCGGCGACGCGCCCCAGTTCGTGGATAACCCGTCCGGCCAGTGGTACACGGATTCCATCCAGACCGCTGCCGACCACTGCGTCCTGCAGGGTGACGATTCCACGGGCCGGGTCCGCCCCAGTGACAACATGAACCGCGCTGAAATGGTAGTCATGCTCCACCGTGTGGATCAGGGCCTGACCTACGGCGTGGACTGCAGCATTGGCGGCGAGCCCACCGAGGCCGGTATCGACTCCGCCACTGCGACGGATCTCGAGACTGTCGAGGTGGAGTTCACGGTCGCGGTGGACCAGGACTCCGCTGAGGACGTGGCCAACTACACCGTTGCCGGCGACTCCGATCTGGATGTCACGGCGGCGGAGCTGGTGGAGGATATGGTCGTCCGCCTCACCGTTGACGGTGAGCTTGCGGCCGACGAGACCTTCACGGTTACCGTGGACGGCGTCATGACCGCCGACGGCGATGAGATCTCGGATTCCGCCGAGTTCGCGGGCTTTGAGGAGCGCGTCCTGGGTGACGGCACCCTGGAGATGAGCCTGGCTTCCACCAACCCGGTGGCCGACACGGTGCCAAGGGGCGCCAACGGCGTGGCCATGCTGTCCCTAGATCTCAAGGCTTCCTGTGATGATGATGTCGAGATCGACAACGTCACGGTGCTCCATGAGGGCTTCGGTGCCACCACGGACATCGACGGTGTGTATGTAGCCGTGGACGGGGCCCGCAAGTCCCGCAAGCGGACGATCGACTCCGAGGATCAGACGGCCGATGTGCGCTTCACCTCTCCGCTGGTCGTGAAGAAGTGTGAGACGGTGACCCTGGATGTGGTGGCTGATTTCAGCTCCACGGCTACGGTCTCCGGCGAGCACAACCTGGTGGTCGAGCTTCCCTCCGACGTGGCTTCCAACGCCAAGAGCGTGGATGGCAACTTCCCGCTCCGGGGCAATACGTTCAAGCTCGCCGCTGTGACCAGCGGCCGCCTGACGGCCACCTACCGCACCGTGTCTCCGGACCAGGTGAAGGTGGGCGAGGGGGACACCCCGCTCGGCCGGTTTGAGCTCTCCGCGGACTCCGTGGAGGACCAGACCGTCTACAGCGTCACGGTGGAGAACAACGGTTCCGCCTCCGATGGCGACGTGACGGATCTCAAGATCCGCCGCACGGACAACACCGTGATCTCCAACACGGTCGCTTCCATGCAGGACGACCACGCCACGTTCGTCTTTGATCCGCCGCTGGTCATCAAGCAGGGTGATAAGATCACTCTGGAGGTGATCGGTGACGTGGTGGGCGGCGCCGGCGACACGGTGATCCTGCGCTTTGAGGAGACGTCCGACATCTTCACGGTCGGCTCCCTGTACGGCTACGGCGTGAACGGCCAGCTGTACGGTTCCCAGGTCTCCATCGCGTCCAGCCCCTCGGCGGACACGGTGACGATCGACGCCGGTCAGTTCACCATCCAGCTGGATGGCCCCGTGCAGCGCTCCTACACGCGCGACACGGATGACGCCGTGCTCGCCAACGTGAAGTTCGAGCTTGGCGGCGGCGACTCGGTGAACATCGAGAACTTGTTCTTCGCCATCGAGGGTCAGACCTCGTCCGGCGGCAGCCTGGTGAACTCCGACGCCACGTACGACACGGTCGCGGAGGTGCTGGAGAACGTGAAGCTGCGCGATACCAAGACCGGCCGCTCCATCTCCGCCACCCGCCTCACCGGCGGCACGGATGCTGGCGCCTCAGCCGCTCTGGGTACATACCAGTGGTACCGCGTGGATGACCTGACGCTCACCAAGGACGGCACGTACGAGATCCGTGCGGACTTCATCAACAACGGTTCTTCCAGTAACCCCAAGAGCGGCAACGAGTTCCGCGTGCACATCTGCGGCGAGCCCACGCTGCTCTCCGGGAACACTACCAACTCCACGGCCTGTTCCATTGGCGGCGGCCTCTCCAGTTCCACCAGCTATCAGATGGTGATTGAGGGGATCTCCTCCGGTGAGTCCGTGACGGACGTCCGCCCGCGCGGCGTGCTGTCCGCTAACTTCCATCGCATCGCTTCGCCCACGCTCACGGTGGCTCTCAAGTCCCTGGGCACGACCGACACGGCGGTGCGGAACACCAAGAACCTCACGCTCAACCGCTTTGAGGTTCGCGCCGGCGAGTCCGATGACATCCGCGTGACCCGCTTCACGTTCGACACCGTGGACGGCACGGGGAATGACTTCGGTTCCGGTTCGCTCAACAACGCTCAGAACTACACGCTGTGGGTAGACACGGACGGTGACTCCGCTGTGGACACCGCCCTGCACTCCGGCGTGGCACCGGCTTCCAGCAAGATCGCCTTCAACAAGCTGAAGAACGGTGGATACGTCATTGAGAAGGAGAAGAGCGTGATCTTCGAGGTCCATGCGGACATTGTGTCCAACCTCACCAATAACGACCTGAGCCTCGGCTTCTCCATCGGCGACACCGACTACGTTGAGGCCCAGGAAGAGGACACCGGTTCTTCCCTCTCCGGCATCAAGACGGACAGTACTTGCTCCAGCACGTGTGACATCACGGTGACCACGGCAGTCAGCAAGAACTACGTGCTGGTTGACCAGGGGAACCTGTACGTCTCTGCGGACACCACGCCCATCCGCAACCGCCAGCTCCTTGGTGGCGCGCTGGGTGATCCTGTCATCCGCGTGCAGTTCCGCGCGGAGTACGAGGACGTGGATGTCACGGACCTGCAGATCAACTCCTCCGGTTCCACGGCTACGTCCATCGACCGCCTGGAGCTCTACAAGGATGGAGCTTCCACCGCGTTCGCAACCGCGACTGTCGGTGCTTGTGGATCGGACGATACGCTGGGCAACAACCCTGACGGTGGTACCAGCAACACCTCCACCACAGCTTTCTGTGCGCAGATGGAGAGCCGCCAGCTCGTGGTCCCCAAGGGCCAGGAAGTGGACGTGCTCATCCGCCCGCGCATGAAGACGGATGTGGAAGGCGCAACGTCTGAGACCATCGCGCTCTTCCTGAACAAGCAGGCTGTAGCGAACAACACCACGGGTTCCGGCGCCGTCCGCGCCCGCGGTGATCAGTCCAGCAACACGCTGACCGCCAACAGCGGCGACAGCACCGCTAACGGCGAGATCTTCATCGGCCGCACGTCTGCCACTGCCACCAATGCCCACATTGTTGGTACCAAGCACGTGTCCGTGCTGAGCAAGATCCAGAGCATCACGAACGCCAATCCAGACGCCAACGGCACCAACGTGCCGACGGGCATCCGGGACATCGGTCAGTTCAAGATTGCGGCCTACCCCAACAGCAACAGCCAGAACGGGCTCAACAAGGTGACGCTCTCTGGTGTGATCTTCAATGTGAATGCCACTAACGTGGCGCTGGATACGACGGCCTTCAAGTTCTTCAACAAGGCCAATGCCTCTGTGACATCTAGCTGTTCTGCGATCAATACGTCGGGAACAGCCATCGGAGGTTCGCAGTCCGGCTCGTTCCTGGTAGCTTGCAACAGCCTGCTCTCCAGCACGGTTGATACAGCTATTGATCCGGGAACGGATGCTACGTTTGTGCTCCAGGGCAACATCACGAATGCTGATGTTGTGGGTGCTAACACGTCCACCCTCCAGGTGTCTCTCCAGAACTTCAGTCAGCTCTCCTATACAACGTACGGAGCTGCGACGAGCCACTTCGCCTGGGTAGACAAGGACAATGCTGCTGCTACGACGGCTCGGTTCTACTGGGTCGAGTACCCGGAGACCTCCGTCAACTCCACCAGCTACCAGAGCTAATTGCCTAGCGTGGGAACGGCAAGCGTTCTCCTAAAGCAGAAGGCCCCCTCCGGGAAACCGGAGCGGGGCCTTTTGTGATGTGTGTGCATTGGCCTGGTGCCGCCCTCTCCCCGGTCCGCCTGAGGCGGACCACCCCTCTCCCCTGGGGAGAGGGGGTGGGGGTGAGGGTGTTCGGAGGATCAGCCGACGAGCATCCGCTTCACCTTCAGCAGCGCATGCGTCACCGGCCGCAGGACGATCTGCCGTTCCGGCGGATAGGTGATTATGGTCCCGCCAAACTTCCGCTTGAAGTCCGTCACGCTGGCCCAGGGATGTTTGGCATCGAATGTCGAATGTTGAATATCGAATATCGAATCTTTGTTCTTGCTCATCACTGGCTCCTGACCACTGGTCACTGGTGGGGCGATCCCGAACAGGTCGTACGTCCGGCATCCCCCTTCCCGACACAGCCGCATGGCGTGCCATTGCAGCAGGGACGGAGCCTGGAGAGCGCGATGCTGGTGATCGGACCCGCCGTAGTAGTAAATGCCTATCTTGTTCCACATGACGCCCAGGAGCCCCGCGACCGGCTCTTCCGTTCCCGGTGCGTAGGCCAGGAAGAGAAAGGCCCCGGGGAGCTGCGTGAGGAACGCCTCGTACGATCGCGCAGCCAAGTGAGTGAAGCCGTCCCGCTCCGCTGTCCGTTTCATGAGTTGGAAGAACGCGTTCGCATCACCGGACTGCCGCACGCCTACGCCCTTCCGCTGAGCCAGGCGGATATTGTAGCGGGCCTTTGGGTGCATTTGCGCCAGGAGCTGCTCGTCTGTGAGCGTCAGGTCCAGCAGGATGGTGGCCTCGGGCTGTTGGTGACGGGAGGACGGGGTGGCCAGTGGTGAGTGGTCAGTGGTCAGTTGGGTTGCTGGCGAGAGAAAAAGAGAGAGGCAACGGTCTTTTTTCGCATCACTCACAACTACCTCTAGCAAGTTGATCACTGACTCCTGACCACTAACCGCTCCAAGCGGTCCTCTTGGAATCTCCCACATGCACAGGCCGCCCGTGGTCCGGTCTATCACCACGAGCGCGCTCGCGCGGATCTCCCCTCCGCCCTCGCCACTATAGATCCGCACCTCCCGTCCCAGCGCCTCTTGGTACCGCTTCCATTCGAGCGACTGCCAGAGCGAACCTTGCGGGTGGGCCTTCACCCAGGCGTCGTAGGCGGCCAGATCGCGGTCGGCGGTGAGGCGGCGAATAGGCATTCACAGACAGTATGAATCATGAGTGGTGAATTAGGAATTATGGCTCATACGCCATTCCCAAAGCATAATTCATGATTCCTACATCGTAATTCCCCATGCACCTCCTACGTCTTACATGTACGATTATGGCGATTCTTCCACCCGCTCTATGCCCTTCACCCTCCCCGTCCTCCCCTACGCCTATGACGCCCTGGAGCCGCACATCGATGCCAGGACGATGGATATCCACCACCGGAAGCACCATCAGGCCTACGTAGACAAGGCCAACGCCGCGCTGGAGGGGACGGAGTGGGCGGATTGGCCGATCGAAGAAGTGGTCCGGAAGATCGACCAATTCCCGGTGACGGAGAAGAAGACGATGCTCCGCAATAACGCCGGCGGGCACGCCAACCACTCGCTGTTTTGGGCCGTCATGGCGCCCGGCGCTGGTGGCGAGCCGACGGGCAGCCTGAAGGCGGCTCTTGATGGGACATTCGGTTCGTTCGCTGCGTTCCAGGAGAAGTTCACGGACGCGGCCACTGGACGCTTCGGCTCCGGCTGGGCGTGGCTGGTCGTCCATGGCGGAACACTGGAAGTCGTTTCCACGCCTAACCAGGATTCGCCCTTGATGGAGGGGAAGACTCCAATTCTGGGAATCGACGTCTGGGAGCACGCGTATTACCTCCACTACCAGAACCGCCGACCGGACTACATCAAGGCCTGGTGGAATGTCGTCAATTGGAGGGAAGTCCAGAGAAGGTATGACCAAGGCCTGTCATCCTGAGTCCTTCAGCTGGTCAGAACGGCGTTCCATCTCAGGGTGGAACACGGCTGCGAGCCGCACCAGTCGGAAAGGGAGTTCCACCGGAATTCGTTGACCCACGCCCAAAACCCCGTACACTACCCACGATTTCCCGGCGGACTTCCGCTTGTGTCTTGAGTGCCGGGGCCCGGTTCCCCTTTCGGCGTGGCGTCCCGTTCGCCGCGTTAGGAAGCCACTTTCCCCCCTTCTCTCATGCCGTCCAAGAAGCCGGTGAAGAAGTCCGCTGCTGCCGCCCAGTCTGCTCGGCAGGCAGGCAAGAAGCCGGAGGCCGTGAAGAAAGCGCCCACAAAGAAGCCAGAGACCAAGCGGTCCTCTACCGCCAAGGGCTACCAGCTGCACGTGGAGGAGGCGGTGTTGCCGCCGCTCATCCCGCACATCGTCCCCGCGCGGGACCGCGCGCCGTCCGTCTTTGGCTCCCTGCCCGCTCACTTGCAGCCGAGGAAGGTGGAGCTCTCCCGCGTGACCTTGGTGGAAGATGAGGCCCTGGCCAGCGTGCCCTCTCTCATAGAGATGCAGATCCTGAGCTACCAGTGGTTCCTCACGGAAGGCCTCAAGGAACTCCTGGAGGAGATTAGCCCTATCACGGACTTCTCCGGCAAGAAGATGGAACTGCGGATCCTGGGCCACACCTTTGATCCCCCCAAGTACGATCCTGAGACCTGCCGCCGCCGGAACCTCTCCTTTGAGGCGGCCATGAAGGGCTACGTGCAGCTTATCAACAAGGAGACGGGAGAGATCAAAGAGCAGGATGTCTTCCTGGGTTCCATCCCGCTCATGACGGAGCATGGCACGTTTGTAGTGGACGGGATTGAGCGCGTGGTGGTGCACCAGCTGGTGCGTTCCCCGGGCGTGTTCTTCAGCAAGATGCCGGACCACCCGCGCTACCACGCCGCCAAGATCATCCCTAAGCGCGGCGTGTGGCTGGAGGTGGAGACGGACCGCCGGGGGCTCATCTCCTGCAAGATCGATCGCAAGCGCAAGATTCCCATCACCCAGCTCCTGCGCGTCATGGGCTATCCCACGGACGCGGACATCTTGGAGCTCTTCAAGGACGTGACGGATGCGGAGAATGACTACATCGGGAAGACCCTGGAGAAGGATCCCATCCAGTCCGTGGAGGAGGCGTACCAGAGCATCTACCGCAAGATCCGGCCGGGAGACCTGGCCACGCCGGAGAACGCCAAGCAGCTGATTGATAGCCTGTTCTTCGACTTCAAGAAGTACGACATGGGCTCCATTGCCCGCTATAAGCTGAACCGGCGGTTTAACATCACCACGCCGTCCGATGAGGCGCACCGCGTGTTCCAGGTGAAGGACTTTGTGGAGATCCTGCGGGAGCTCATCAACCTCAATAACGGCAACGGGGTGGCGGATGACATTGACCACCTCAGTAACCGCCGTGTCCGTTCCGTGGGTGAGCTGGTGCAGAACAAGTACCGCGTGGGCCTTGTGCGCACCGAGCGCATTGTGAAGGACCGCATGACGGTGATGGACCTGGAGACCGTCACACCCACCCAGCTCATCAACTGCCGGCCCATCACGGCGGCCATGCGGGAGTTCTTTGCCAGCTCGCAGCTCTCCCAGTTCATGGACCAGACCAACCCGCTCTCAGAACTGGCGCACAAGCGCCGCCTCTCCGCCATGGGCCCCGGCGGCCTCTCGCGTGAGCGGGCGTCCTTTGATGTCCGTGACGTGCATACCAGCCACTTCGGCCGGATCTGCCCCATCGCTACGCCGGAAGGGCCCAACATCGGCTTGGTAGTCCATCTGGCCGGCTTCTCCCGGGTGAACGAGTACGGGTTCCTGGAGACGCCGTACCGGGAGGTGAAGCACTCGGTGGCCCTGGATCCGGACAAGCTTCTCGGTCGGATCCTGGACGTGACGGTGAAGGAGGGGCGGAAGATTGTGGCCAAGGAGGGGGAAGCGGTGGAGCGCAAGGACGAGGCGCGCAAGATTGTTTCCCTGCTCAAGAAGGAAGGAGTGAAGGACGTGCCGGTGCGGGCGTACGTGACGGGCAAGGTGGTGTACGTGGATGCGGAAGCGGAGCGCCACATGACCATCGCGCAGGCGGAGGACAACCTCAACGCGCTGGGTGAATTCACGGTGACCCGCGTCTCCTCCCGGAAGCTGGGCGAGCCAACCCTGGCCCACGTGCGGGACGTGACCCACGTGGACGTGTCGCCGCGGCAGATCCTGAGTATCTCCACGTCGCTCATCCCGTTCCTGGAGCACGATGACAACACCCGCGCGTCCATGGGAACCAACATGCAACGCCAGGCGGTGCCGCTCATAAGGCCCCAGTCGCCGGTGGTGGGTACGGGCATTGAAGGCCTGGCCGCTCGCGCGTCCGGCCATGCGCTCTTGGCGGAAGAGGAGGGGGAAGTCACGGCCGCGGATGCGACCGAGATCGCGGTGGTCTACCGGTCCGGTCGCAAGCGGACCTACCGGCTTGCCACCTTTGTCCGCACCAACCAGGGAACGTGCTTTCACATGCGGCCCGTAGTCCGCAAGGGCGACCATGTGAAGCGCGGCCAGCCGCTGGCGGACGGCGCCTCCGTGGAGCACGGGGAGCTGGCGCTGGGCCGCAACCTGCTGGTGGCCTACATGTCCTGGGAGGGGTACAACTTTGAGGACGCAGTCATCATCTCCGATCGCGTGGTGCAGGGGGGCGCCTTTGACTCCATTCACATCGAGAGCTACATCACCGATGTCCGGGACACCAAACTGGGACCGGAGATCGTCACGCGGGACATTCCCAATGTAGGGGAGGCCAAGCTGAAGGACTTGGGCCTGGACGGCATCGTGCGCATTGGCGCCACGGTGCATGAGGGAGACATCCTGGTGGGCAAGATCACGCCCAAGGGCGAGACGGAACTCACGCCGGAGGAACGGCTCCTGCAGGCGATCTTTGGCGACAAGGCCAAGGACGTGAAGGACTCCTCTTTGCGGCTCCCCGGCGGCGCCGGCGGCAAGGTGGTGGACGTGCACGTGTTCGATCGCGCCGAAGGCGATGAGCTGCCCACGGGCGTGCTCAAGCAGATCAAGGTGTTCGTGGCGCAAACCCGCAAGATCCAGGTGGGAGACAAGATGGCCGGCCGCCACGGCAACAAGGGCGTGGTGGCTCGCGTGGTGCCAAAAGAGGACATGCCGTTCCTGGCGGACGGCACGCACGTGGACATCATCCTGAACCCGCTGGGCGTGACCTCCCGCATGAACATCGGGCAGATCCTGGAGACGCACCTGGGCTGGGCGTGCCAGGCGCTGGGGATCAAGATCGCAACTCCTGCGCTGAATGGCATCACCACGGACCAGATTGGGGATTTTCTGGAGCAGTCCGGCCTGCCCCGGACGGGCAAGGTGCAGCTGTTTGACGGCCGCACCGGGGAGAAATTCGCCCATCAGACCACGGTCGGCATCGTGTACATGCTGAAGCTGCTGCACTTGGTGGAGGACAAGATCCACGCGCGTTCCGTGGGGCCGTACTCGCTTGTCACGCAGCAGCCCTTGGGCGGCAAGGCGCAGCACGGCGGCCAGCGCTTTGGGGAGATGGAGGTGTGGGCCCTGGAGGCGTACGGCGCCGCCTACACGCTGCAGGAGATGCTCACCATCAAGTCCGACGACGTGGTGGGCCGCTCCCGCGCGTATGAGTCCATCGTGAAGGGCGAGTCCATCAAGCGGCCCAGTATCCCGGAATCTTTCAACGTGCTCGTGAAGGAACTGCAGGCTCTCGGCTTAAAAGTCGAACTCCTGAAATTCAAGGAGACCGTGGCGCCGGAGGAGCGGGTGACGATTGAAGAGGGAGAAGTGGAGAAGGTGGAGCTCTCCTCCCGCGCTACGGCGGCGGAGGAGGCCGCGGAGATGGTGGGCGAGCTGGGGCAGATTGAGGAGATGACGGCCGTGTCCGACGAGCCCGAGGGACAGATCGTCGCCGGCATCGAGGAAGGCGCGGAGGTGGATGCCTTCGGTGAGTCCGCCAAGGAGGAGATGGAGGACGCGGTCTCTGAGGAGGCGGCGATGGACGATTGAGAGTGGTTAGTGGTCAGTGATCAGTGGATAGCAATCAAGCTAGCCCCCGAATGCATTCGGGGGCTAGCTTCGCTGCCGCTTTTCATAAGCGGGCAGGTTAACCGAGGGTTTCAACCTCCGGTTAACTTTCCTGTTCGAGCGCCATCGTGGTAGGCAGGGAATTCATTCCCTGCCTACCAGGACGAGCATCGCATCCCAAAAAAAGCCGCACGTCTATGACGTGCGGCGGGGGTCGCCCCTTGCGCTGGGAGCCCTTCAGCAGTGTGGGGTTATCGGGTGATCTTGATCTTCATGCTCGGCATGGCCACGAAGCTGACAGCAATCGACCGATCTCCTTCTTTGATGACAAGTGTTCGTCGTGCCTGATTGCCACTGGCGATCTTCATCGTTCTTTGCATGTGAGAGGTTGCAATCATCAGCTTCACGGTGCAATCACCGCAATTCTCGCAGAGAACGATGTAGCTTCCAGGGGGCAGCTTGGCGCTGCCATCGAATTCCAGTGAGGAGCGTCCGTCAATCGCATCGAAGATGCGAATTCGGATCCTCGCCCGCAGTTCACCATGGTAGAAGAGCATGATGGTTCAATCCTCCGTTTTGATGGTTTGGAACGACCCAGTTCGCCCCTTGGCGAACATGCAAATTATCGCATAATTATCTACTCAAACAAGGCCGGATTGCGGGTTTCCCGATCAAGTGCAAATGGCCGGAACATCCGTCAATTTTCTCAGGAATTATCCTTGACCCTCCCATGGATTAGTTTAGACTCTTGCCCGCTCTATGGTGACGCGCGACCACCCGTAGGATTCGTTCTAGGAATCACGAATTCTGCGGGTGAGCGTCCCTCACTCGCAATTTTTTAGGCCGCTGGCCCAGGAAGATTGCGCCGACTGTCTCCGCCGACCTCGCGCAAGCGAACGAAGCGAGACGGGACGTCGCCCCATGCTCGTTGAAAGCATCGGCACCAAAGAATCAGAATAGTTGAAGTGAAGTTTTATCGAATGTCCCATGTTCGTGCCGCAATCTGTATTCAGGTTGTAGCACATGAACAGTAACCACGTCGTCCTCGGATGACGTGGGGGAAGAATGTTACTCATCGCAACACATGGATGCCTCGACTCCGCATTCCGATGAAGGACGTGGCCAGCTGCGAAAAGCTACGGTGAGCCGCTAGGCAGGCGCTACCAGCCGTAGATATCCGAATGGGGAAACCCCCTAGGAGTTATGTCCTAGGACCCGGTCTCACTTTTGGTTTCAAACGAAAAGCTGTGAGCTATGAGATGTGAGACTTGAGTATGGAAGAAATTCCGCGCTCAAAGCTCATCGCTCAAGTCTCAAAGCTTCTCCGGAGAATGCCTTCACGGCATCTCTCCCGCCAGAAATCAGAAGCGAGGCCGGGAGGTCACCCTGGGAACTGAAACATCTCAGTACCGGGGGAAGAGAAATCATATGAGATTCCCGTAGTAGTGGCGAGCGAACCGGGAACAGCCCAAACCTGGGGTCACTTGTGGATTCAGGAAACGTCACTGTGGGTATTCCAGTCCAAGCCAAGCTGTGAGCTATGAGCTTTGAGACATGAGCATGGAAGTAATTCCGCGCTCAACGCTCACGGCCTAAGTCTCATGTCTTGGTGCGGATACGGAGAACGACAGAAGCGGTTCCCGAAGCCAGGAGCGACCCCAGGGGTTGTAGGACCTCAACATCCGATTGTCATTCGCTAGAAGAACGTGCCTGGAAAGGCCGACCAGAGAGGGTGATAGTCCCGTAAGCGAAAGCGTATGACACGGTAGAGGATTCCTGAGTAGGGTCGGACACGTGTAATCCGGCCTGAAGCTGGGTGGACCACCATCCAAGGCTAAACAGATGCGGAGATCAATAGCGGATAGTACCGTGAGGGAAAGGTGAAAAGCACCCCGGAAGGGGGATGAAATAGTCTCTGAAATGTGTTGCGTACAAGAAGTCGGAGCCTGGAGTCACTTTTGGTTTCAGGAGGCGTTTCCGTCAGTATTCCTCGTTCGTTACAAGTGATAAGTGGCTAGTGGTCAGTGGTCAGCTTCTAAGCTCATCACTTACCACTCATCACTGACCACTTCTTACGGACTTGTGACGACGATGGATGCGGTTCTCGAAGCCAGGAGCGACTCCGGGTGACGGCGATCCTTTTGCATTATGAGCCAACGAGTTACTTGTCAGTGGCATGGCTAAGGCACTGATCCGCCGGAGCCGGAGCGAAAGCGAGTCCGAACAGGGCGTCTAAGTCGCTGGCAGTAGACCCGAAACCGGGTGAGCTACCCATGAGCAGGGTGAAGTCCGCCGAAAGGCGGATGGAGGCCCGAACCATAACGAGTCGCAAGTCGTTGGGATGACTTGTGGGTTGGAGTGAAAAGCTTATCGAACCCGGAGATAGCTGGTTCTCTTCGAAATGCCTTTAGGGGCAGCCTCATTCCGCACAGCGGGGGGTAGAGCTACTGTTTGGATGCGGGGGTCACCTCGACCTACCAAATCCTGACAAACTCCGAATACCCGCCTTAAAGGGAATGGGAGTGAGACGGTGACAGCAAAGTGCCATCGTCGAAAGGGGAAGAGCCCTCACCATTGGCTAAGGTCCCCAAGATACCGTTCAGTGGCAAAGGAAGTGTCGGTGCATCGACAACCAGGAGGTTGGCTTAGAAGCAGCCATCCTTTAAAGAAAGCGTA
>CAZWIA010000001.1:11975-81238 GCA_964633955.1 uncultured Candidatus Peribacteria bacterium | reverse complement strand
AAGGGCGTCTCCGCCGTTCCTTCCCTCAAGGAGCTGCGGACTCTCCGGAAGGAGAGCTCATTCTGGATGAGAACTACCGGTAGATCATCGCGGCAGGGATCCGTCCCTGCCGCTTTTTTGTCTTTCACAATTATATTGCATATTTGTAAATCCTGTTCTATTTTAGATGTAACGCTGAACAGTTCAGCGGATCGCTTCTTGTCAGGAAAGGAGCCAACGCGTGGCTAGCAATCCGATCGGTCTCACTACGGACACGTGGTACGGACCCAATGACACCGTCCGCAGCCGCCTGGCCATCCAGATGCTCACGGCGGCCAAGGAGCGCGGCTACCACCTGGCGGTGGTGGACGGTGGGAGCCACCAGGACTTCCTGGACCAGCTCACCGCGGCCGGCATCCCCTACGTCCGACAGGAGGAGAAGGGGATGAGCAACGGGCGGCAGCAAGGCTACCGCCTGCTGCACGATAACCGGGAGGTGGAGGTCTTTGCCCGCCTAGAGGCGGAGAAGGTCTCCATGGTCAGGGACGGCTGCGTGGAGATGGCCGCCCGTCCCATCCTGGAAGGCAAGGCGGACGTGGTCATCCCGGCCCGCTGCAAGGCGGGGATCAAGTCCCTGCCGCCGTTCCAGGCCGGCTCCGAGCTGGCTTCCAACGCCGCGTTCTGCGCGGCGCTCCGCAAGGCCGGCTACTGGACCGACAAGTTCAACCTGGACATGTTCTTTGGTCCCCGCTTGTTCAACCGGCGCGCGTACCCGCCCTTCATGCAGCGGTGGGAGTTTTCCGCGGATCCCCCCGGTACGGAGTGGCAGCAGGTCATCCGTCCGATCGGCTACTCTGCGGCGCTCTTCTTCCCGGTGGTCCGCGCCCTGGCGCAGGGGCTGCGCGTGGTGTCCGTGGATGTCCCGTACATCCACCCGCCGGAGCAGACCATGCTTGAGAACGACGATCCGGAGTTCGACCGGAAGCGGCTGGCCCAGACGAACGGCATCCTGGCCGAGCTCCACGAGCTCCTGGCCTTCCTGAAGGACCAGCCCACCGGCCTCAGGCCCGTGTCCTGAGCCCACCCCCGTCCTGTCCTGCAGGACGGGGGATTCTTTGTGCTGCCACCGTTTGATCGATCAAACAGCGTTTTCAGAGAAGCCATGGATCACCCTTGCATCCAGGCTGAAATGCCGTAGCGTGGGACGGTTCGCTCCTTTGAACCCACTTCTTGTCTTGAGTGCGCCGTCCTGGCGCGGGAGAAGCAGCACGATGGCTCGCGTTGAGGGCAAACCTCATCTCATGGGCCAGCTCAGAGAGCTGGGCCTGCACGATGGCGAAGCCGCCGAGTGCTACATCCGTGTCCCCGTGCGACAGAAGGAACTCTGTCTCAACTTCTGGAACAGCCAGACGTATCTCACCCGCACGCTACGGGCTGGAAACGATCGAGTGGCACAGAGCCGGACGGTAAGTCTCCTGCTCGGCCACTTCTGGTGGCTCTTCCTGCTGCTGCATCGCGCCAGAGGGAAGACCGTCACCTACCGCGCAGTCGTCTGCGTGATCAACAATCACATGACTGTGCACATCCCATCACGTCCGTCCTGCGTCTCCCCGTGACCCTCTAGCCACAGGAGCGAACCCCGCCGATCAGTTCCTCACCGGACTGATCGGCTTTTTGCTATTCATACCTCAGCGCCTCCATGGGAGATAATTCTGCGGCCCGCTTGGCCGGATAGATGCCAAAGAGGAGGCCCACGCCCACCGCCATCCCCACGGCCAGGAGGACGCCGGGGATGGAGAGACTGAAGGCAAAGCCGCCCAGCACGCGGTCCGCGATGCGGGAGAGGAACCAGCCCGCGCTGATGCCGAGCACCAGCCCGATGATCCCGCCGGAGAACGTGAGGGAGACCGCCTCCAGCAGGAACTGCAGGAGGATATCCCGCCGGCGCGCGCCCACGGCCTTGCGCAGGCCGATCTCCCGGGTGCGTTCCGTCACGGACACCAGCATGATGTTCATGATGCCAATGCCGCCAACGAGCAGGGAGATGGCGGCCACAAGGCCCAAAAAGACCGTGAGACCCAGTGTGACGGTGCCTACGATCTGGGAGATCTGCTCGCCGCTGCGGGCGCGGAAGTCATCCTGATCGGGATCGTCCGCCGGGTTCTCAATCCGGTGGCGCTCCCGGAGGAGGGCCGTGATGTCATCGATCGCGACAGCGGGATCCCCCACCGCCTTCATGTTCATGAACGAGAGGTGTTTCTGTCCGGTCAGCGCGCGCGCCGCGCGGAAGGGGATGAACACGGGCCTGTCTAAGTCCTGCGTGAGCAGCGAACCCTGGCTCCGCAGCACGCCCACAACCGTGAACGTCTGCCCGCCCACCTTGATGTTCTCCCCCAGCGGGTCGCGGTTGCCAAACAGGTCCTCCGCCGTCTGCGCGCCTAAGACGGCCACGGATTTGGCGCCCTCATCGTCCCGGTCGTCCAAGAGGCGACCGCGGGAGAGTTCCAAGCCGTAGTTCCGGAAGATGTCCGCGCGGGTGCCCATGACCATGGGGGAGACGCTCTCCCGGCCGTACTGCACAGGTTTGCCCACCAGGATGATGGGCACGGCCCGCTCCACGGTGGGGAGCCGGCGGACGGCCTCGTAATCCTCCAGCGTGAGGGAATCCAAGTTCCCGCCAAACTTCTCAAAGCCCGTGGGGAACACGTCCACCGTGTTGGTGCCAATGCCGGCGATCAGGTTCAGCACATAGTTCTGGAAGCTGCGGCCCATGCTGACCATGAGCACCACGGATGCCACGCCGATGATGATCCCCAGCATGGTCAGGAGCGACCGGCTCCTGTTGACGGTGATTCCCGATACGGCCGTGGATGTGAGGTCTGAGATGCGCATGGGATGATGCAATTGGGGATGCCGGTAGAGGCGCCCTGACAGGGCGCCTCTACCGGATCATCATTCGTACCGTAACGCTTCCATGGGAGAGAGAGCCGCCGCCCGGCGGGCGGGGGATAATCCGAACACGATGCCGGTGACAGCCGCCATGAGGAAGGAGGCTACGATGGACAGCGGCGCCACGGCGAACGCGTAGGTGGAGAGCAGGCGCGTGACCACCAGCGCCACCGCGTAGGCGAGCATGATGCCGCCCGTCATGCCGATGCATCCGCCGATGACGGTGAGCAGCACCGCCTCCAGCAGGAACTGCCGGAGGATGTCCCGCTTCCGCGCACCAAGCGCCTTCCGCAGGCCGATCTCCTGCGTCCGCTCGCTCACCGTCACCAGCATGATGTTCATGATGCCAATGCCGCCCACGATGAGCGAGATGGCGGCGATGGTGGTGATGAAGAGCGTGAGGCCCAGGGACACGCCGCCCAGGATGGCGCTGGCTTCCTCAGACGAGTGCACGATGAAGTCATCCTTCTTCTGATCGTCCTCCGGGTTCTTGATCCTATGACGCTGGCGGAGGAGGGACCGCACGTCCCAGAACGCCTCCTCAAACCCGCCGGTGGCAAGCATGGTCACCTGGTTCACGTACCGCTGCCCGGTCACCTGGCGGGCCACGGAGAAGGGGACGTAGACGCGGTCATCCGCGTTCTGGAAGAACTGGGACCCCAGGGCCTTGGCGATACCCACCACCGTGTAGTGATGGTCGCCCACCTTGATGCGCTGGCCAATGGGGTCCGCCTGGCCAAAGAGCTTCTCCGCCGTATCCGGCCCCAGGAGCGCCACGGACCGCGCACCCTCGTCATCAGACGCGTCCAGCAGCCGCCCGCGCTCCGCGGTGATGTCCTGGTTCTGGAAGAATTCCGCCGTCACGCCAAACGTCTGGGGACTGGCCTTCTGGCTGCCGTAGGTGGCCACTCCCGGCACCAGGATCATGGGGGCAACGCTCTCAATGGTGCCCAGCTGCCGCAGCGCCTCCACGTCTTCCAGGACCAGGCTATCAAAGCCGGTGGCAAGCGGGTTCCCCTCCTCGGTACCCGGGAAGATCACCATGCTGCGCGCGCCAAGACTGCTGATCTGGCCCAGGATCACGCCTTCCATGCTGGCGCCGATCGAACTCATGAGCACCACGGATCCCACGCCGATGATGATCCCCAGCATGGTCAAGAGCGACCGGCCGATGTTGGCGGTGACGCCGCGGAGGGCCGATGATGCCAGATCGGAGAGCAGCACGTTGAGGATGGATGAATGACGAGCTTGTGAGCTTCTTAGCTTTTTAGTTTGTTAGCTGATGAGCTTTCAGAGGTGTTAGGAGATGGATACATGGGAGAAGGAGTTCGAGTGAAGCTAAGCAGCTAAAAAGCTAACGAGCTATTTCAGCACATCACGCTCTCCTGCCACGATCCGCGCGAAGCTGTTCGTATCCTCCACGATCCGTCCATCCCGGATGCGGAGGATCCGCTTGGCGTGCTGGGCGGTGGTGAGTTCATGCGTGACCAGGATGATGGTGTGCCCGCGCTCGTTGAGGTCCTGCAGCGCCTGCATGACGGCAACGCCGGAAGCGGAGTCCAGGTTCCCGGTCGGCTCATCCGCGAAGATGACTTCCGGATCCGTCACCAGCGCCCGCGCGATGGCCACCCGCTGCTTCTGTCCGCCGGAGAGCTGGCTTGAGAGGTAGTCCTTGCGCGGCGTGAGACCCACCTGCTCGATCGCGCGGAGCGCCCGGGGCAGCCGCTCGGATTCCCGGATGGCGGGGTGGTAGAGAAGCGGCAGGAGCACGTTCTGCAGGACCGTGGTGCGCGGCAGCAGGTTGAACGCCTGGAACACAAAGCTCACGCGTGTGGCCCGGATACGCGCCAGCGCATCGTCGTCCATCTCCTGGGACTCCCGCCCCTGGAACAGGTACTGGCCGCCCGTGTGGCTGTCCAGGAATCCCAGAATGTGCATCAGCGTGGATTTGCCGGAACCGGACGGCCCCATGATCGCCACAAACTCGCCTTTCTGGATGGTGAGGTCAATGTCGAACAGCACCGGCGTCTCCACGTCGTCGTTCACGTAGGCCTTGCAGAGCTTGCGGGTCTGGATGAGCGGAGCGGGGGATTGCGACATCAATTCGAGTGAATGCGAGTAGGGGATTGGTCGAGAGGGGATTCGGAAGTTTTTGGTTTATGGTTTTTAGTTTTTGGTTTGGAACTTATTTGGGATTTGGTGCTTGGGATTTGGCCATTGTACCCCAGTCGCATCATCGACGAACGCCTACTTCTTAATCAGGACAATGACCGTCTCCCCTTCCTTCAGCCCCGACACGATCTCGATGTTGCCGCCCGCGCCCTCCATGCCGGTCGTGACCGGCCGGTCCACGGCGCGGCTGTTCTCCAGGACACGGACGATGCGGTTACCCTCGCCGTCCTGCAGAACCGCGCGGAGCGGGACGCTGATCACATCGTCCCGGCGGCCGGTCTGGATCTCCGCGTCTCCCGTCATGCCGATCTTCACGCCCTCTTCCAGCGCGTTGAAGTCCAAGGTCACCTTGTACTTGGCTACCCCGGAGACATCCGTGGGCGCGGTCTCTATCTCACTCACGCGCAGGCTAAACGGCTGGTCGCGGAACGCGTCCAGTTCAATGGATCCGCTCTGGCTGAGCTTCACCTTGGGCACATCGATCTCCGACACGAACATCTCTACCCGGAGCGGGCTCTGTCCCAAGAGCGTGATGGCGGGGCCGATCGGCGCCAGTTCCCCCGGCTTCACGTTCACCTTGGTGACCTGGCCCGCCACGGGCGCGGTGATGACGGTATCTGAGAGATCCGCGCTGGCGCGGGCGAGCGCGGCTCTGGCCTGGCGCACGCGCGCGTCCGCGGCGTCAATCTCCGCCTGGCGGCTGCCGGCGCGCTTGAGGGCCAGCTGCGCTTCATCAATCCCCAGGGATGCCTGGTACGTGCGGATGTCCGCCACAGCCTTGTCCCGCTGCCCCTGCGCCGTGACAATGGCCGCCTCCTGCGCCGCGATCTTGGTGTCATAGGCGGCGGATGCGTCCTGCAGGGACGTGACCGCGGAATCCAGCGCGCTGAGCGCGGCAAGGACCGCGTTCTTCTCACTGGCCAGGGTGGACTTATAGGTCTCCCGGCCGGAGGCGGTGAGGTAGCTGGTGAGCTCCAGGGCGGCCACGGTGCGGTAGGCGGTATCCAGGACGTTGGCGGACTGCACCACGCCCGCCCGGATCTTCAGGAGCGCCTGGAGCGCGCCTTCATAATCAGCCGGGACACGCAGGGCGCGGATCTCCTGGATAGCGGCGCGGGCGGCCTCCCGCTGCTTCTCCAGGGAGTCGTACTCGCCGGGCTTGTCCTTGATGATGGCGTCCTGCACGTCGTTGTTGGCAAAGACGTCATCAATCGCCTGGAGCGCCTGCTCCACGCGGGCGAGCTTCTCATTGACGGTTGCAAGCGCCAGGGTCACCTGGCCGGAGAGCTTGGTCCTAGCCTCCGTTCGGAGGGCGTCCAGGTTCTCCTCCGCCGTGTCAATGGCCTGCTCCGCGACCGAGAGGCTGGTCTGCGCGGCGGCCAGGAGCGCCCGCTTGTTCTGGACGTTGGCCTCTGAGACGGCAATGTCCTCCGGTCGGCTGCCCTCCCTGAGCAGGCGCAACTGCGCCTCCGCCTCCCGCACCTGGGCCGCGGCGGACGCCACCCCGGCCGCCATGCTCCCCGCGCGGAGCACCGCCAGCCGCTGGCCGGGGCGCACCTGGTCGCCCTGCTTCACCAGTACCTGGGCCACAATGCCGGAACTCTTGAACTGGAGCTCCAGATCCCGATCGGATGAGACCGTGCCCACGGCTTCCACCGTCTGCACCAGGTCCCCGCGTTCCGCCTGCGCCGTCACGTACTCCGGCGGCTTGGGCCGGGACAGCGTCACTGCGCCGTACGCCACCGGAACACCCACAAGGAGCGCTATAAGCGTCTTCCACTTGTGGCGCCACAGGACCGAGGGGATGCCTTTGATGCGCTGGAGGAGGGGCATGCGGGTGAGAGAAAGGGTCAGATGGTAACGCTATCGCGAGCGGATGTCAGAATTTTCTTGAGCAATCGTTCGAACTCCAGACGTTCCGTCTCATCCAGGGCCACCAGGATGCCGGCGATCACCCGGTTCCGCGCGTGGAGCTTATCCGCCAGGGCCTTCTCACCCACCGGCGTCACCTGCAGGCGGACCAGCTTGCGGTTCTGCGGATCCGAGACGCGCGTTATCCAGCCCATCTTCACCAACCTGTTTACGAAGGACGTGGCGGAAGGTGACGACACCTGCAGGACCCTTGCCAATGCCGACATGGTGGCGCCTTGGTTCTCCCGCAGGAACACCAGCGCGTGGATCTGGAGGATGTTCACCTTAGATTCCTCACGGCATTCCTTAGCCATCCGCCGGTGCATCAGGCGCGGGAACTCCACCATCAGTTCCGTGATGCGATCGATGACGTTCTTCATCATTGTTACTGTCCCAAATAGTTAGATGATCTAATTATACGCTTCAGGAAGCATTAGTGCAATAGAAAACATATGCGACTGTTTGACTAGGACGTGGCTGGAGCACGAAGAGGAACAGTGCGCCCGGCAATGACTCAATCACCTATGACGTACTGCTGCACATTCAGGCTGCCTCCCGTTCAAGCAACGCGTTCACCGCCATTTGGAGATGAGGCAAATCCCGTTCCACTACCACCCAGACTGTTGATATATCCGTCTCCGCGTAGTCATGGATGATGATATTGCGCATGCCAATGATTTCCTTCCAAGGAATGTCATTATCAGCCGCCCTGATGGCAGGTGGCAACTTCGCCGCAGCTTCACCAATAATAGAGAGCTGACGGATAACAGCGTCCTGCGTCTTCTCATCTTCAAAGAACGCGTCCTTGCCATCGGCCGTGTATTCTTGAATCCGGTTGATCGCCGAAAGAATGTCTGTCAGGTATACCCGGGGATCGCGCTTTGCCTTGGTCATAAGGTACGGGCTTCAGCCAGGATGCGATCCCGCAGCGCGGGCTTAATGGAACGCGACGGCACAACGTCAACTTTCCGCTTGAGCGCATCCTCTAGATCCAGCTTCAAGCCTGAAAGATCCAGCAGGCTCATTCCATCCGGCAGATCTATGAGCAGATCAATATCACTTCTCTTGCCCTGCTCGCCACGAGCGAACGAGCCGAAAATGCGAACATTGCGAATACCATACGCCCGCGCAATGCGGCGCACGACCGGACGCACCTCAGCGAGCTTCATCACCGTATTCCTGGTCCCGAGTCTGCTGCGCGTTCCCATGAACGGAGTGTAATACGACTACCCGCACAGCTGAAGGAAAAATGGCACAATGAAAGACCCCGGCCGTGCGGCCGGGGTCTTGGCTCCTTCTGGTTGAGTGCGTTGAGCGGGCCAAGGCCCGCCCTATTTCCTTCTGCTGACAATCAGCAACCTGGAGGTCTTGACCTCCAGGCGGCCAGCGTGGTCGTCGTTCCCGGGTTCGACGACGTACGCTGCCATTCCCTCTAAGACGGCGATCGGGTCGCTCTGGCGACCAATGTAGATTCGGATCTTGTCTTTCGACAAGACCCTTGGGGTGCACCACTCATGGCTCTCCAAGAGCCTTTGGAGCTAGTCCGGGTCGTGGGACTCGAGCTCCAGGTTAACGAGTTGGGCCGACAGGTCGGCCCTGTCATAGTTGTTCTGGTATACGAAGGTCCCCGTCATGGTTTTCTCCTTTCAGAGATCTCGACCACCATGAGGCCGCCCGGTTAGGGTAGGTATAATGTGAATCTCCGCAACCAGAGCTCTGTGAGCCCTCGGTGCGGAGATTGCCACACACCCTGTTTGCACTCAACGCTGTGAAGGAGCTTGGCAGAGTCACGGACTCTTATTGGTCGCATTATATGTACTTAAAAATATATGTCAAATTATCGTATATAATACATATATTTGCCAAATAGCAGCGATTATCAACTGATCTTCCGCGACCGAATTTCCAGGAGCGCCCCCCGCACCGCCGCCTCCGCCGGCGTCAGGCGGATGCCGAGCGACGCAAGCTTCTGGCCATTGAGGATGCAGTTACTGCGCGGCGCCTTGGCAACCTCTCCTAAGGTATCGGCCGTGAGCCGTTCAAACATATGACCAGGATCCACCACCTCCTTATAGAGCTCCATGATCCGGTAGGGGCTGATGGGCCCCGGGTTCACCACGTTGAAGGTGCCGGTGATGCCACGCGCAAGCAGCTCCGCCGTCACATTGATTAACTCCGGAATGGACGTGATGGAATTGGGCTCATCCAGCACGCGCCGGTACTGAGACAATTTCATGATGAGGTTCCGCGGATGATCCGACCCGTCAAACGGCATGCGCAGGCGCAGGTTCAGCACGTCATCCGGGAACTCGCGGAGCATCTGGTCGCTCCAGGCCTTGGTTCTGGAGTAAAAGCTCCCGTAGAAGTTGGGCGGATCGTCCTCTTTCCATCCCCTTCCTTGATTGTCCCCGGCGTAGATGCACCCTGAACCGTAGTGGACCAGCCGGATGTGACGGGCTGCGCACTCCTGCAGCAGGACCAACGCACCTGTCACGTTCACTGACAGAGTTTCGAACTTATGATCCTCGCACCAGTCCACGTTGGGCCGGCCCGTCTTGCCCGCGCAGTTGATGACGACGTCCGGCTTCAGTGACTCAAGCGCTGCCGCCACCGCTGCGCGATCGGTGATGTCCACCCGGGGCGTGAGCGCGTCCGGAAACCGCGCCTTCACGTGGCTTCCCAGGTAGCCGGTGGAGCCCAGGAGGAGGATGGTCAGACTAGACGTTGAAAGTGGACGCCGGGAGCGTACCATCATCACCCTGTCATGGAAGAGGACCGACCCGTCATCCGCGCAGAACTCAATGGTCGCATTCGCGAGCTCCTGGAGGAGCTGCATGCCTTGATGAAAAAGTTCACGCTCGAGGTGCGGGAAGAGCCAGATGGTGCGTTTGCCTACAGCTGGCAAGCTTGTGACGACGCGCGGCTGGCGGAAGACCTTCACGGACGGCTCTGTGCACTCAAGGTGGAGTCCGATCAACATGGATACTTTTCCTGGGACCGCGTGCTGGAAGGACTCATCAACTGGTGTAAAGAAGCGCGCAAACGCGATACGCAGGAATTCCTGCAGCTCTGCCAGCGGCTCGCCTGCCGCCGCATGGCCGCCCGCTTGCCGGTCGTTTCCCGCTGTCTGGAGAACGGCAACGGACAGCTGCAGGCGCAGCTGTGCCAGCTCCTTCTCCTGCGTCGCCAACGGAGCCTGATCGTGCAACACGTCCAGCGCTTCCGGAATACTGCCAAGGATTTCAGGTTGAACGTGGATGACGACGATGATGAAGGCGAGGAGTGGAAGTACGCCTGACTGGGCGCCAAGATCGGTTAACCGGGGGTTTAAATCGAGAGCCTTGAAGCGTGCACTCGGGAGCAAGCTCCCGAGATTTCCGCTGCGCGGGTTAAACCCCCGGTGAACAGACCGGCAAACAGAGCGGCAACATGATCGCTTCATCCCTCATGTCGGATTTCTTCTTTCCACATCCGGAGTTTTCCCTCCCCGCCACCCGATAACGATTGGCTCTCTACCGCCGCTCTAGTACACTTGGGACCATGCCCAAGAAGCGGAAGAAGGCGGTGATCACGCCGCCGCTGGATCTCAAATCCAGCACGCGATCGGCCATCATGGGCGTCCTGCAACTCTGCCTGGCGGCGGTACTGCTTTTGGCCCTGCAGCGCCAGGCGGGAGTCATGGGCGACCGGGTCCGCGGCGTCCTCACGGCGCTCTTTGGCGCCTACAGCCTGATTCTGCCGTTGTACTTCCTGGCCTCCGGGCTGGTGTCCATCCTGGCGCCGGATCGGCGCTTCATCCGCAACCGGACCGTGGGCCTCACGCTCCTGGGCCTCTCTTTCCTGGGGCTCATGCACCTCTACGGCGTCCTGGGAAGCCCCGCGCCCATCCGGGAGATCGGCGACCGGATGGACGAACTGGCGGGCGCCGTGGGCTGGATCATCAGCCTGCCGTTTGTTGCCTGGCTGTCCGTGCCGGCGGGATTTGCCGTGCTTAGCTGCGCGTTTTTGATCGGACTCTTCGTATCGTTTGAACCGGATGTGGCCGGCATGGCGGCGTCCTTGCGCGCATTCCTCTCTCCCCATTCGCAGGAGCGGCCGGCCAGACGGCGCGGCGCGGCCGTGAGCATGGCGGAGGATGAGGAGGAAGACGAGACGGAGGATGAGGAAGAGGATCTGGTGGAAGAGGAGCAGGACGCGCCGGCGCTGAACATCGTGCGGCCCACGTTCGCCCGGGCCAAGGTGGGGAAAGACAAGGACAAGACGGCGGTGAAGCGCAAGGTCCAGGACGTTCTGGAGATGAAAGACACGCGGTACGAGGAGTGGACGTTCCCCAGCTTTGACCTCCTGGATGACGCGGAGACCGTGCTAGCCGTGGATGACGACGAGCTTAAGAAGCAGGCCAAGCTGATTGAGGAGAAGCTGGGAGAGTTTGGCATAGATGTGACCGTGAAGGACGCCCGCCCCGGCCCCACCGTGACGCAGTTCACGCTGCAGCCGGCGGAGGGGGTGAAGCTCAGCAAGATCGGCAGTTTGAAAGACGACCTGGCCCTGGCCCTGGCCGCGCAGAGCTTGCGCATTGAGGCGCCCATCCCCGGGAAGTCCCTGGTGGGCATAGAGATGCCCAACCGGGAGCGGACCACCGTGCACCTCCGGGAGATCCAGGACAGTCCGGAATTTGTGCAGAGCTCCTCTCCGCTGTCCCTGCCGCTGGGCCGGGACGTGTCCGGGGAAGCGGTGGTGGTGGCGCTGGACAAGATGCCGCACTTGCTCATTGCCGGCGCCACCGGTTCCGGGAAGTCCGTCTGCATGAACACGTTCCTCACGTCCCTCCTCTTCCAGAACGCCCCGCATGAGCTCAAGTTCATCCTGATCGATCCCAAGCGCGTGGAGCTCATGCCCTACGACGGCATCCCGCACCTCCTCACGCCCGTGATCACGGAAGCGGAGAAAGCGCTGCAGGCGCTCCGCTGGGCGGTGGCGGAGATGGGCCGGCGGCTCCACCGCTTCTCCGAGCAGGGCGCCCGCAATATAGACGAATTCAACGAGAAGCAGAGCCGGGAGGAGGACATGCTGCCGCGGGTGGTGGTGGTGGTGGACGAGCTGGCGGACCTCATGATGCGCCAGTTCCGGCGGGACACGGAGACCATGATCGCGCGGATAGCGCAGATGGCCCGGGCGGTGGGCATGCACCTCATCATCGCCACGCAGCGGCCGTCCGTGGACGTGATCACCGGCCTCATCAAGGCCAACATCCCCACGCGCATCGCCTTCCGCGTGGTTTCCGCCGTGGACAGCCGCACCATCTTAGACGGCATTGGCGCGGAGGACCTCCTAGGCAAAGGCGACATGCTCTTCATGGATGCCACCACCCCCAAGCCCATCCGCATCCAGGGCATCTTCACCTCTAGCAAGGAGGTGGAACGGGTGATCAACGCGGTGAAGATTGCCGGCGGCGGCCGGGTCACGGAGCAAATCGGCCTGAGTCCGGTGGAAGAAGGGGAAGAAGAAGGCGGACCGACCCAGGGATACATTGACCTGGAGGCGGATGACAACGGCGGGGATGACCTCTTCTTTGAGGCCGTCCGCGTGGTCCAGTCCACCGGCAAGGCATCGGCTTCCTTGCTGCAGCGGCAGCTGAAGGTGGGCTACGCCCGGGCAGCGCGGCTCTTAGATATCATGGAAGAGAAGAACCTGATCGGCCCGGCGGAGGGCGCCAAGCCGCGCAAAGTGTACATCGACCGGCTAGCCGGCGAGCCGGTGGCGGAGGTGTAGGAAGGATGGGGACGTGCAACTGCGGACGCATCACTCACAGCGGCGTGAAATCCAGCGCTTGGATCTTGGTCCAGACGGCGCGGATCACCCGGGTGAGATCCTGGCGATCGGTTTCCGGAATCTGGAACACGCGGGAGACGGGAGACTCCGCCTTGCCTCCCAGGAACTCCAGGATGAAGGACTGCGGCGTGAGCAGCATGTTGCCGGCGTCAAACAGCAGGGAGTAGAACGTGATCTGGCGGTAGAGGTCTCCTTCCCGGATCTCCTTCTCCGTCTTGGAGGCGCCGGTCTTGTAGTCCCACACGGTGGCCAAGGAGGAATCCGCATCCAACCGGTCCACGCGGTCCACTTTGCCCTTGAGCGGGATGCCGGGCAGATCCGGGCGCTCAGGATCCGTGAGCTGCGCCGTGAGCGTGGATTCCAACCGGTCGATGAACGGACGGGACACCGCCAAGCATGCATCGTAGTAGCGTGGGAGCACGTCCCGGCCGTCCTCCACCAGCGCCCGCCGGAGCTGCTCGGTGGCCACCCCGGTCTCCATCACCGTCCGCTCAAAGACGGAGAACACCTCCTCCCGCCCCAGGGGCTGCCCCTGCTGGACGGACATGCCCCACGCCTGCAGCGCCCGGTGCATGGCGGAGCCAAACAGGAACTCCGGCTGCAGCGGCTGCGGAGCGCGCAGCAGATCACGCTCCAGGAAGAGCCGCGGATCCTCCAGGAAGTGATTGAGCGCCGTGGGAGACAGGCTGAAGTGCTCCAGCTGCTCACGGAGGAACGCGCGTTCCTCGGCGGAGAGGTCCCGCACGGGCCGCACGATCAGGAGCGAGGCAAGATCGCCATCCCGCACTTCCCGCTCCTCCTCCGGCAGCGTGCCCGCCTGGGCAAAGAAGCCACTGGGAGATACGGGCCTGGCACGGTCCCCGCTCACCGTTTGGCGCGGGCAAGTGAAGAGCAGTTCCCGTTTTGCCCTTGTCATGGCCACAAAGGCCACCCGCCGCTCGTCCTGGTCCTGCTCAAAGGCTTTCTGGTCGCGGGTCCAGCCAAAGAGGAGATCTTCCGGCACCGCCAGCGCCGCCGGCGTCCGCCGGCCGTCCCACTGCCCCTCGCGGAAATCCGTGATGATCACCGTGTGAAATTCCCGCCCCTTGCTCTGGTGGGCGGTCATGAGTTGCACGCCGCTCTCATGCAACCGCGGTACCGCGTACTGCAGGCGCAGGTCCCCGTACTCCGGGCTCTCATAGAGCGCCAGCTCGTTCACCAGGTCCCCAAACTGGTAGACGGGATTGCCGTTCGCCCGGCTGCACACATGGTTGAAGAAGGCTTGGATGGCGGAGAACTCTAGCGGATCTATCATTCCCTCCCTCTCCTCTTCCAGAAAAGCGCAGTCTCTCAGGAGCGCCTCCACGGTGTTCACGACCGTCCTGGACCTTCGCCTGTGATGCAGGTTGAGAATGCAATCGCGGGCCTTGACGAGTGACGCCAAGTCCGTGAAGGCCACAGATCCGGCATGGGCGATCACCTCAATCTTCAGCAGAAGATCCATCAGCGATCCGCCGCTCTCCCGCCGCAGGACATACAGTCTCCCCAAATCGGCCGGATGGCAGCCCAGCCGCTCGCACGCGATCGCATCGCGCAGCAGGCTGTCATCCTGCGGGTACTCCACCCCCTTCAGGACGCACAGGACCTGCTTGATGAGCGGGTGGTTCAAGAGATCCACTTTGCCCTGCACCTGCACGGGGATGTTCCTGGCCCGCAGCACCTCGTACAGCAAAAGAACCTCGCCGTTGGTCCAAGTGAGGACGGCAATCTCCTGGGGATCCACTCCCCGCTCTAGCCGTTCTGCGACCAGGTCCGCCACCAGCCACGGCTCCACCGTGTCAGATGCCGCGTAGACCATCTTTGGCTCAGGCTGACCGCCCGGATCAGCGCCGGCAAGAAGCTGCTTCTGTAGCCCCGGAATCCGACCGACGAGCCGCTCAGTATTGTGGCCGATGAGACTGCCTGCGGCATCCAGGATGGCCTGCGTGGAACGGTAGTTCACGGTCAGCGCGATCACCGGCGCTCCCGGGAACCGCGCATGGAACTGCAGCAGGTTGGTGAGATTAGCTCCTTGGAAACGGTAGATGGCCTGATCGTCATCTCCCACTGCAAAGAGGTTTGGCGCCGCATCCGGCGTGGGATACGTAGTGAGCAGCTCAATGAACTGCGCCTGCGCGCCGTTGGTATCCTGATACTCATCTACTAAGACGTACTGGTACTTCTCCTGCAGGGACTGCAGCATCCACTCCTCCTCACGGAGCGCGCGGAGCACATGCAGGATCATGTCGTCGTAGTCATAGCGGTCTGTGCGCCGCAGCATCTCCTGGTAGCGCTCGTAGAGCGTGACGAGCTCCTGGAACTTCTTTGCCTGCAGCAGATTGCGCTCATGCTGTCTGGTTCCCGGCTTGCTCTTCTCCGCCATGAGCGCCGCGTGCCGGTCGGCAATGTGCTTTAGTTCCTGGAAGTCATCTTTTCCCTCCTTCTTCAGCTGGCTGATCCGCCACAGGATATCCTTTGTCCGTGAATACGGATGTTTGCGATTCACAAGTTCCAGATGCGGCATCATATGATCAATGATCATATTCAACTCACGGTAGCGGTCCAGGTCCGTGATCTGCTGCCGGGCGGACCAATCCTCAAAGACCTGCGGGTGCATGGTGATGATCTCATTGCAGAATCCGTGAATGGTGCTGACTTTCACGCCGTACGCATCCGGCCCGATGAGCCGCCGGAGCCGCTCGCGCATGGCAGCGGCGCCGCTGGTACTGAAGGTAAGACACAGGATATTCCCCGGTCTCATCTGGGTTTTTTGCAGGATGTTGGCCACCCTCATCCCCAAGACCTGCGTCTTGCCGGTACCCGGTCCCGCCACCACCATCACCGGGCCTTCAATCGTTTCCACGGCCAGACGCTGCGCCGGGTTCAGCCGATCGCATTCCTCCGTGAACTGCGTCATGTGCGGCAGTGTAGCGGGCTTGCCGTTCATGATCGATGCCCGGGCGCTGCTCAAGAGCTTGAATTGCTAGTTGTTGATTTTGTTGCATAAGAAGTCTATTGGACTTGACTCACCCAGACAGAGGAATAGGCTGGCAGTCCTTCCTCTCTGGGCAGAGAGTGAAGGGGAAAGACCGGAGGGGTAGCTCAGTGGTAGAGCATCGGCCTTAGGCCGACCGCGGAGGTTCGATTCCTCCTCCCTCCAAACATTACACAGCATCATGAAGAGGTATAAATTGAACACTTTTTGTGTTCTTTATTGGTCGTGATCGGCGTACTCATCGCATTCGTGGAGGCGCATGCGCGGTTTAAGCGGGAGCATTGGCTCTGGAATAGAAACCACCTCGTCACATGCGGTGCTTCGGGCCATTTCAGGCTTCCAACCACCAAGCTCTGGGGGCACCAGGCATGCGAGACGGCGGATGTCCATCCCCGCCCCTTCGTTCAGTTACAAAAGCCAGCCGCACGTCGTGGAGAAGGAGTTACCTGACCATCTCGTTCTGGGAACGGCCATCCACATTGCTCCGATAACATGCATCGACATGAAGGCCTGACGGCCTCCGCACCCCACCCCGGCCTGGGCCGGGGTGGTTTTTCGTTTCACACCCGCGGCCACGTGGTTCGACCTGGCTCACCATGCCGCTACTGGTAGTGGGAATAACGATTGCCCGCAGCAGCGCCCTTTCATGGGTGCGGCGTTGTTGGAAAACGAGTTTGGTCGTTCCCCCTCAGATCACCCTTCGAGGGCCCGCATCATGACAGAGGGAATCCTCTCATCATTCGCTGAGCTGCGAGCCAGTGCAGGCCACCTCAGGGTGACAAACTGTGCGGCTGCTTACTCCACCACCCGCGCGCAGTGGTCGCACTTGTCCACGGTGCGGCCGTCCAGGATCACCTCCACCAGGTTCCCCTTCTTGCAGTGGGGACAGGGGCGGTCCTGGGCAAAGGCCGGGAGCGGCGAGAACCCGATCCGCTTGGGACTGCCGCCGTGCTCGCGGATGGTGAGGGAGCGGGGGTGGTCGCGCATCTTCTGGAGCACCTTGGCCTCAATCTGGCGGATGCGCTCCCGGGTGACGCCAAACTCCTTGCCCACCTCCTCCAGCGTGTGCCCGATGCCGTCTTTGAGGCCAAAGCGCATCTCGATGATCTTGCGCTCGCGCGGGGTGAGGAAATCCAGCATGGCATGCACGTTCTCCTTGCGCAGCTGCCGGTTGGTCGCCTCAAAGGGATTCACGGCTTCCTCGTCCTCAATGAAATCCCCCAGCTTGCTGTCCTCCTCTGATCCGACCGGGGACTCCAAGGAGATGATGTCCTGGCTGATCTTCTGGATGTGGGCCACCTTCTTCACGTCCATCTCCATTTCAACGGCGAGCTCTTCGAGCGTTGGTTCACGGCCCAGCTCCTGCACCAGCCGGCGCTGGGTGTGGGTGAGCTTGTTGATGGTCTCCACCATGTGGACCGGGATGCGGATGGTGCGGGCCTGGTCGGCAATGGCGCGCGTGATGGCCTGGCGGATCCACCAGGTGGCATACGTGGAGAACTTGAATCCCCGCTCCGGATCAAACTTCTCCACTGCGCGGAAGAGGCCAATGTTCCCTTCCTGGATCAGATCCAGGAACGACAAGCCGCGGCCGATGTACTTCTTGGCGATGGAGACGACCAGACGCAGGTTGGCCTCCGCCAGTTGCTGCTTGGCGCCGGCGTCGCCTTTCCGGATCCGGCGCGCCAGCTCCACCTCCTTCCGCGCGTCAATGAGCGGCACGCGACCGATCTCACTGAGGTACATCCGTACGGAATCGTTGCTGATCTCCAATAGGTCGATCTCCCGCTCCTTGCGGCGCTTCTTGCGCTCTTCCTCGGACAGGTCCCGGTCGCTATCCACCGCAATGCCCGCCATGGCGATCATCTTCATAGATTCGTCATCCGCATCACCCATATCCTCCACTTTCTCATCATCATCCGCGTCCGTGTCCGCGTCCGCTTCCTCCTCCCCGGATTCGTCCATCTCCTTGGCAATGCTCTCCAGCTCCTCCGTGGTGGGCTCAATCACGTCTGCCAGCGCGGCCTTGCTGGGCGTCCCGGCAGATGCCCCCACGGCGCCCTTCTTCTCCCAGATGAGGGCGTCCTTCACATCGATCACCTGGATGCCCAGGTCCACGAACAGCGTGTAGATCTCATCCAGGAGCTCCACGTCATCCTCCGCGTTGGGCACGGCGGAAATGATCTCCTGGTGGGTCACGTAGCGCTGCTCCCGGCCTTTCTTCACCAGATGGCGCACCTTGTCCGGAAACCGCTTCAGGTCTTCATCCGTGGGCTGAACAATGAATTTTCTGGGGTGGGAGGCCATAGGCAGGGGAAAAACGGGCGAGCCCCGGGCGCGAGTTAGGGTACAGTGCCCCGCGCGCAGGACAAAAGGGAAACGCTGAGGGATCCTTGACCTTCACACTTTATATTGCGTAATGCCATGGGCGCATGCAGCGCGGGAACGGTCGGAGCCTCTATGTGCGCGGGAATACTACTGGAAGGGATGACGGATTGGCAAATGGAGACATGTGAAGGTACGAGTTACAAGTATCGAGTTACGAGTTGGGCGGCATAACTTGTAACTCCAAACTCGTAACCTGCTAGCCCACCCGCCGCATCATGCCCAGCACCTCACCGTATTCCTCCGCCAGCCGCTGTTCCGCTTCCGCCTGCCCCGCCGCCTGGGCCTCCCGCAGCCGCCGCAGCACGTCCCGCTTCTTGCGGTCCAGGAACTCCCGGTTGGCCATGAGGCAGTTCTTGCGGATCTCCCGGATGGCGTTGGCCTCGGACCAGTCCCCAAAGCCGTGCTCCTCGCAGTAGAGCTGCAAGATGGCCACCTTGTCCCTCATCTCCTGAGGGAGATCAAGCGGGGGCCGTTCGCGCTCCGGCACCGCGCACACCGCGCACATGGCATCATAGAGCGCGGATCCAAACGGATCATCCGGGCGGATCAGCTCCGTGAGCAGGGGCCACTGAGCGGGGTAGAGGAGGAAGATCCCTAAGGTCACCTCCGTTCGCGTATAGGCATCCCCCTTCATGGCCGGCCGGGCCGCGTGCCACGCCGGGCGCGGCCCGTGCCCGCCCACTGCCGCGTGCTTGAGCTCCGCCTGCATGTCCGCGTTCAGGATATTGCCGGCCTTGTGCACAGCCGCCTCCTGGAGGGCCGGCCGACCGATGGACTGGAGGAGCGGAATGAGCCGCTCAATGGCCGCGGCCTTCACGGGTGCGGAGAGGAGATCCTGCGTCCGCAGCTCGGACAGGAGGAGATCGATGTACGGCAGATGCTCCTGGGTGAGGATAGCTTTGAGCCGCTCCGTATCCTGCTCCGCGATCTCCGCCGGATCCTTGCCCGGCAGCACCGCTCCGCACACGAGCAGATCCTGCGGAGAGAGGATGGTGAAGGCCCGATCGGCGGCAGCCCGGCCCGCGCGGTCTTGGTCTAGGCACAGCGTCACCGTCTTGCACGTGCGCCGCAAGAGCCGCGCGTGCTGCTCCGTGAGCGCCGTGCCGCTGACCGCCACCACGTTCTTCACACCCGCCCGATGGCAGGCCAGCACGTCAAAGTACCCCTCCACCAGAATGACCGCGCCGCTCTCCCTGATCGCGTCCCGCGCCTGGAAGTGGCCAAAGAGGATCTGGGATTTATTGTAGAGGATGCCCTCCGGAGAGTTGATGTACTTGGCGTCATCCTGGCCCAGCGTTCTCCCGCCAAAGCCCGCCAGCTGTCCCTGTCCGTCCGTGATGGCGAACATGAGGCGGTTCCGGAACCGGTCGTAGATCTTGCCCTCCAGTTCCTTCTGGCCGCCCAGCCCCGCCGCCACGATCTCCGTGCGGCTGAACCCCTGCTTGAGCAGGTGCTCGTAGGTCTGCGTGAATGAATCCGGCGCGTAGCCCAGCATGAACTGGTCGATCTGCTCCTGTGGCACCTTCCGGCGCTCAAGGTACTGGCGCGCGAGCTCGGATTTCCCCAGCTGTTCCCGGTAGAACGCTGCCGCCGCCTGCAGGCACTCCCGCGCGCGGTCCTTCTCCCCCTTCCTGGGACCCGACCGGTGCTCGCGCTCCGGAAGCTGCACACCCGCCTTCTCCGCCAGCTCCCGGAGCGCCTGCGGGAAGTCCACGCCCTCAATCTTCTGGTAGAAGCTGAAGATGTCCCCGCCCGTGTTGCACGCAAAGCAGTAGGCGATCCCCTTGTCCGGGGAGACCAGGAAGCTGGGGTGCGCGTCATTGTGGAACGGACACAGGCACACGTAGCCGCGGCCCTTCTTGGTGAGCTGGCAGTACTGGCCTACCAGTTGCTCGATCGGCAGCCGCGACTTGATCTCCTGCACGCTATCCATGGGGGTGGGAGTATACACCGGACGGAGCGCGTGTCGTTACAGAACTGCGGGTGAACTTTAAGCAAGGGATACGCCCGAGCACGTTTGGTTAGCCCCCGATGTACATCGGGGGCTAACCAAACTAACCAAACAACGGAAGTCCTTTTGTTCCGATTCCTCAGTGCCCCATGTGATACTCGCGCTCCGCCAGCGCGTGCTCCACGTCCTTCCGCCACTCCTCCACTTTATCAATCAGCCTCTGCCAGGCACTCAGGCGGTTCTTGCTCTGCTCGCGATGGTCCTGGCAGCGAACCTCCATTCCCAGCGTGTGATACACCAGCTGCACGCAGGATGAGGTCTTATTGATCTTCTGTCCGCCGTGGCCGGAGCCCCTGATGTGATGCTCCTCAATGTGCCGGGGATCCATGTGCAGGGCCTTGGCCTTGGCGATCAGCTCCTGGGAGAGGTCTGGAGGGAAGGTCATAGCAACGGGCAAAGCGTTTGGGATGTAGCTGTATTGTATGTATATTATACAATATAATTAATAATATGCAAAATCGCTAAGAGTTGCTCATTGCTCACTCCCCTGCCTCACGCCCGCTGCACCACCCAGCGCGGCAGGTTATTTTTCAGGCTCCCCTCTTTGGCCAGGCCCAGGCCGACCGGGATCCCGCGGTAGCGCAGGATCATGTCGCCGCGCAGCGCGGGATCGCACGTGATGTCCCTGCCGTCTAGGAGCTGCGCCAGGTCGGACTCGGAGAGATTGATCACGGACCTGGTCGCCTCTTGGCCGCGGAGCGTCACCGCTTCATGGTCCAGCCGGATGCGGCCGTCTTTGAGCCGCTTGGCAAACGGGATGCCCAGCGCGTAGTCCTGCACCGGCAGCGGGAACTGGACCGCCGATTCCGTAGCGAGCAGGAGGACATCGCCGCGCTGCATCAGTCGCTCGCCCTCATGGACAAGAGACGCGCCGAACGCGTGCTCGATCCCCTGCAGGATCTCCTTCTGATGCTTAGGAGCCAGCGGCAGCTCCTGGGACGGCACGGCGTCCAGCAGCATGGGATCGCGGGTGCGAGCGGTCTTCCGCAACACCGCGCAGAAGAAGCCCTCCGTGTCGTACGTCTGCGGCCACAGCCGGACGGCTGGAATATCGAATATCGAATGGCGAATATCGAGGGACTTCTGGACAACTTGGGAATCTTCAATAGCCCTATCGATATTCGACATTCGATATTCCACATTCGATCGCGGATCTACCGCCTCCACCTTTCCTTCGAACCTCTCCAGCGCCCATGCAATGACTCCCTCATTCTCCTCCGGCGTGAGTGTGCAGGTGGAGTAGACGATGCGCCCGCCCACCTTGGCCGCGTGGACGGCGGCTTCCAAGAGCTCCTTCTGGAGCCGCGCCATCTTGGCGATATTATCCGGCGAACAGTACCGGAGCGCGTCCGTATCCTTCCGGCACGTCCCCTGCGCCGTGCATGGCGCGTCGCACAGCACGCGGTCAAAGCGCTCCGTCATGTGGCGGCCAAACCACTGCCCCACCTTCTTGGTCACCACTACGTTCAGCGCGCCCGCCCGGTGCTGGGCGGCCTTCAGCGTCCAGAGGCGCTTCTCCTGGACATCATTGGCCACAATGACTCCCGTATTGCGCATCATGGCCGCCATCTGCGTGGTCTTGCTTCCCGGTGCGGCGCTCATGTCCAAAACCATCTCCCCAGGCTGCGGATCCAAGAGCGCCGGGGGCAGCATGGACGCCGCCTCCTGCATGTAGAAGTGGCCCAGCAGGTGGAGGAGATCGCGGCCTAGAGCTTCGCGTTTTGGTCCATCCAACGGAGCCTGTTCTGGGCTTGCCACAGGACGATCGATCCAGAGCCCCTCCGGCGCCCACGGCACCGGCGTGAGCTTCCACTCTCGCTCCGCCGCCCAGGCGCGGAAGGCATCGGTCGATCCTTTCAGCGTATTCACCCGCACGCACTTCCTAAGCGGCCGGGCGGAGTACTCCCTGAGGAGCCCCAGGTCCATCCAAGCGGCATAGCGGTCAAAGGGATGGGAAGCCGTCATCAATGGCACTATAGTGACACCTATGCCAGGCGCAACGGACAGCTCGCACCAGCCGGACCAGAGCTCGTTTCACTCCCCGGAGGATTGGATAGACCAGCTGGACGCGGAGTACGGCATCCTCCTGCGCCAGATACGGCAGGAGAAACTCCATGGACCGTTGCGGCTCCTGGACTACGGTACCGGTCGCAAGGGACTGGCCCGGCTCTTTTTGGAGCAGCACAAGCTGCCGGAAGACCAGCTGGACCTCTACGATCCCCACGCCCAGATCCACCCGCCCGCCAAGTCCGACCGCAACGTGCGGATCATTACGCAGAGGGAGCTGATGCGCGCACCAGCGCCCTACGATGTAGTAACCCTCTCTTTTGTCCTCTGCTGCCTGGAGCCTCAAGAGCGCAGCGTCATCCTCTCCGCCCTGAGCGCCAGCCATCCGCAAGCGCACCTCCTGGTGCTGGAGTACATCCTCAAGCAGCACGACCGAGCAGCGGTCTGCGCGCTCCTGCAGCGGGAGGCCAAAGCCTACCACCGTCAGCTGGAAGATCCCGCCTTCCTAGACCGGCACACGGCACTGGATCTGGCCGGCCTGGCCAACCTATTAGAAGAGAATCGCTGGCAGGTGTGGCACATCATGCGGGTGGAAGGGACCAAGGCGCTCCTGGCGTGCAGGACGACAGTTGCTGATCAGAGCACCACGTTCACCAGCTTCCCCGGCACGTAGATTTCCTTCTTGATGGCGGCGCCCTGCAGGTGCTTCTGCACGTTTGGCTCCGCTTTGGCAGCGGCCAGGATCTCTTCCTTGCCGGCCTGCGCGGAGACCTCCACGCTCCCGCGCAGCCTCCCGTTCACCTGCACGGCAATGGTCAGCGTGTCCGCGACCAGGAGCGCCGGATCATACGCCGGCCAGGGCTGCTGGATGGCAAACTCTTTTTTACTGGCCGTAGCTTCTGCGGAGGCCGGCTCCCCCAGCCTCTCCCACAGCTCCTCCGCCAGGTGCGGCGCGAGCGGCGTGAGCATGCGCACAAAGATCTGCGCGGTCTCCCGGGAGACCGAACCATGAGCCTCCGCCGCGTTCAGGAACTCCATGAGGGCGCTCACCGCCGTGTTGAACTGCAGGCGGTCAATGCTCTCCGTGACCCGCTTGATGGCGGCATGGAGCGCCTGCCGCACCTGCGGCGCCTCTTCATCGTCCATCACCTTCTCCGTGAGCAGCTTCCACGCGCGCTGCGTGAACCGGTCGATCCCGCGGATGCCCGTATCCGACCAGTCTCCGCCGTCCGTGAACGGCCCCATGAACATGAGGAACATGCGGAACACGTCCGATCCGTACCGCGCCACGTAGTCATCCGGACTCACCACGTTTCCTTTGCTCTTGCTCATCTTGGCGCCCTGGTTGGTGATGAGCCCCTGGTGGACCAGCCGCTGAAACGGCTCCGCATGAGTGACGTGCCCCAGGTCTCGGAGTGCCTTCATGACAAACCGCGCGTAGATGAGGTGCATGGTGGCATGCTCCGGCCCGCCAATGTAGAGATCTACGGGGAGGAACTTCTTCTCAAGTTCCAGGTTGACGAATTGATCGCCCGGAGAAGTGGTCAGTGGTGAGTGGTGAGTGGTGAGTTTTTTTTCCTCATGATTCTGACCACTGACCACTGATCCCTGACCACTCATCAGGAACCGGAGATAGTAGAAGCTGGAACATACGAACGTATCCATGGTGTCATACTCCGGCGTCCAGCCTGTGCCAAAGATCCGCTCCGTCCGTTCCAGGAACTCCCTAGATTGCCGGAGCGGGGATTCGCCCGTGGGCAGGAACTCCACATCCGTGGGCAGCAGCCACGGCAGGTGCTCTTCAGGAACCGGATGCGGGTTGCCGTCCGGATCGTAGACGATGGGAATGGGCGCGCCCCAGTACCGCTGGCGGCTGACGAGCCAGTCACGGAGGCGGTAGTTCACCACCTTCCTCCCCTTGCCCTCCTGCTCCAGCCAGTCGGTCATGGCCTGCTTGGCCGCACTCACATCAAGACCATTGAGAAAATCCGAATTGATCAGTGTTCCTTCACCTTTCCATCCCAATCTTGCATCTACAATTGCTGCCTTCAGCTCCGCTGCCTTCGGAATCACTGAACTTCCCGTCTCGTTTACATCAAATGCGATAGATCCACCTCCGCGATAGATTACGTCGAACGTTGCGTCTGTTGATGATAGATCCGGATCGATCACACACCTGCGTTCTATGTTATACTTGATTGAAAAATCAAAATCCCGCTCATCATGCGCCGGGACGGCCATGATGGCGCCGGTGCCGTAGTTCATGAGCACGTAGTCCGCAATCCACACGGGGATCTGCTCTCCGTTTGCGGGATTGATCGCGTACGCGCCGGTGAACTCCCCCGTCTTCTCCCGGCTCTCCTGGCGCATGAGCTCCGTCTTCTTCTTGGTCTCCGCCTTGTACGCGTTCACGGCGTCCGCGCGGTCAGGCGTGGTGATGGCATCCACCAGCGGGTGCTCCGGTGCCAGCACCAGGTACGTGGCCCCAAAGAGCGTGTCCGGCCGGGTGGTGAAGACGGTGACGGTCTCCGGCAGCTCTGAGAGGGTGCGGCCGGCAGGATCCAGGCCGGCTTCCTTGGGGTTACTGCGGATGTAGTTCAGGGTTGCTTGGAATTGGGCATCGTTCTCAATTTCCTTGAAGTGCTTTTTCTCCCCCCAGAGATGTTCTATGTCATCCCAGGGACCCAGATTCTCCGCCGCATCTGCTGCGGCCAGGTCCGTTTGGTTATGGTTAGCCATGCCCGTTTGGTTAGCCCCCGAATTAATTCGGGGGCTAACTATGTCATCCCAGGGACCCAGATTCTCCGCCGCATCTGCTGCGGCCAGGTCCGTTTGGTTATGGTTAGCCATGCCCGTTTGGTTAGCCCCCGAATTAATTCGGGGGCTAACCAAACTACCCAAATGTTGGTTAACCAAACGTTGGGTACCACCCAAATGTTGGCCACTCGGAACAAATCCCGGAGTGCGACGGCGGCGGAGAAATTCACGCGCACTGGAGCCTTTCAATTTTTTCACAATATCTTTCTCCAGATGCCGCTTGGCATCGAAACTCACGAGCAAATGCACATGCTCCGGCATGACAGCAATTTCATGCAACGCTATGCCATGCCCCTCTGCTACGCTCTTCAGAATTCTCAGTAATTCGGTCGCCTCAGACAGCTCTTCAAACAGACGGTTACGATGCTGGGGTGAAAAAATGAGATGCACTGTTCGCATGCCTGCCTCAGTTAACCCTGTCCATGCGATATCCATTCCCTGCCTACCAACAAACCCTGGACAAACTTCAAACACCACCTCCGCCCCCTCGCTCTTTCCAATCCAGTTCTTCTGCATGAGGCGCGTACGCTCCGGCCAGTCCAGGCCGTCCATGTCGTTCAGCAGCTGCTCGGCATACGCGGTGATCCGCCAGTACCACTGGGAGAGCGCCTTCTGGACCACCTGGGTGCCGCACCGCTCGCACGCGCCGTCTAGCACCTGCTCGTTGGCTAGGACTGTCTGGTCCTTAGGACACCAGTTCACGTTGCCCAGCTTCTTGTAGGCCAGGCCCGCGCCGTACATCTGCAGAAACAGCCACTGCGTCCAGCGGTAGTACTGGGGCTCGCTGGTATTGAGCAGGTACTCCCACGGGTACATCACGCCCATCTTCCTGTACTGGTCGATCATCTTCTCCACGTTCTGCGCTGTGCTCACCGCGGGCGGCACGCCGGTCTTGATGGCGTAGTTCTCCGCCGGCAGGCCAAAGGCGTCAAATCCCATAGGGTGAAATACCTCTCTGCCGCGCATCTTCAGGAAGCGGCCGTAGCTGTCTGGCAGCGAGTACTGGAACCAGTGCCCCACATGGAGCTGCGCGCCGCTGGGGTACGGGAACATGACCAGCAGGTAAAAGGGATCCTTCGCCTTTTCCAGGTCAACGCGGAAGACGCCGGCTTCCTCCCACTTCCGCTGCCACTTGGGCTCTATCTCCCGGGGGCTGTAGGGCTTGTCCATAGCCGCAGTGTAGAGCATGTGTCCGGCACAGAAAACGCCCCGCCTGGAGGGGCGGGGCGTCTGATCCAGGCGATTCCGTGGCTCAAGCGGCACTCATCCCCTCAGTCTCAACATTCGTACTGCCACCGAGTACATTGTAAATCTCCTCAGCCACTTGTGGAGTGACGTAGGCCATGCGGCCAGCTTCACATGCTGGGAGCGGCTTGCCCAACCGTTCCTCTGCTGCTGCCACACGCTCGATCTCTACGACTACGAGCTCATGCCAATTGGCTTCATTGCGCTTCAGGGGCTCCATGAAAAGGATGGGGAAAGAACACCTCCGGTTTACCCCTCGCGCCGCTATTGTCAAGAACATGATTCATGACATCTGTACAGAGCTGGCTTCATTGGCGTTTCCATGCAAAAATCGGGTGATCCTGCTCACGCAACCCGTATGGCCCGCCTCCCCACCGTCGCCATCATCGGCCGGCCCAATACGGGCAAATCCACCCTCTTCAACCGGCTCGTGGGGCGGCGTCAGGCCATTATTTCCGATACTCCCGGCACCACCCGAGACCACGTGGCGGGCAGAGTGGAAACGGACGAGCTGGACTACCTCTTGGTGGATACCGGCGGCATGGGCGGCGGCACGGAGGACACGGATTTTGAGGACAACGTCCACGCGCAGTCCGTGCTGGCGCTGGAATCGGCCGATCTGATCCTCTTCACCGTCAACAGCCGGGAGGAGCTCACGGCCAGCGACTACCAGGTAGTGGCACTCCTGCGGTCAAAGAAGCGGCACCATGTCCCCGTGATCGTGGTGGTGACCAAGACGGACAACCACGACACGCTGGATGAGATCCTGCCGGAGTACTGGCAACTGGGGATTGGGGAGGAGATTGTGCCGGTGAGCGCGCTCAACAACCTGGGAACGGAAGCGCTGCAGCGCCAGATCATCACGCAGCTGAAGCGCCTGCACTTCTCCAAGGAACAGCGGAGTTCCGCCGATTGGGACACCCCGCGGGTAGCCGTGGTGGGCAAGCCCAACGTGGGCAAGAGCTCGCTTGTGAACGCGCTCATGAGCGACGCGCAGCGGAGGGAGTCTCCCCGGCTGGTCTCCCCCGTAGCGGGCACCACGCGGGATGCCACGGATACCGTGATCCGCTCCCAGGATCGGGAATTCATCTTTGTGGATACGGCGGGGCTCAAGCGGCAGGCGCGGACGGAGGCGGGCATAGACAGCTACGCCATGCTGCGGTCCATCCAGGCCGTGGAGCAGGCGGACGTGTGCGTGCTGGTGCTGGATGCGACCGAGCCCGTGAGCCGCCAGGATAAGCGCATAGCCGGCCTGGCTGCCGATCGGGGGACGGGGATTGTGATCCTGCTCAATAAGACAGACTTAGTCACCAAAGAGGAGAAAGCCGAGCGGCTCGCCGAACTGCAGAATGCTTTCCCCTTCTGTCGCTGGGCGCCCGTAATTCCCGTCTCCGCGGAAACGCGCGAGGGGCTCCTCAAGCTGTTCGATGTGATCCAGATGATCCAGCGGAACCGCCTGCGCCGCCTGCCGGCAAGCGAGCTCCAGCGCTGGTTCCAGGACACGACGGAAGGCAAGCCGCTCGGGCCGGTGGGCCGCGCCAAACACATCACGCAGGCGGATGCGGTCCCGCCCACGTTCGTCCTGTTCGTGAAGAATCCCAAGGAGGTGCAGGTGACGCAGCTGCGATTCCTGGAGAACCGCCTCCGGGAGACGTGGGACTTTGCCGGGACGCCGGTGCGGTGGATCTCCAAGGGAGGGCAGAGAAGCTGAAGGACTCCGTAACCGCGCGGACATTGATACGCTGCACATGGTGTGTAGGGCAGGGAGGGCAGTATGAACAGACCTTCTCTGCCCTCTCTGCCTTTCCTGCCCTCCCTACCGTCCGCCTATCCCCTCCCCCGCCGGTCGTCCCGCACTCTCCCATCCTCGCGGACGGGCAGCGGGAACGCCTGCACCACCACTTCCAGCTTGTCCAGCAGCTTCGCCGGATCGCTGTCCATGACCAGGTTCCTCGGCATCTCCCGCTCACAGAGCTCCACCACCACGTGTTGGATCGAATCACTGATCCCGCCGGTGCCGGTCACCACGCCGATCGGCCGGCCTTCATCATAGGCAATGGTGAACTCATTGAGCGTGCCAATGCCGCCGCCGATGATGACCACCGCGTCCGCCGACCGGATGTTGATGATGTCCCGCTCCATGAAGCCCATGCCGGTGTAGATGATCATGTCGTGCCCGTGGGGGGAGAGATACTCGTTGACGTGCTCATACTCGGAGAAGGCCGGAGAAATGCCAATGGTGAAGCCGTTTCTGGATTTGGCACCCAGCATGGCCTCATGCGGCAGGCCCGGGCACGCGCCGTTGATGAAGATGTACCCGCGGCGCCCTATCTCCTCCCCCAGCTGCCGGGCCATGGCCTTGGCGTGCGGATCATCAATCTGCGGTCCGCTGGCGGACCCCATGACGCCGATCTTGATTCGGTGACGGTGCGGCATTCCGGGAGTACAGAATATCAAACTACTATAGCAGATTTCATTGTTTATGGCTACAGTCAGGACATGCGAGAAAACGGTCCTCTTCCTGATCGCTGGGCATCCTACTGGGATCGCAGCGCGCCAAGCCCGCAAGCGGACATGGAACGCTTTGACCAGCACCACCGCCGGAAGTTCTATGAAGCGCTAGGGGAATTCGCGTTTCAGGCGGCTAGCCGGCAGATCAGCGGCATCCTGACGCGCAGGGAATCACGGCAGGAACTGGAACGTCAGCTGCGTACCGTCCTGCGGATCGCGCAGGCAGCGGAAGAACCTGACACCAATGCACCTAAACGGATAGCATTTCTCCTGCAGCAGACTCATCTGAGCATGGAACAGGCCATCCTAGAGCAGCTGGCCCAGCGGCTCAGCCCGGAAGCGCACCAAGAACTCGTCTCACACCTGGAACTCCCGGCACAGGAAGCGCCTGACGAGCCAGCGCCTACGGACACCATACCCACCGATCCCGCAGGCTACTTGCATCGCGCATGTGCAGAGATTCACATCACGGACACGGAGACCATCCAGGGGATGACTACTGATGCGCGCGTTCTGGACGTATTTGAACAAATCCGCCGGGAGAAGCACTTGCGCCGCACTTTGCCCTTCCTCTGCGGCGGCCCTGGGGAAGCTGTCACCCTGGGCTGGCTGGTGCACCGGCTGGGTGACGGCGATCGGGCAGAGGTGGAAGCAGCGGAGATCTGCCGGGTTGTTGGGCAAGACTACGAGCAGCTCCTGCGGAAAGTCCGGTCCATCAAACAGTACGTCTCTCGCTGCGGACTGACCGTTGGACTTTCCCGGAAGAAGCAGGATCAACCGATGACAGTGTGGATCTCGCGGCGGGCACCAGTCAGCAGTGGGAGCACTGGAGCTCTTCAGGCCGCCCTGCCTCCGTCCGCGCTCACAATGGAGGAGGATTGCAGGCTAAAGATCTGGCGCAAGATGCAGGCAGCCACTACCTGGTCGCCGCCGCCAACCGCGCGGGCGGAGCTAGAGCGGCTGATCTTCCGGCATTGGTACCACCCTAAGATCAAGAAAATTCGCGGCAATCAGGCTGACATTGCAGCGCTCTGCTGGCTGCTCGCGCACCTGGGATCCGCTGAAAGCTGCACTACTACGCGCACGGCAATGCTAGGGGAACTGCAATGCTCGCACCACACTCTCTCCACCGCACTGCATCATCTACAAACCTTCCTCCTCCGACAGACAGGCTACGAGCTGACACTGGTGAACCCCACCAAGCGGGAGTACGTCTTCCGTCGCATTGCACAGGATGAATTGACGAAGCCCAACCCGCCTGAGGCGGAATGACCAAACATCAACGGCCAAACCAGTATCCAATCCCCCCCATTCCCCGCACTGGAAACAACCAGGAGTGCGAACATTGAGACCCACGATGGAGATTGGACATTGTTCGGAGGTTGCAACCGAATGATGCTCCTCCTACTTCTGGTGTCGCATGTGATGCTGCGCAATGGCGTACACCGCCTCACGGCAGGTACCGCGCGCGGTTCTGGTTGTGCTCCTCGTTGGTCCGGGCGTACCGGATCCGGCCATCCGAGCCATGGAGGTAGTAGTAGTACGGGCTCGGCTGAGGCGCCAGCGCCGCGCGGATGCTCGCAAGGCCCGGACTGGCAATGGGCCCCGGCGGGAGGCCCCGGACGCGCCGCAGGTTATACGGAGAATCCACCTCTAAGTCCGCGCGCGTGATGGCGTCTGTGGACTTCCCGATCGCATAGCGGAGCGCGGCGTCCACATCCAGCCGCATCCCCTCACTGAGCCGCTTCCAGAGGATACCGGCCACCACCGGCCGCTCCTCCGCCGTGCGCGTCTCTTCTTCCACCAGGGACGCCACGGTCACTACGGCGTGAAGGGGATGGTCCGCAGCCGTGAGCTGTTTCTGCAGCGCGTCCACCACCTTGGTCTGGAACGTCTTGAGCAGCCGGTCAGCGAACGACTGCGGGGTGAACTCCGCCGGATTCACGAAATACGTATCCGGGTAGAGGTATCCCTCCAGCCGGCCGCCGCGCGCGGCCATCTGGAGACTGAGGGGAGGCAGGAATGAATGGTCAAACGCGCACGTGCGCGCACACGCGGTGAATTCCCCGCGCGTGATGAGCCCCTTGCCTGTCAGCAGCCGGTCGATGTCCTCCACCGTGAAGCCCTCCGGGATGGTGAGCGTCACCTGCTCCCCGCCACCGGTCCGGAGCACGCGCACCACGTCCGCGGCCGTCATGGACGGACTGAGCGTAAAGGTGCCCGCTTGCAGGCTCTGCGCCAGGCCCTGCCGGTTGGCGTAGCGCTCAAACGCCCACGCGGAGCGGATGATACCGGCCTCCCGGAGCTGGCCGGCGATGGCCGCCAGGGACGCGCCCTCCGGAACCGTGACCGTGATGCGGCCGCTAGTCTCCGGATCCCTGGGCTCAAGGCCTTGACGGTAGGCCACCCCCCGGCTGAGCCAGACGATGAGGATGATAGCCAGGAGCGGCAGGAGCTTCCGCATGTGCGCATGCTACTGATGCCACGTTGCCATGAAAAGGCTATCAATCCGCATCACTCCCCGCCCGGCATCTCCAGCCCCATCTGCCCCATGATGCCCTTCATGCGCTCCGCGGAGACCAGTTGCGCCTTCTTCATGGCGCGGTTGAGGGCGTCTTTCAGGAGCTCCGGGATCCGCTCCCGCGGCACCTCCGGCGCAATGGTGATCTCCACGATCTCCTGCTCCCCGGACACCACCACCTTCACGCCCTGCGCTTCCGCCTCCACGTGCGTGTTGCGGAGCTCCTTCTTGATGCGCTTGGCATCCCGCTGCAGGCGGTAGAGGTCGCGGGCTTGAGAGAAAGACACCATAGTGCCCGCAGGGTACGGAGGAGGCGGACGGATGGCAAGCCGTGAAAGCAGTACGATCGCCCAGCCGAACAGTCTACATACGCAAGGGAATCCGCTTTCACCATGGAAGCGCCTGCGGGATGCTGGCGTCCGTCCCCTTCCCCTTTCCCCTCATGAGGACCATCCCCCTCTTAGCTGCCGCGGTCACCGCGGGGCTGCTTGCGGTTACGGCTACCTTGCCGGAACCCTCTTCCGCCTTCTCCTTCAGCCGCTTCCGCGGGCAGCTGGTGGATCCCGGACGGGGCGCAGCCCGTGAGGCGAACTTGAATGTGAGCGTTGACTATGCCGGACCGAGCCAAACGCGCCCAGGCGTCCAGCTCTTCCGCGTCACGGTGACCAATAGCGGCCCGGCCGCCGCGCAGCTGACGCACGTCTTTGCGGAGCTTCCTGACCATACACAGCTGGATCCGGAGAGTTCCCGGGGGTGCATCGGCCGCACCACCGCCACCTGCCGCATCCCGCTCATCGCGGCAGAGCGGAGCATGACCCTCATGATCGGTGTGAAGGATTTTCCAGCGGGCGGAGACACCATGCTGCCCCCCTTCTGCACCCGCCAGTTCCACTTCACCGCCTGGGCATTCTCCATCATCACGCCGGACCCCCGGTTGGCAGACAGCAACCAGGCCAGCACGGGGGGGCAGTTTAGGTGCGCTGACGCGGCTGCCGCGTGCAGGTCATCTCTTGAATGCAGGCCTGACCAGCGCTGCTCCACGGAGCGTGGCGATTGTCGGCCCGCCTGCCCGCCTGGAGCAGGCTGTCCTGATGTCTGCACCGGCGTGTGCGAGCCGCGCACCGGAAGCAGCTCCAGTCTCTCCAGCCGGATGAGCTCTTCCGTTTCCAGCCGTGCCAGCAGCGCCGCATCACACTCTATCGATCTCTTTACTCAGATAGCCCCACCTACCTCCGTACGACCCGGACAACACTTCAACGTGCGCGTGCGTTTTGGCAACCGGGGAACAGCATCTGCACAATCCGTCCGCATGAGGTTCGGCATTGACGGCCCAACGATTGATCACGAACGCGTATGGCCCAGCCTGTCCTCCGCCGTCATGAATAATTTGAGTGCGGAGTGCGGTGCAACGGAGAGAGGTGAGTTGGAGTGTCGCATCGGCCGCCTGCCGCCTGGTATGTGGGATATAGAAGTGCCGTTAGTGGCAGGTACGTTCTTCGGTGGAAACTACTTCATGTTTGAACTCCACACAGATGATCCAGAAATCAACCGTGAGAACAATCGCAGTAGCACCTGGATTCAGGTCGTCCCATAGTCTTCCTGTGGCAAGTCACATCAGCAGAGGCCCTCTTGGGCCTCTGCTGTATTGATTCTGGCTGGCTGCTTCCCCGCAGGGCTACGCCGCCTCATCCTGCCGCTCGACTTCATCCTCTCCTGGCTCATCAACCAAAAGGCCGAGCTGCCTTCTGAAGTTCATCGTAATCTCGGTCTGTTTTCTATGAACTCTCTGCAAGGAAGTACCGTTAGCCCGGCGGCCGATGAGCGTAGGATCTGCGTTTTCCTGTTCTGCCCGGTGATCGGGCGCGGTGTTCACCATCTCTCTGGAGCGGGAAAAAGAGAAACAAAAGCGCGCGCATTAAAAGGCCTGGGCTCGCCCGCGTCAACAGAAATCCGGTTTCGCAGAACTGCGTTATCTCATCGTATAGCATTGATATTGGGAATTTTGCATTCTACAGTCCAATTCGATCGCTCCGCGGATGGCACGAACGCCCGGCTACTCAAGGGCTCACGCCGATTCAGTCGAACCACGGGCTCCAGACATCCAGCCGATCGCCAAAGTGCAGCGAGGTCCACGGCCAGTCCTCCGGCGTCTCAGAAAGGCCGTGCCGGCAGGCGTTAGCCCGCACGTACGCCAAGGCGGCGTGGAGCTGGTCATCATCCTGGATGTGTTCGTCATGATAGCCCTTTTGCCACAAGATATCCCTCACACGTAATCGTAGCAGCGAGCCATGGCTCGCTGCTACGGGATTCACGTTTGTAAACAGGGAACGAATCTCCACCATGGCATGGGATTTGAACGATTGCACGAACCGGCTCAATCCTCTCTCCCCCGGCCGGATCACCATGTGCACGTGGTCCGGCAACACGCAGAACGCAAACAGCTCCGCCCGGTGGACCGACCGCGTCATGCACAGGTTATCGATCAGGATCTCCGGCACGCCCGGCAATGTACACCACGGCATGCGGCCCTTGGCGTTGGTGGTGACGTGGAACGTTCCCTCTTGGGAGAGGTGCTTCTGAGGCATGAGCGCATTCTGGAACCCGTTTCACCGGCATTCCATGGGATCGCAGCGAGTCCTAACTGTCCGCTGCGGGTTTTGGTCGTGCACATGGGACAAATAGCGTTCCACGGCAAGAGAGAACGCTCGCACTCATCCTATTGCCGCCTACTTGATAATCCCAATTCTATCTTCTATTTCTTGGTCCACGAACACCCGCTTCCGTCCGTACTTCATGCGGCTGTACTCCTTGATCAGGGCCGCCAGCTTCTCGTTCCGGTCGGATTCATCGTAGATGGTCTTCATGCTGAACGGCCGGGACGTGGTGTTGTTGATGTTCAGCTTGGCGTAGCAGTGGAAGTTGGGAATGCCGATCACGTCCTGCTCGCTCAGCACCGGCGCGAATTCCTTGACCATGTACTCCGCGTCCTCCGCGCCGATCTTGAAGCTGAGGATGGTCCCCACGTTGCCAAAGACCGCATCCCGCATTTTGGTGGAAGCCTGGCCGTACTCCTCCGTCTTGCCCACCAGCTGGCCGATGTACTGGTGCGCCATGATGAGCCCCAACTCGTACTTGCGGGCCTCGCTGAGGATGGTGGCAAAGGCGTCCGTGACAAAGTTCTGGAACTCGTCCACGTACAGGTAGAAACGGCGGCGCTGGCGCTGCGGCACGTCCGCGCGGGAGAGCGCGGCCATGTTCACCTTGTTCACAAAGATGAGCCCCAAAAGCTGCGCGTTGATATCGCCTATCTTCCCCTTGGACAGGTTCACCAGCAGGATCTTCCCCTCATCCATCACCTGGCGGATGTTGAAGGCGCTCTTGGGCTGGCCAATGATGTTGCGCATGGTGGTATTGGTCACAAAGGGACCGAACTTGGCGGAGAAGTACGGGATCATCTCCTCCTTCTCCCGTGCGCCGGTCTTGGCGATCTCATGCTCCCAGAAGCTCCGCACCACCGCGTTCTTGCACTTTGATACCTTGTAGCGCTGGAACTCGTCATCCACAAAGAGGCGAGGGACATCAATCAGCGTGGCTCCCTCCTCCTCGTCATCCATGAGCGTGAGGCAACCGTTCCGGAAGTAGTGCTGAATGCGCGGGCCAAAGATCTCATTGCCAAAGAGCTTGATGAAGATCTCCATGGCATCCAGCGACGCACGGTCTTTCTCCTCATCCGTTTGAGCCTCCAGCAGGTTGAGCCCCATGGGCCGGTCGGCATCCGCCGGATCAAAGACGACCACGTCCTTGGCCCGGTCCTTGGGGATGTGGGCCAGAATGTCCTCAATCAAATCCCCGTGCGGATCCACTACGCAGAGGCCCTCGCCTGCGGCCACGTCCTGCCGCGCCTGGAAGGAGAGGAGCGCGGATTTACCCGAGCCGGATTTACCGATGATGTACTCATGGCGGGTCCGGTCTCCGGGTAGGAATCTGATCTCCGTCTTCAGCGCCCGGTACTCGTTGAGACCCAGGAGGATCCCCTCCCGCGGGCTGTTTGGCGGCGGCGGCAGGATGCGGTAGCTGATCCACTGGATGATGGGGATCTTGTTGTAGCGGCTATCCGGGAAGTGGTAGAGCCCGGCAAGCTCCCGCTCCACCAGGAGCGGCCGCCTGCTCAGGTACCCGTTGATGCGGTGGCGCCAGAGCCAGTGCATCACCGGCGCGTTCCACGCCATGGGGAGGATGTTGCTGATGAACTGCCGGTTGATGAACCAGTTGCCGTAGATGTCCTTGAACACGTTGAACGCCACCTGCATGTTGTTGGTGATGTCCAGCGCGCGCTGTTTGGTTTTGGCGGACGCCAAGAGGCGGATGGTGGCGTGAAAACCGCTCATGCCAGCCTTCTCTCCCATCCGTTTGTAGAGCTCCTCCTCCGGCTGGATCATGCGGACAAACTGGTCGCCGGAACTGGCCCCGGGCGCAAAGGTCTGCCCGTCCGTTCCTGCAGCCACCCCGCTGAAGAGGCGGATGAAGTCTGAGAGGAGCGGGATCCGTCCTACCCAGTGGTCCTCCTTGCCCTTGAATTTCAGGCTGGCGAAGCGCTTGACCTTCCGGCTCCAGCGGTCCGTGAAGGTGGGCGTGATGACCATCTGGATGCACGCCGTCTCATCCACATCCAGCTTGGAAAGCACGTTGGCCAGGTCGTTGATCGGATCATCCTGCATCTGCTCGTAAAAGCGGATGGGATACTGGAACGGCTTGCGGGTCTGCATGTGATAGGCGGAGAGCACGTAGCCCCGCTGCCAGATTTCCGGCGCGCGCTGCACGCGCACCTCCGCATCCGGGTAGAACGCGGTGATCTGCTTCTCCACAATGGAAACCAGATTGGGCTGGGTGATGACGTAGAACGTGAGCTCCCCGTTCTCCACATAGAGCTCAAAGCTCATGGTGAGGAAACGCGTGATCCAGAAGTGCAGCAGCCGCCAGAACGTGAGGTCCTTCACCTCCCACAGCGCGCGGTAGAGCTGCTCCATGATGGCCACTTTCTCCTTGAAGTCCTTCTCCGTCCGCTTCTCCTGGTCCACCTTGGTGTCCGATCGCGGCAGCAGCACCTTCATGTGCACCAGGTGCGAGGACATCCAGAGCGCGTAGAAGAACCGGGCCTGCTTGCTCACTTCCCGCCACACGACGTACGCGGTTGCGATCCACAGAACGGTCCAGAACGTGTTCCAGCCGGGATCCCGGCTGTACCACCGCCAGAAGACGCCCCAGATATCCCACTGGAACACCCAGGCACCGAGCGCCAGGATCGCCCAGAAGATCGGCCACAGGAGGAAACGCAGGACGAACGTCACCGGGGCGGAATGTACAGGATATTCCTCTGATTATAGCAGAAAAATGACCTGCGTGGGAGGTCGATCGCTGCCATGATCGTCAATTCCGGCTGCAAATTCCCCTCCGCGCGGCCTAGGGACCGGCGTACAGGGCAGCCACTTCCTGGGCCGTGAGCGTGCGGCTGTAGATCCGGACGTCATCCAGGCGCCCGGCATAGGTGTGGCTGGCACCGGTGTTCAGGATGCCGAGCCAGAGGCTGCTCGCGTAGTTGGGAATGGAAGCGGATGTCTCCGTGAAGGTCTTGTCCAGCACGCCGTTCACGTAGAGCTTCGCGCGCTGAGCGGCGAGCTGAGAACCGTCGTACGTCACGGCCACGTGGTACCACTGATTGGCGCTGAAGACAGTGTTGGAGGATGTGCGGTCGTTCGCATTATCCAGATCCAGATAGAGGCGGTTCCCGGTATAAAAGAAGAAGCTGTAGGACGGATTACTCCCCGGGGCCACCCGCTTGGAGAGGATACCTCGAGGATTGCCATCCAGCGTGGTGGGGTACACCCAGAAGCTGAAACTCATGGTGGCAGAGCCATCCAGGTCATTGGCATCCGGCGTACTGGCGCTCCCTCCGGTGAAATACAGGGATCGCACGCTGGTGGTGAGGGGCGGCGGGACCGAGGTGCCGGGAGCTGTGGCGCCAGCAGGAGTGCCGGCATGACCGTTACCGGTAGAGTCCGCCAGAGCGGATCCGGCCACCGTCTCATCCAGCTTCCACCAGGCAACCAACCCGGCCGGGATGCCAGATGTCACGGTGCCGGAGACGGGGAAGGTGAACGTGCCCTCCGCATCCGGATCATCGCTGGTGACGGTGACTGTACCGGCGGGAGACCCAACGCTGGTAGCCGCCAGGCGCACCACAAAGGTTAGCTCCTGGTTCACATTCACCGTGCTGCTGCTCGGCTGGGTGAAGATGGAGAAGTCCCCGCTGACCGTCAGGGGCAGAGTGAGGGAGATGGGAGCGGTCCCCTCGTTCCTGATGGTGAACGTGCGGTCCACCGGCGTGCCCTGCGTGGTGCTGCCAAAGTCGATCGCGCCAGCCTGTCCGTCCGTGATGGGGGTGCCGGCGCTAGTGGCGCCGTCAAAGAGCGCGATGTCCGGCGTTGCCGGCGGGTTCACGGTGCCGTTCACAGTGAAGCTGAAGCTGGGCGTGTCTAAGTCGCTCGTAGCAAAGCTCACTTGGCCGGCCACCGCTCCTACCGAGCCTGTGTCCAGCGTGAGGGTGAGGTTCTTGGTGCCGCCGCCCGGCACCGTGAGGGACGGCTGCCCTTCAAACGCCCCGCCGTCAAAGGCCGTACTGAAGTTGCCGGACGTCCGTGTGACCGTGATGCTGCTGAGCGTGAGCGCCACGGTTCCGCCGTTGGAGATGGTGACCGTGACGGGCGTGGCCGCCACGTTCTGCGTGCCGTTGAGGGTCACGGCACCACCGTTGGCCACGGACGCGGTGATGTCCGCCGGCACGGCGGACGGGCATGTGGCATCCATGGAGATCTGCTCCGGCCTCAGCCCCACGTGGCTGGCCAGGACCTGCGCCCGGCCGTTCTTCAGGTACACCTTGAAGCCGGAGAACGCGGAGCACTTCTCATACTGGTCTTCCGGCAGAGATGCGATGTACGTGGGAATCAGGGCGGGAGCCATGCTGATGCAGGACGCTCCGATGTAGTCATCCGCGCAGATGGGTTTGGCGCTGGCCTCGGACGTGGGGATATTGGCTTCATCCGGATACCGCCCCTGCTCGATCAGGTACTGCTGCATGGCTTTCTGAATCTGGTTGGCAGAGGAGTTGCGCTTGGCATCCTGGGATTGGCCCAGCATCCCGGCCGGATTCACGGCCAGGATTACCACGGCGGACAGGGACCCTACAATGCCCATAACGATGAGGAGTTCTATCAGCGTGAACCCTCGGCGCGCCGCAATCTGACCGTGCAGTATCTTCATGGAATGTTGCTGCAATCCGTAACGCGGACGCCGTAGGCGCGGCGTCGCCCATCCTCCGTAGACAAGACCAGGCGATATCCTCCCGTCTGCTCAAGCACACGGCGGAACATCTCCCCGGGTACCACACGCTGGCCGATCGCCTCCCGGTACCCGGCCGGATGCCGCAGCTCCTCTACAGAGAATGGCTGTGCTGACGCAAGCTCCAGCGCTTCCCCCGTCCGCCGCCACTGCGGCACGCCGGATGAGAGCGCTGCACCGCGATGGAGCCGGGTGACCGCGTGCGTCTCCCCGGTCCGGCAGAACCGGGCTTCCGCGCTCTCCTGCGCCTCAAGGGTGCCCCGCAAAACCGGATCCGCCAGCGCGACATCGCCGAGCCGCTCGATCCTCGCCTCCTCCACGCCGCGTCCGGTATCGCTGATCAACCGGAATGACGCCATGCTCAGGTCCAGGTCCAACCGGTCATAGTAGCGGTGACCGGGCTGCACCCAGGGACCGGTATCGTTCACGCGCACAACGACACTCTTGCCGTTGGCCACGTTGGTCACCCGCAGAAGCGTGTTGTACGGGAATGACCGGTGCGCCGCCGTCAGCGCATGCATGTCAAAGGTCTCTCCGTAGGCCGTGCCCTTGCCGTGGAACGCATCCGCGTAGTAGGTGACCAGGTGGACCTCGGCGTCCATGAGCGCCTTCAGCCGGTCTATGAGCCCCTGCAGCTCGGATGCCGTGAGGAGCCGGTCGGCATACGCCTTGCCCCCCAGATCCAGATGCTCCAGCACCGGATAGCGCCCAAGGAGCAGCGGGAAGTTCTCTACGGTGATGCGGTCATGCTCAATCACGTTCCGTGTTCGGAAGAGCCACAACAGCGCCGTTTCCAGGTCCAGCGGATCGTCCGGCCGGAACGCCGCCGCGTCATCTATCATGCCTCGCCGCTTGCCAAACGTGATCTCCAAAAATCCCGGCGAGCCAGGCAGGACATCAGAAAACGGCCGTTCGCGCGTTTCCTGCGCAGGCCGTTCGACGGTTTGCCAGATGCGCACATAGGCATCACGGCGGGAAACGGGCTCCTCCGCAGCATCGGCGGCGGACACAGCCGTGAGCCCGCAGGCAACCACCAAGAAGAGCAAGCGCCACTGCATAGACCTACCGTCGCCCAGAGCGGCTGGAAGGTCAATTGACCACTAAAGGGATTCTCTTGCGGGTCAAACAAGCCCGCCGCCCATCCGGAATGCCTCTTGGCGTCAGCCTATGAAGAAGGGCTGATTGAGCCGCATGCAGAGTGCCATTCCACCCCAGCCTTCTCAGAGCGCTTCCCATCCTGCCGACCGGACGATGCGGTAAGCATCCTGCCGCTGCTCACGCTGCATGGCAGCCAGCGTGGCCGGTCCCACAAAACCAGCCGCCGGATCCGCGGCAGAGGGAATGATTTTCCGCTCCAGCTGGTAGGCCAGTACTGCGCGGAGCGTCTGTGAGCCAAACCAGCCGGTGACGCTCTGGGACGGCAGGTACTTCCGGGCCGCCAGGAAACGCTGCAGGACTCGAACGTGCTCCCCGCGCTCCCCCCGCCCCGCAAACGCCTCCACGCGCCGGCCGCTCTCCGCAAGCTTCCGCTCCACCCGGAGGAGAAGCAGTAGCCGTTCCGCGCGTGACGCCACAATGCGACGCTCCCACGCCTGCAGCACCGTCCGCTTGGTGACAGGACCGATGCGCCCGGCACCCGGCAGTCCTGGACCGCCCACCAGACGGTGATCCTGCTGGAAGCGGAGGATGGCAGCCGCCAGCGCGTCATCGTACACGCCGGTTGTCCGGCCCCGGTAGTACCCCAGGAATCTCAAGGTCCTCTTTGCACTCAGGACATCTTGATGGCCACTTGTTTGATCAACTTCCGTGATCAACGCGTCGCGGGCTGCTACGCGCTCGGACGCTGCCTCCAGGTAGGCCGCGGTCCGTTCGGACAGTTGGTCTGCCGGTTCCGTGAGACCGTAGTCCTGCTGGAACCGGCCGAGCGCGCCTGCGGTGACATCGCCGTAGAGACCCGTGAGCGCATGGCGGAAGTACCCCAGTGCAGCCAGGCGCTCTTGGAGCAGACGCACGGCGGGGCTCCGTTCCCTCTGGCGGACCTTCAGCGTCAGAAGAACACGTTCGCCCGGCACGGCGAACGCGGCCAGCCTGGCAAAGGGGGATGCGTACGCCGCCAGGGACACCCGTTCAGCCGGCTGAGCGGAACCAGGCGCATGGACCCGGCCCTTCACCCGCCGCACGCCAAAGGCGAGCGCACGCGCCAGACCCTCCTCGCCTTCCCCCATCCAGATGTCCAGCCGGTCGTAACCCTCCTTCTCCACAATGGCGCCTCCGCGGTCGGCTACCGTTCCCACCATCCCCAGTTCCGGTAGTTCAACACGCGTGCCAAAGGCATAGGAGGCCGGCGCGGCGATCATGCCCGGGTAGACCGGCCGGCCGCTCGCGCCGTGGGTGCCGTTGCCATTCAGGATCCTATCCGCCTCATAGCTCCCCTTCACGTAGCAGCACTGGTTGGGGAGGGGGGAATAGTATGCCGTTACCACGAACTCCCGCTCCGCGCCCGCGGCGGAGGCACCGGGAGAGGGTACCAGCGTGCCCAGACACGCAGCCAGAATCAGGATCGCCAGAGAGAGGGAGTGCCGCATGCGGTGTGGGTGTGAGTTGACCGTCCATTGTACCACAACCGTAGTGGATTTTCCATCATGAGAATACAGGATTTGATCTCTCTATTTGGCTTACTATAGCAGTCATTATTAATATACCTACTTTTCTCTTGAACCGGTCTCACAAACCCTCAACCTCCATGAATCGTAGCGCGGGTTCGGTTACCCGCGCGGGTCCGCAGGGGTAACCGAACCCCTGCTACGGTTTATGAGAGACCGGTTCTAGTTAGTACTACGGGACGATCACCAGGCGCTCCCACCGGACTCCGTACTCCCCGGCTCTGTAGACTGCCGGCTCAATGGCCAGCACCTCGCCCCGCTTGAGCGCCCGGTTCACCCCGCGTGCGGAGAGGGTGGGCGCTTCATGTACTTCCAGTCCTACCCCGTGACCGAGGGCGTGGGGGAAGTCATCCGGCACACCTTGGTCGCGCAGCACCTGCCTGGCAAGCCGGTCAAGCGACCGGATCCTTGCGCCTGTCCGCGCGTGCGCGATCACGGCGGCGGCCGCGCGCTTCACCGCTCGGTACGCCCGCCGCACTTCCGGTTTTGGACGCCCCATGAAGAGGATTTCGCTGCGGTCGCTGCAGTAGCCGTTCAGCCTCACGCCCAGGTCTAGCTGCACGTGGTCATTGGCCTTCAGCCGCCGCCCGCCCGGAACGTGATGGGGATGGGCGGTATGGGGCCCAAAGCCCACGATGGGGTCGAAGGCCAAACCATCCGCGCCGGCTTCCAGCGCCCAGCGGTGAAGCTGCCGCGCCAGCCACGCTTCCGTGATCCCCGGTCGCAGCACCTGCCGCGCCCGGCGCATCAATCCTGCCGTCATGCGATCGGCACGGCGGATGGTTGCCAGCTCCGCCGGGTCTTTCACTCGCCGAAGCTCCGTGACCATCCCCGACTTGAGGATCATTGTTGTGTTCTTCATTTTCGTCTTCAAATACATAAAATCTATATAATACAGATTGTCTTTTTCAACCGTCACGCGCTTCAAGGACCGCAGGTGAACTGGCAAGTCAGCTGTGGGGTGAAGGCTGATGCCACGGCGCGCCAGACGGTTGGCCGCTGGAAGGAACGGCACGTGCGTGAAGAGGCGGCATGAACCGCGCGTGACAAGCAGCCAGCCGTGGATGGGCGGATGCTCCAAGAGGTACCCGATGCTGAGCGGGTGACGGATGAGGAGCGCGGGCGCGTGGACCTGACGGCGGAGACGGGTGAGACGGGGATGCATCAGCTGTGCGATGAAGGGATGGATGGTAGCATGGGAGCCGCCCTTCTCCTTCCCGAATGGAATCCCTCGTCAGCGGCGGCGGCCTGGACGCAGGCCTTGAGGCGGCTCGGCTCTATCTGAGGGGCGTCTTCACCGGCAGTCCTCAGGCCGTGGTTACGCAGATCCTGGCAGCACTCCTGGATCTGGTGGGCCTGATCGCCGTAGGCGCGCTCCTGTGGGCCGGGCTGCTGCTCATCACGAGCGGCGGGGAGCAGGAACGGCGGGACCGCGCCGTGCGGGTGGTACGGAACGCCTTGATCGGCCTGCTGCTCATCCTCTTCTCCCGTGTGATCGTGAGCTTGGTCCTGCGTACGCTGACCTGAACCGGGCTGGATTGGACCATGACTTAGAGTTTCATTTGTGGTATAATTTTAATGTCATGACCCTCATGAGCAGCTTCGCCGCCTGGCTGACACTGATCGCGGACGCGCCCCGCGCTGCCGCCCAGGTGTTCAACGGCCCGCGTGACGGCCTGCAGGAGGGACTGGAAGCCGCCCAGGGGCAGGTGGGCATCGCGCCCGGCGGGAGCCCGCGGGACCGCATCGTGGATATCATCGGGGCCATCCTGGATTACGTGGGGCTCGCGGCCGTGGTGGTGATCATCGTGGCGGGCATCATGCTCATCGTGGGCATGGGATCTGAGGAGTCCCGCGACCGTGCCAAGCGCATTGTGCTCTACACCGCGATCGGCCTGCTGCTCATCCTCTTCTCCCGGGTCATTGTCATGACCGTGCAGGGTACGTTCCAGGATATCTTCTAAGCATGCGCCAGCCCGTCTCGTTCGTCACCGGCCTTCTGGTCGCCCTGCTGCTTACAGGCGGCCTTGGCACGGCAGGCGCGCAGGCGCCGGGCGCATCTCCGCCGGCCGATCCGCGGGCCCTGGCGCCGGCGCCGGTAGCGCTCCCGGACACCGCCGCTCCCGCACAGGAATCCCTCACCCTGCCCGCCGGCGCGGTGCTGGAGATCCTGGCCGTTCCGCTCAGCCCCGCCAGCACCGCCTCCTGGGTCCTCACCCGTGACGGCCAGTTCCTGGAAGCGCGCCGCGGGCAGAGCTTCCCGCTCCGCAGCATCACGCCCGGCACGTTCCTGCTCTTCCTGGAGCAGACGGACACCGCGGCGGCTCTCCAGGACCGCGCCGTCTTCCGCGTGGTCATTACCGACCAGCCCGCGCCGTCCGCATCCAGCACGGGCGCGCTCATCGGGATCGGTCCCGCTCCGCTGCTTACCGATCCCCTCTCCACAGACCCCCCCATCCAGGGATCCGCCATCACCCTGCACGGCAGCCGGCTCGTCACCGTTACGCCTAACCGCGCGGTGATCCAGTCCTTTGACGTGGACGGCAGCGCCGAACGGGATGACAACGCCGACGGCAATCCTCTGAACGACTTCCTCACCGCCGCGACACTGGCGCGGACGGACCTGCACCCGCTGCGGCTCTTCCTGCCGCCCGGGCCGCATACTCTGAGCTTCACGGTGACGGACCTGGCCGGAGCGCAGCGCACACGCACGGTTCCGGTGACTGATCAGGCCGCAGGCGACGAGCCCGGCACGTCCCTCCTCATCCAGGCGGACGTGCAGCCGGACGGCAGCATCCGCTTTAGCGCGACCGGCCTGCCGCCTTCTCCCGCGCCGAGCATCCTGGAGTGGACGTTTGGGGACGGCAGCCAGAGCCTGCAGATGGCGCCGGTGCACCGCTACGCGGCGCCGGGCATCTACGCCGTGCGCGTTCAGGCACGGCTCCTCTCCACGGGACGCATCATCGCCACCGGTGAGCGGCAGCTGACCATTTCAGATGCGGGCCCGCCGGAAGGCTCCGGCGCAGTGGTGGTGGGGGGCACGGACGATCCTCCTGCTAAGACCGCTGGGCCAGGCATTGGAAGCCGGATCTGGCGCTGGATGCGCCTGATCGGCGGCGCGATACTCACGGCCGCGCTCTTGGGCGCCCTGGTGTACGCGGTCTCACGCCTTCTGCGGCGCCGGGGAGGCGGCACGCTCGCCGAGCGGCTGGAGCGTATGGAAGCCAAGATCGTGGAATCCAAGGACACACCGCCGGAATCTCCGTCCGCAAGCAGCGTCATTGATATCCCGCCGCCGCTCACGCTGCGCACGTCCGCGCCGGAGCGCGGGCCTGCGGGCGCCACGGTGGCGGAAGCAACCCCCAAGCCCGCCTCCGTGGAGGAACCGCAACCGGCGATCGACCAGCGCGCCGCACCCGACTGGTTGAAGAAGGGCCTAGGCAGCCAACCGCTAGAGAAGCCGGCACCTCAACCCGAGCCCAAAAAGGAAGCGCCAGCGCCCCAGCCTCCCAAGCCGCCCGTGAAGCCAGCCCCGCCTCCGCCGGCCGCACCCACGCCGCAACCGCCTAAACCCGTGGCGCCTCCGCCCAGCCCGTCTCCGGTCCCCACGCCGCCGCCGGCCGCCCCGCCCAAACCAGCACCGCAACCGAGCGCTCCGTCCGCCGCTCCTCCCCCGGCCCCCGTACCTCCTCCGCAGCCCCCACGGCCACCTGTCCCACCGCCCACGCCAACTCCTGTCCCACCAGCACCGGCACCGGCCACTCCGCCGATCCCTTCTCCGGCACCTCCTCCACCTCCCGTACCTTCTATACTTTCTATACCTTCCGTACCTCCCACACCTCCTGCTTCCGCCGCTCCCGCGCCTACCACCCCTCCGGCCCCTGCCGGCAAGAATCCCTCCTATGCCGACCAGCAAGCCGAGCGTGAACGCGAACGGAAGCGCAAGAAGCGCCAGCGCTACCGGGAAAATAAGCGCCTGCGTGAGGAGGCCGCTGGCGCTCCTTCCGCGCCCACGGTCAACGTCACGGTAGCCGTCCCAAGCGTGCCCACTGCCCCCACCCTTCCCGGGCCGGCGCCAACCGCTCCGCCACCTCAGACGGCACCGGTCGCCCAAACGCCCGCAGTAACACCCCGCGCGCCCAAACCCGTCACTCCTCATCCCGGTCCTACGCCGGTACCCACTCCGGCAGCAACGCCCACGAGCACCCCCGTGATCCCCATCTCCCAGCCGACCATCGTGACGCCGGCGCCGAGCGCGCCGCCGGCTCAGCCCAGCCCCGCTCCGGCTGCCAATCCAGACTCTAATGTCACGTTTGTCATCCGAGCGGACAGTGTAGTACCACAGAGTGACACCCCATTGCCGCCGCTCGCGGGAGAGTAGTTGCCCCACCGGACGTCCGGGCTATACTGGTCACCCATGACTCCCCAGGCGGACTCTGATACACCGGCCACCAAAGCAGATCTGCAGCACTTCCTGCAGACCATCATGACGGTCATGCAGGATACGGAGAATCGGCTGCTTGCGGCCATGGATGAGAAGATCCAAGCCTCAGAGAACAGGATGCTGGCCGCCATGGAAGACCTCCGGCATGACATGATCGGCACGCACAAGGACAAGATCAGCCTGCTGGACGACCGTGTCCACCGGCTGGAAGTCCATGCCGGGTTCAAAGCGGCATGAGCGGTGTTGTCTCACGCGCAGTTTCCCCTACAATGCGCAGGCCCTTGGCTGAGCAGGACTGAGGGTTTCGTTCATTTGGCTGAATCTTCTCATGGCGAGCGTAGCTCAGTGGTTAGAGCATCTGGTTGTGGTCCAGAGGGTCGCGGGTTCGACTCCCGTCGCTCGCCCCATCGTACGATTCATCTCCTCACACAGACAGTCCTTCCTTTGGCGAGCGGAGCTCAGTGGGCCACCGAGCGTTGACGCGAGGTGCAAGAAGAAAGACTCTCTGCGGCGCAGCCGCATCTGGTTGTGGTCCAGAGGGTCGCGGGTTCGACTCCCGTCGCTCGCCCCAGTCAGCTGAAGCAGACGGGGCTTGCCCAGAATGCAATGAGCGAAGAACAGGCACTGGAGTGCATAATTTCCTCATTTCCGCCGCAACGGAGCTTTGCCAAGATGGGCGACTGCCTGTCCAGACGGCAAATCCAGGTCTGGAAACCCCTTGGCCGATCGGGAGACCGTGGTATGCTAGCCGTTGTACTTTTTCCGGTTCCCAAGCCGTTTTGCCATGGCCGAGCTGATCCGCACCCCCAAAGGCACGCACGACGTCCTCCCGGAGGAGCAGATGTACCACACGTACATCAAGAAGGCCGTGCGCCATCGCGCCCGCCAAGCGGGCTACAAGCGGATCGATCCGCCCATGTTCGAGCACCCGGCGGTCTTTGAGCGCGGGATAGGCGTGCACACGGATATTGTGGAGAAGGAGCTCTTCACGGTGCGGGGGCAGCACAGCTCCGCCGGGGAGGACGCGGTCATGAAGGAGTTCGCGCTGCGACCGGAATTCACGGCGGGCATCTGCCGCGCGTACCTGGAGCACGGCATGCAGCAGCTCCCGCAGCCGGTGGAGCTCTACGCCATCGGCCCCTGCTTCCGGTACGACCGCCCCCAGAAGGGCCGCTACCGGCAGTTCCACCAGTTTGATCTGGAGGTAATCGGCCTGAAGGATCCCAGCCTGGACGCGCAGCTCATCTACGCGGTCACGCGGATCCTGAAGGATCTGAAGATCCTGAACCGCCTGACGCTGCAGCTCAATAACATTGGGGACGCGCAGCACAGGTCGGCCTTTGTGGAGGCGCTGAAGGACTTCTTTGCCGGCAAGGAGCGCCAGCTGCCGGAGGAGGACCGGTCGCGCCTGGCGCATAACCCGCTGCGGCTCCTGGATTCCAAGCAGGAAGACACGCAGATCCTCCTCAAGGGCGCCCCGTCCCTGAGCCAGTTTGTGAGCCCGGAGAGCGCGCAGTACCACGAGACGCTGAAGGAATACCTGACCGAGCTGGGCGTGAGCTGGACGGATAACCCAAGCCTGGTGCGCGGGCTGGATTACTACAACCAGACGGTCTTTGAGTTCTGGGACCAGAGCACTGGCGCGCAGAACGCCGTTGGCGGCGGCGGCCGGTATGACGGCCTCATGGAGATCCTGGGCGGCAAGCCCACGCCCGGCGTGGGGTTTGCGGGCGGGATGGAACGGATCATCTGGCACATGAAGGAGGCGGGCGTGCAGGTGCCCAATAAGGACCAGGTGGACGTGTTTGTGGCGCAGCTGGGACCGGAGGCCAAGCAGAAGTGCCTGAAGCTGGTGGCGGACCTGCGGGAGCTGGGCGTGCATACGCTCGGCGCACTGGGTGAGGCCAGCCTCAAGAGTCAGATGCGCCTGGCGGACAAATTTGCAGCGCGCTACACCCTGCTCCTGGGAAAGCTGGAGGTGAAGGAGAACACCATCATTCTGCGGGACATGCAGGCGGGGAAGCAGCAGCAGATCCCCTTTGACCAAGCCATTAAGCAGATCATCCAGCTGCTTGGAAAGGAGAACCTAGACACCTACGCGCTGCGCGACCGGATGGACGAGGCGGTAGATGCGGACTGACGGACGAGTTGGTAGAACCGGTCTCACAAACCCTCAACCTCCATGAATCGTAGCGCGGGTTCGGTTACCCGCGCGGGTCCGCAGGGGTAACCGAACCCCTGCTACGGTTTATCAAACCGGTTCTAGTTTGTAGTGAGTAGTTTGTAGACCTTCATTCTGATTGAAGGATAGATGCGACCTACAGACCACAGACGACCAACTATGGACTTCTGCGCCTTTTTATAGCGAAATAATACAGCCGCCCGGCCGTCACAGGAGTATACTCCCGCACGCCATGGTCTCTGTGATCATCCCCGCATTGAACGAGGCGGCGAACATCGGTCGCTGCCTTGAGGCGCTCACGCGCCAGACCATTTCAGAACCGTTCGAGGTCATCGTGGTGGATAACGGTTCAACGGACGATACTGCCGAAGTAGCCGAGTCCTTCAAAGACCGCCTGGCCATCCGCGTCACCCGGGAGCACCGGCGGGGCCGCGGACGGGCGCGCGCCCGAGGCTGCCAAGAGGCCAAGGGGACCGTGCTCTTTGGCATGGACGCGGAAACTGTCGTGGATCCGGAGTGGATTAACAGGACGCTGCGCGTCTTTGCGGCCGAGCCGGAGACGGCGGCCGTCACGCACGGCATGCGCATCCATGACTGCCGCCGGCTCACCAACATCACGCACAACCAGTGCCTCCCGGTCATGCTGTGGCTGTACCGCTTCCTCCACGGCCACTGGAGCATCTCGGGCGGCAGCTTTGCCGTCCGCCGGGACGCGTATGAAGCGGCCGGCGGGTTCGATCCCCTGCTGGACGCCATGGAGGATGTGGATCTGGGCGAGCGGATCGCGCAGATCGGCCGTATCCGGCACCTGCCGCGCCCGGCGGTCCTCATTTCCGGCCGACGATTCCGCCGGGGGTTCTTCCGCGGCTGGTTTGAGTACATCCGCTCCTACTGCGAGGTCCGCTTCTTCAAGCGGAAGATGGTGGAGCTCCCGCGGGTGGAGTGAGCATTAAAGACATGTGACTTGAGACGTGAGATATGAGTGACGCTTCTTCTCAAGTCACATGTCTCACGTCTCAAATATCTAGATTTGTGACTGCCTTAGCGTGCGTGGTTCGGCAGGCTCACCACCCTTCACAGATAGCTCATCCTGGACCTATATATCCAAGTTCGTGACTGCTTTGGCATGGGTCTGGATGAACTTGCGGCGGGGTGCCACCTCGCTGCCCATGAGCGTGGTGAAGACGGCATCCGCCTTCTCCGCATCCTCATTGGTGACACGGAGCATGACGCGGTTCTCCGGATCCATGGTGGTCTCCCACAGCTGGTCGGCGTTCATCTCTCCCAAGCCCTTGTAGCGCTGGATGCTCACCTTGCGCTTCCGGGGCGCGGCCTTGGCCCGGTCGCCCTTGGCTTCCTCAGCAACTTGTTCGCCCTCAGACTGCGGAGCGGCCTCTTCCTCTTCCTCCCCGCCCTGGATCTCATCGTTCCCCACGCCCCACTCCTTCAGGACAGAGTCCCGTTCGGCGTCGCTGAAGGCGTAGCGGACATCCTTGTCCTTCTGCAGCTTGAAGAGCGGCGGCTGGGCGATGTACAGGAACCCGGCGTTGATGATCTCCGGGAAGTAGCGGTAGAAGAACGTGAGGAGCAGCGTACTGATGTGCGCGCCATCCACGTCCGCGTCCGTCATGATGACAATGCGGTGGTAGCGGAGCTTCTGGACGTCCTTCACCTCCCCAATGCCCATCCCCAGCGCCACGATGAGCGCCTTGATCTCATTGTTGGCCAGCATCTTATCCAGCCGCGCCTGCTCCACGTTCAGGATCTTGCCCCTGAGCGGCAGGATGGCCTGAAACTTGCGCTCGCGGCCCTGCTTGGCGGAGCCGCCGGCGGAGTCCCCCTCCACAATGAAGAGCTCGGATTCCGCCGGGTCACGGCTCTGGCAGTCCGCCAGCTTCCCCGGCAGCGTCATGCCCTCCAGCGCTCCTTTCCGAATCACGGAATCGCGCGCCGCGCGGGCGGCCAGGCGCGCGCGGGCGGCCAAGAGACACTTGCCAATGATCTCCTTGGCCTCCGCGGGATGCTCCTCCATGTACTCCGCAAGCTTCTCATTCACCACGGACTCCACCGCCGTCTTCATCTCCGCGTTGCCCAGCTTCCCCTTGGTCTGGCCCTCAAACTGCGGCTCCTTGAGCCGCACCGCCACCACCGCCGTGAGGCCCTCCCGCACGTCGTCCGCGGTCAGGTTCTCATCCTTCTCCTTCAGGAGACCGTTTGAGCGCGCGTAGGCGTTGATGGTCCGCGTGAGCGCGGCCTTGAACCCCGTGAGGTGGTGACCGCCCTCCACCGTGTGGATGTTGTTGGCAAAGCTGACCACGCTCTCCGCAAAGGCCTGCGTGTACTGCATGGCCACCTCCACCAGGCCCTCCGGCGTGTCCTTCTCAAACCAGATGGGCTGGCCGATCGCCTCCTTGGACTCATTCAAGTGCGTGACGTACGACCGGATCCCCCCCTCAAAGTGGAAGCGGTACAGCCGCGGGAAGAGCCGATCCGCCTCCGGCCGGTCCGGCCGGGCGTCTATGAGGGCGATGGTGATCCCCCGCGTCAGGTACGCCTGCTGGCGGAAGCGGGTGAGGAGGATATCCAGGCTCCACTCCGTGGTGTCAAAGATGGTGCTGTCCGGCAGGAACGTGATCTTGGTGCCCTGCTTGTCCGTCTTGCCGATCACCGCCACGTCCTTCTGCGGCTTGCCCGTCTTGTACTCCTGCATGTGCACCTTGCCGTCCCGGTACACCTCCGCCCGCATGTGGACGGAGAGCGCATTCACTACAGACGAACCCACGCCGTGCAGCCCGCCGGATACCTTGTACCCGCTCTGCTCCCCGCCAAACTTCCCGCCCGCGTGGAGGGTTGTGAGCACCACCTCCAGCGCGGATTTTTTGCTGGTGGGATGCATGTCCACCGGGATGCCGCGACCGTTATCCTCCACGCTGACCGAGCCATCCGCCTCCAGCGTGACCGTGATCATGCTGGCGTGGCCGGCCATGGCTTCATCAATGGAGTTATCCACAATCTCATAGGCCAGGTGATGCAGCCCCCGCTGGTCGGTGGACCCGATGTACATGCCCGGCCGCTTGCGGACCGGCTCCAACCCCTCCAGAACCTGGATTTGAGACGCGGAATAATCGCTCTTTGCCATAGCGGAGAGAGTCTACTGGGGGATGCGGACCGGATCAATGGGCAGGAACGGAAGTCCTGCCTGAAGGCAGACAGACCGGATGCCCGTACTATTCCTTGTCCTGAAGCGCCAAAAACCCATACTGGTTCCGGAGATCCTGCGTCAGCCGGTAGGCGTCCGCGTGTGAGAGGACACCCAAGTACGCCTGGAAGGCCTGATTGAACAAGCCGTCACCACGCTCTCTCTCTCTCTCTCAATTTTTTTACCATGCGGCGCTTTGTGCGGGTGCGCAGGACGCGATGGCGCGGGAGCAGGACGTATCCCAGGAAATCGATGCCCTGCCGCTCCTTGCGGATACCTATCTTATGGGGGTGCAAGTCCAGCCGGAGTGTCTCTTGGAGAAACGACCGGATGAGCGGAATCAACGATGCAAGCCAGGTTTCATCCTCACTTGCGACCACAAAGTCATCCGTGTAGCGGACATAGTGGCACACGCGCAGATGGTGCTTGATGAACTGGTCGAACTCATGGAGATAGACGTTCGCGAACAGTTGTGACGTGAGATTGCCGATAGGTACGCCCTTCCCTATCGATGTGCTGGAAAAGCTACCGATAATCTCCGTGAGCAGGCTCAGGACGTTCGGGTCCTTGATGCGGCGCCCCAGAATCTTCAGGAGAATCCCGTGGTCCACAGACGCGAAGAACTGGTGAACATCACACTTCAGCGCAAAGCAGGGCCGCGTATAGTTGCGGCTTACCCGACGGAGCATCCGCTCCAGCGCGTCCACACCGCGGTGCGTCCCCTTGCCCTTCCGGCAAGAGAATGAGTGCGCAATGAACGCCGGCTCCCAGATGGGATTGATTACGGAGAAGACGGCATGGTGCAGGATCCGGTCTCTGACCGCCGCTTTGTGGATGCGCCGCCGCTTGGGATCGTGGATCGTGAAGGCGCTGTACGGACCATGACGGTATGTTCCGGTCCGCAACTCGTGATGGAGCGCAAACAGATTCGGCTCCAGCTGCCATTCGAACAGCCGAACGTCCTTCCGTGCCTGCTTGCCTTTGCGAAACTCCTCCCAAGCGCTGAAAAGGTTCTCTGGCGAGATGATCCGGCTGAAGATATCCTCATGCACTTTCATATGAAGACACCTGATATCCCCATTCTCCAGAAGGCATATGAGCTGTACAAGACGGTCCACGGCCTGCGTGGCCTCATCCCCAAGGCCGACCGGTACACGCTCTGGCAGAAAGTGGAGAATCTGATTCTCGATATCCTTGAAGGCATCCTGCTCGCGAGCCAACTCCTAAGAAGCCAGAAGATGCCGCACCTGGAGCGGGTCAGCGCCAGGCTTAACCTGCTGCGTCTCCTCCTGCGGCTGTCCAAGGACACCAGAGCGATCGATCTGCGGAAATCCGTACAGTTGCAGCAGAGCATCGATGAGATTGGACGGATGCTTGGAGGGTGGATGAAGTCAGTGAAAGAATGAGAAGGAAGTGCCGGGCAGAGCCGCCCCAGAGGTTGGAGTTGCGGTTGTCACTCCAGTTGTCGTTCACGTTCAGACCCTCCGAGTTGAACGTCAGATCGGCACGGTTGTCAGGGGACGTCTGTTCTGCGCCTGTTCCCGTCCGGGATCACTGCGGATTGAACCATACGGATCTTTCCGCTGAATTGTTTGCGGGAGTAGCCTTGCAGCACCTCCGCCAGGAATGGGCACGGACTTCCTTCTCCTTGATGCTTCTCCGTCATACGCTCCGCATCTCCGTGGATCCGCGGATTCCGATGAGTGTGGAGAGAGCAGCATCCGGCGAGCGGAAACCGTGATTGCCGCTACATGAGCAGAATGCGTGATGAGCATAGTGCCAGACGTTCACAAAGAAAACCGCCCCGTGACGAGGGTCACGAAGCGGTCAAAGATCAAGCCCGAGAATTCAAAGAATTCAAGGGTCCGAACATCAAGGTCAGGAAGCCTTCCGGGCAGAGCCGCCCCAGAGGCTGGAGCCGCGGTAGCCACTCCAGTAGACGTCCACGTACAGACCCTCCGAGCCGAACGTCAGACCGGCACGGACGCCAGGGGACGTCTGTTCTAGGCATCGGACCCAATCGTTCCGGAGGAGATCCTGGAACGTGCCGTCCTGCCAGGTGGCCAACGCGTGGACCAGCAGCAGCGTCGCTCCAATGCACACCGGCAGGGCCCGCTCTTCATCGCGCAGGAGCTGCGCCTGCTCCGCGGTGTCGCGGCTGCTGGAGCCTGGGATAGGCAGCCGGACGCCATAGTAGCCCAGCTCCAAGCCCTCCCGCCCCCAGGCGTGCCGCTCGTACCAGTTCTGGATTAGCATGAGATTCCGGCTGCGGACGGCCTTGTTATCCCGCAGCTGTGGGAGGGACAAGCCGGGGTAGTACAGCATGATCTCGTCCCGCCGGGCGGCGGGCGGCGGACCGGCATCCATGGTAGGAAGGCCCAGGAGCCGGCAGACGCTGATGGCGTCGTACATCAGGGCGGTGCCCTTGGTGGCGGTGACCGGCGCCTCCGGCCACGCGGCAGCGAGCCGCTGCATGGCAGCGTCGTCCGCCGCCAGCATGGCCAAGTACCGGTCCGCCGTGATGTACTTGGCGAGCTTCCGCTCGCCGGCGTCCACCGTCTTCTTGGAGAGTTTCAGAAAATTCTTCATCATCGCAATCTCCTCCCCCCGCTTGGCGGGGCACTCTACGACCGGAACCGCCGGTTCGGGCTTGTCTGGTTCCTGGTGAGACAAGCGCTCTACATCCCCGCAACGGACACAGAGCGCTTGTCTCAGCCTAGACCTTAACGGTGGTCTGAATGACCTATATGTATAATAAAACTATTTACTGGAATATGTCAATATCTCTCCCGCCGTTTCACCAAGGAATGCCTTGCGCCGGGGAGAGCCCTTCCCCTACTCTCTCCCCGCTTATGGCCATCTACGCCGTGAAAGGAAAGGACGAGAGCAATGACCGCCTCCAGCAGCGGTTCAAGAAGCAGGTCCAGAAGACCGGCCTCATCAAGCTGCTCCGTGAGCGCGGCCACTACAAGAAGCCCCTCACCCGGCGCCTGGAGCGCCTGCGCGCCCTGAAGCGGGAGGAGTACCGCCAGAAGAACCGGAAGCGGCAGTTTTATTCGAACATGTGACGGAAAGGCAATAAGGGTGAAAAGGGACGAAAGGGCCAAAAGGGTGAAAAGGGATGAAGGGGCAAGAAGGGATTGCTGTTTTCCCTTTTGACCCTTTTCACCGTTTATTCCCTTTTTACCGTTTATTCCGTTTCAGCCTTAACGCAGCAAATCCAGCGCCCTAAGCAGCTGGTCGTCCCGGTCGGCGGAGCCGGGAACGCGCACGTCCGGCTCAATCCCCTGGCCGTCAATGGCCCGGTCCTTGGGCGTGAACCACTTGGCCACCGTCACCTTGAGGGTAGCGCCGCCGCCCACGTCATACACCTGCTGCACGGAACCCTTGCCAAAGGTCTTCTCCCCAACCAACCTGGCACGGCCGGCATCCTGGAGCGCGCCGGCCACGATCTCCGACGCCGACGCCGAGCCATTGTTGATGAGGACCACGAGCGGGATGGACTCCGGCACCACGGGATCCAAGAGCGTCCGCTGCGCCTCCCCGGATCCGTCCGCCAGCTTCACGGTGGCAAAGACGCTGTTTTTGGGAAGGAACGCGCTCACCACCCGCTCGGCGCTGTCTAAAAACCCCCCGGGGTTGTTGCGCAGGTCTAAGACGATGCCGGTGGGCTGCTCCGCGGCCACTTCCGCCATCTGCTGCCGGAACTGCTCGTGCGTGATCTTGCCGAACTGGATGAGGCGGACCACCCGCGCGGTGCCAACCGTCTTCCGTTCGATCTCCGGCAGGTTGATCCGGGCCCGCTGGAGCGTCTTCTGGAACTCCACGCCGTTGCGGCGGAGCGTGAGAGTCACCTGCGTGCCGCTCTTGCCGCGGATCTTCCCCACCGCGTCCTCAAGCGCCATGCCCAGGACGGAGACGCCGTCCACGGCCACGATCTCGTCTCCCGGCTGGAGGCCGGCGGCCAGCGCCGGAGAACCCGGGAGCGGCGCCACAACAGTCAGGACCTCCTCCCCGGTGGTATCCTTCTTGATCTCCACGGACGCGCCAATTCCCTCCAACGTGCCCTCCAGTTGGGTGCGGTTCACGTCCGCCCGGCTGGGCTTGGAGAAGACGGTGTACGGATCATGCGCGCTCTCCGCGATCGCCTCCGCCGCGCGGTAGAGGGCTTCGGTCCGGTCGAACTTCTCCGCGTAGTAGTAGCGGCTGTCTAGCAGCTCCAGGACGTTCTTGAGGAGCTTCTCTGCCTCCGGCGCGTCCGATGCGGACGGGATGCGCACGCGCACCACCGGCACCACAATGGTCTTGCCGTTCTTCCGCACCTCCTCCCCGCGCAGGACCGTGAGGAGCGTACGCAGGTCCCGGGCCGTGAAGGGTGCCTCCACGCCAAAGCGGTCTTTCCGCAGCGCCGGGAGCCAGCCGTATTCCAGCGCGATGTCTACAGCCTTCCGCACGCCGGGCTCCGCGCGGCGCACGTCCGCGTAGGGCGGCAGGGCGGCGTCCTTCTGGTGGTAATTGCCTAGTACCGTCAGGAAGTGCACGGCCTGGCCGCGCGTGATGGGCGCCTGCGGCTCCAGCTTCTCCCCAAAGACTTCCAGCGCGCTGCGGTTGAGCGCGGACGTGAAGAACGGCTGCAGCGCCTGCGGCAAATGCCGGACGCTGGCGTCCGTCTTGGCGGACGGCGGGATGCCCAGTGCCTGGACAATGGACAGGACCGCCCGCTCGCGCGTGAGCGCGCCGGCCAGGGGAGTTGCCGCCGCGGCCGCCGCGGGCGTGAGGACGATCGCGCAGCCAATCAGGAACAAGGCGGCACGGGAAAGCGGCGCAGGGAATGGACGGATGGCGGCGGACATGGCGGGGCGCAGAAGGGCTAGGAGGCCCAGATGCTACTCCAGTACCCCCCGGGAGACAAACGTGTCCGTGGTGAAAACGCGGCCCCGCTCCCGCATGTTCTCCGCCCGCGTGAAGAGGAAGCTGAGCAGCCAGAAGCCGCCGCCCACATAGAGGAGGGACGGGAAGAGCAGCAGCGCCACCCAGTGCAGCGGTGATCCCGGCGGGGCCTGGAAGATGTCTCCCAGCGTCCGGGGATTGCCCGGCAGGGAGTCCGGCAGGGACACCATGAAGTTACTGAGCGCGTGGAGCGCAGTGGCAACGCTCAAGCCGCTAATCAGCATGAGCGAACGGAAGATGTCCTTCTGCGGCCGGCCAAAGGCCCGCATGAGCACGCTCAAAAGCCAGCGCAGAGGTCCGGATGGGCGCTGCTCCTGAAGGTACGGTCCGGCAAAGACCGCCAGTCCCAGGAAGTAGCCCATGACGCCGGTGGAGAGGATGTGCACCATGCTGGTGAGCACCGACCGGCCAGCCACGTTGCCCACAAAGGACGCCCAGTCCGTGCGGCCCTCCGTGAGGTAGTCCCGGACAAAGCCCAGGAAGTAGCCTTCATTGAGGATATTTTCCGCAAAGGCAAAGCCGATCGCCACCAGTACGCCCATCTGGATCACGTCATCAATGGATGAGTACAGGTACTTGCCCGTGGATTTCAGCACCCAGAACTTGCAGCACTCCTCTAAGAACGCCACCAGCAGGAATGTGAAGAGCAGGGAGAGGGAGATGCCCTGCACCTCCGTGAGGGGCGGGAACGCCTCCCGGATGAACTGCCCCACGGTGTCGTTGAAGTTCTCCGGCACGATCCTCAGGAAGAAGAGCTGCATCTCCACCCCGCGCTTGAGGAGCGCGTCATAGAAGAGGATGGGCGCCGTGGAGACGATCCCGCCAAAGAACATCACCATCACGGTGGACAGCCGCTCACGGTGGTACTTGAGGAACAGGAGCGACCAGAGCAAAGCCGGAATCACCGCCACCAGGAACGCCAGGAGGTGGGCCGTGCGCTCGTGGTCGCCCTCCTTCCAGAGGATCCTGAGCCCTACCCACAGGATGAACGATCCCAGGACCGCGGCCTTCACGTGCGTCTCCCACGCGCCAAAGAGCAGCCGCCACAGCAAGAACAGCAGCAGCACGCCGATGCCCATGACGTACGGCGTCCCGGCGCCGGAGAGGAGAAGGGAGGCAAACTGCAGGAGCCCGGCTGAGAGCCCCGTACCCACGATCACGCCAAAGGCGTAGTGATAGTGGCGGTGACGGAGCCGGCTCACCACGTCCAGCCCCATCACGAGCGCGATCGCCAGCAGGACGATGAGCGTCTTTCCAGGAGCAATGGGCGGCAGGGCGGAGAGGAAGGACATTCCATATATTGTAGCATATTTTCTGTAGTACGAAAAGTAGCGGTTTCTCCCGCGTTTCTAGATGATGGCGAGTGGTCAGAGGTCAGTGATCAGTGGCCAGTCTCACCACTGACCTCCCCTTCTCGTTCTGACCACTGACCCCTACCCGCTGACCACTCCTCTCCCATGCCTGCCTCCTCTTTAGATCAGGTCGTCTCCCTCGCCAAGCGTCGCGGCTTCGTGTTTCCCGGATCCGAGATTTACGGAGGACTGGCCAACTCCTGGGACTACGGTCCCTACGGCACCACGCTCAAGAACGCCATCCGGGACTGGTGGTGGGAGCGCTTTGTTGAGAAGCGCCAGGACATGGTGGGGATCGACCCGGCTATCCTGATGAACCCGCGCGTGTGGGAATCCAGCGGCCACGTGGCCAATTTCAATGACGCGATGGTGGACTGCAAGCAGTGCAAGGCGCGCCACCGCGCGGACCACCTGATTGAGAACTTTGACTCCGCCGTGAAGGTGGAAGGGAAATCCACTCAGGAGCTGACCCAGATCATCGCGGAGCTGAACATCCCCTGTCCACACTGCGGCACGCGCAACCAGTTCACGGACGCCAGGAAGTTCAACCTCCTCTTCCGCACGCAGCTGGGCGCGGTGGAGGGCGACGCCAAGAACCAGGACGTGTACCTCCGCGGCGAGCTGGCGCAGGCGATGTTCGTGAACTTCAAGAATGTCCTCAACACTTCTCGCAAGCGGCTCCCGTTCGGGATCGCCTGCGTGGGCAAGGTGTTCCGCAATGAGATCACGCCGGGTAACTTCACCTTCCGCACGCTGGAGTTTGATCTCATGGAGTTCGAGTACTTCATCCGCGAGCAGGAGTGGGAGAAGACATTTCAGTACTGGCTGGCCGAGCAGAAGCGGTGGCTCAAGGAGATGGGGTTTTCCGAGGAGCGGCTGCGCGTCCGCGAGCACGACAAGGAGGAGCTGTCCCACTACTCCAAACGTACGGCGGACGTGGAGTACCATACCCCGTTCGGCTGGAAGGAGCTCTTTGGCCTGGCCTACCGCACGGACTTTGATCTCAAGAATCACATTGAACAGTCCGGCGAGGACCTGCAGTACACGGACCCGGACACGGCGGAGAAGCTGGTCCCGCACGTCATTGAACCGACGTTCGGCCTCACCCGCCTGACGCTCATGACGCTCCTGGAAGCGTACGAAGAGCAGGCCATGGGCGAAGGCGACATCCGCACGGTCCTGCACCTGCATCCCAGGATCGCACCGGTGCAGGCAGCCATCCTGCCGCTCAGCAAGAAGGAGAACCTGATCGCCAAGGCGCAGGAGATCTATGACGTACTCAGCGCCAAGACGGACCTGCGCTTGGACGTGGATGTCACAGGATCCATTGGCAAGCGGTACCGCCGCCAGGATGAAGTGGGCACGCCCAAGTGCGTCACGGTGGATTTTGGCACCCTGGGAGAAGACGCCGCTCAGGGCGAGCGGGACACCGTCACCATCAGGGACCGCGACACGCTGGAGCAGGAACGGGTGCCGGTTGGCGAACTGACAAGCCGTCTCATGAGTGAGCACCCATGAGCCTCCGGAACAGACCACTTCCCCCGCCCGTCTAGCGGACTTGCTGGCGGACAGGAGGAGCGAGGAGCAGGCTCAGGCCAGTTCACCATTCACCGTCCGCTCATGACCACTGAACAGATCAGCGAGGTCATTCAAGCTACACCCCAAGAACGAGCGGATGTCATTCAAGCCCTGCTGCAGAAAGGCTGGCGGAGGCAGATTGTCGCGATCCTCTCCTCACGCCAGTTCCTGGAGTCCCTGCCGGTGCGCCATCCTATCCACCTGGGCCAGAAGAGCACGCACTACCTCATCCCGCGCAGCAGGGGCGGGACCAGCCATAAGGTGAACCAGATGAAGATGAATGTCTCAGTCCACGAGGCGTTCCATACCGTGTTCCGGAACAGGACTCCGCCGGAGCAACTCGCCTGGCTCTTGGATCTCAATGCCTCCGTCATCCAGTCCGGCATTCAGGATGAGATCAGGGACATCCTGGAACATACCAAACCATACGTTGCGTCCGTGATCGATCATACCGTCCCCCACCCCAATCGGTCGGGATGCAACCAGCTCTTTGACCTCCTGATACAGGACAACCGGCGAGCCATTGTGGACCTGGTTCTCTCAGATAGGTTCCTGGAACACTCCACCCCGCACGACCCTGAACCGCTGCGCCAGAAGAGCAAGCACCATCTGGTGCCGCGCAGCCGGAGGGGATCGGAACGCTCACTCAATATCTATCCTTGGATCGCCTCCACCCATGCCGAGTTCCATGTCCTGTTCGATAACCGGACGCCGTCCGAACAGCTCGAATGCCTCCTGGATATGAACGGCCCCGTGCTGCAGCCCGCGTTCCGGGAAGGCATCCGCCGGCAGGTCCACCAGAGGGATTTTTACGTGCTAGACGCTTTTCGGTCGCCGGAGGAGGAAGCGCTCTTCATGCAGCGCAAAATGACACGCAAATGAGCCCGCCCCGGTGAGGGGCGGGCGGTCTGTCAGGCGAGGCCGGCAAGGTCGGACTCGATCCTCTCAGCCCGCGCGATGTCGATCTCGTCCACTACGACGACGAGCACGCCGGTGAGCTCCTCGGAGAGCCCCCTGAACATCGCCTGGTCCTCCGCCTCATCCTCCGGCACGCCGCTCTCCCAGACCTGGGCCGCACGGCGGCAGACCAGGCTGGCGGAACCCCGGCCAAGGTCCGCCCGCAGCGCCGCTGCCTCCTCCGGTTCCAGGTCAAAGAAGGCGATGGCATCATCCGGCGCTTCCGGTCCCTCCTGAATCTCCAGACCACCAGTGCGCACCACGGCATAGAACATGCTGCCCTCCAATCCAACAGAGGAATGAACGGACACGACAGACCCGGCATTGTTCCCCGGCCCGGCCGGGAAGTCAAAACCCCTTGTCAGACCCCTTTTCCCTGCTAGAATCCCCGCGTCCCGTCCAGCTGATCGCTGCGGTCCTGCCCTCTCCCTCGATACGGCCCTGCAGGCCTACTCGGGATGACAGGGATCCTCCGCACTAGAGCGAGATGACGCTGGATGGCTGCTCCAAGGATGTCTGAGCATCGGCCGTGTTCGCTGCCCTAATGGGCAAGCTGAATCATGAGTCATGAATCAGGAATCATGGGGCGTCCCGATCGCATAATTCCTCCTTCTTACTTCATTATTCCGTCGTTATGCCTATCCCCTCGGAAAAAGATCTCCTGGCCCACGCCGTGCACTTTGGCCACCGCAAGGAGAAGTGGAACCCCAAGATGGCGCCGTACCTCTACGGCGTCCGCAGGGGCATCCACATCTTTGACCTCTCAGAGACGCGCAAGCGGCTGGAGGAAGCCATTGCCGCGCTCAAGAAGCTCCAGACGGAAGGCAAGACCATCCTGTTCGTCTCCACCAAGCAGCAGAGCATCCCGCTCATTGAGTCCGTGGCCGCAAGCCTCAACCAGCCCATGGTGACCAAGAAGTGGATCCCGGGGCTCCTCACCAACTGGTCCACCATCAAGCGCCGCCTGCAGTACTACTTGGACCTGCAGCGCTCGTTCCAGACCGGGGAGGTGGAGAAGTACACCAAGAAGGAGCAGACGGAGCTGCGCAAGAAGCTCACCAAGCTGGATGCGGCGCTGGCCGGCGTCTCCCGCATGAAAGGGCTGCCGGACGCGGTGTTCATCCTGGACGCCGTGCGGGACAACGTGGCGCTCATGGAGGCGGCCAAACTGAAGATCCCCGTCTACGGCGTGTGCGATTCCAACGCGGATCCGGATCTCTTCACGGCGTTCATCCCGGCCAATGACGATGCCGTGCAGTCCATCACCCTCCTCCTCACCACCGTCCAGCAGGAGCTGGGCGGCAAGGCCAAGCAGGCGACCGGTGACGAGGAAGAGGAAGCGGAGGATGACGAGCTCGTCAACGCCTAGGTCGGATCGCTCTGACCACGACTTGCGGCCAGATGGCCGCGCTTACCACTGACCACTGACCACTTATCACTTATTACTTACCACTCCCCACCCATGTCCACCATTTCCGCCGCCGACGTTGCCGCTCTCCGCGCCCGCACGGGCGTTTCCATCACGGCCGTGAAGCAGGCCCTGGAGGAAGCGCAGGGCGACCAGGAGAAAGCCATTGAGATCCTGCGCAAGAAGGGCATTGCGGGTGCCGTGAAGAAGGCCGACCGCGAACAGCGGGAAGGCGCCATCTTTGCCGCAGCCGGAACGGGCAAGGCGGCATTGGTCCTCATCCGGTGCGAGACGGACTTCGTCTCCCGGTCGGATGACTTCCAGGCATTTGGCCAGAAGCTGGCGGAGACGGTATTGGAACACGGAGAGGCCGGCGCCAAGGGGACGATCGATACCCTGATCCCGGAGGCCGTCCAGAAGCTGGGAGAGAATATCTCCTTGGGGGAAGTGCGGGAGATCCAGGCGCCGTCCGTGGGCACGTACGTCCACAGCAACCGGAAGATCGGCGTGCTGGTGGGGCTGGACGGCACGGGCAAGGAGGAAACCGCCAAGGACGTTGCCATGCACGCGGCCGCCATGAGTCCCGCGTACGTGAAGCCGGAGGACGTGCCGGCGGAAGCGGTATCTGCGGAGCGGGAGATCTGGCTGGAGCAGATGAAGGGAGACCCAAAGCCCGCGGAGATCCAAGAGAAGATCATGCAGGGCAAGGAGCGCAAGTTCCGGGAGGAGAGCGCCCTCATGACCCAGCCGTTCGTGAAGGATTCCGGGAAGACCGTGAGCCAGTACCTGGGCGGCGTGAACGTGACCGCGTACGTGCGGGTGACGGTCTGACCATTACGAGTTACGAGTTTGAAGTTACAGGTTACACGTTGAGCGCTACGCAACCCGTAACTCGTAACTCGTGACTCGTAACTTCATAATTTCTGCCACGGCATCTCAATCTCATCCAGCGGAATGTCATCAATGTCCTTCCTGGTCCGGCGCAGGCCAAAAAGCTGGGCGATCTCTCCGCGCATCAGGTATCCCAGGATACCCGCCACAACCGCACTGGCCGCTCCGATGCCCAGGAGCACCGCCATGGATCCGTTTTGCGCTGCTACCGAGGGCGGCGTGACGATCTCACCGGGATCGGATGAGGGGGGCATAGTGGCGCCCAGCGTCACGGACTGGCAGGCCGGGGTGCACTGCGCTCCGCCGTCGCACTCCTCACCGGGATCCGTGACGCCGTCTCCGCAGACGGGCAGGCGGCAGCTCGTCCGGCAAGCCCCGGCGGCATCATCGTGGTTATAGGCGCCGGCATCACACTGCTCCCCGGCTTCCAAGAGGCCGTTGCCGCACACCGGCAGGCGGCAGCGGGCCGAGCAGCCGTCATCGCCCGTAGCATTCCCGTCATCGCACTCCTCATCCAGCTGGCGGACGCCGTCCCCGCAGCGCGCCAGGCGGCAGGCGTTCCCGCAGTAGTCCTCGTTCACCCGGTTGCCGTCATCGCACTCCTCACTCCCCTGCACCACCAGGTCGCCGCAGAGCGGCGTGCGGCAGGAATTGGTGCAAGCGTCGGCGTCCTGGCGGTTGCCGTCATCGCACTCTTCCCCGGCCTGGCGGACGCCGTCCCCGCAACGAGCATGCCGGCACGTTGCAGTGCAGGTGTCCCCGTCCGCGCGGTTACCGTCGTCGCACTCCTCACCACCCTCGAGCGACCCATTGCCGCAAGCCGGGGCGATAGTGGAAGCGGAGGAAACGGAGCTTGCCGGGAGAGCGGACACGCTCTGGCCGATCGAACTGACAGACCCCGCCTGCGCCGCCTGCGAGGACGGAGTGGATGCCACGGATGACACCTGCGGCACCACCACGGCCACGGAAGATCCCGGGGACGCGGCGCACACGGGGCCAAAGGCGAACGTGCAGCCGGAGATGACCTCTGCCTTGTTGTTCAGCACCGGCGGCTTGCAGTACCGGCCGCACACGGGTGCCATAAACTGCCGCTCAACACCCAGCAAGCCGTTCTCCTCCACGTACACGTCCTGCACAGCCGGCTCGCACTCCTCCCGGAGCTGCGGGGAGACGATGCCGTCCCCGCAGAAGAGCAGCTTGCAGGTGCGGCTGCACTCCCGCTGGCCGTTGAAGTTGGCCATGTCGCACTCCTCCCCTTCCGCCAGCTGGATGTTGCCGTCTCCGCACCGCGGCGGCTTGCTGGAGGAACTGGCAGCGGTCTGAATGGATGGACAGCCGGGATAGCCGTAGGGCTTGCCCACGCACTCGCTGGCGCCGCTTGCGCGACCCGCCCCGCCCCACGCCGCCCCCGCAATGACCGCGATGGCCGCGAGCGTGCCCGCGCCGATGGAGACAGCCGTCCGCTGCATAGAATCCTTACATTATAGCAGGATTTGTACCCTTTGGACAGGAGCATTGCTCTCAGAATTCTCAACCCAGGCTGAACTTTCCAGCCGAGATGCATCACCCACAGCATTGGATCATCCACACCGGTAACAGGAATCACTCGCCGCCCTCTCCCCCAACCCCTCTCCCCGGGGGAGAGGGGTGGTGAGCGAAGCGAGCCGGGGTGAGGGCTGTACCTGCCAGATCAGCTCATCGCTCCTCACAGTTTCAGCCATGCCAGCCACCGGATGAACCACCGGAATTTGGAAGGGCTTAAGAGCGGCCGGCTCCGCATGATGTCCGCCCTGAGCACCTCCCGGAGCCGCGCCACCGCGCGGGAGGGCCGGGTGATGAGCACGTTCACCTCCCCCATCTCGTCAATGGACGAGGTCATGAGGTTGGCCGAACCAATGAACGCGCGCTTCCTGTCCACCAGCAGGATCTTGGCGTGCAGGAACGTGGGGTACAGGAACACCTGCAAGTTGCCGGTCTCCGCGTTCTGCATGAGCTGGGACACCGTCTCCATGTTGGTGAAGTGGTGCAGGAACTCCGTCCGCTCCGGCGTGATGAGCGTCACGCGCACGCCCTGCCGCGTCTTCTCCTCCAGGAGCGCTATCACCTCCGGATCGGCGATGAAGCAGTGCTCCAGCAGGATGGAGGATTTAGCCGACCGGATGAGCCCCATGAGGACCGATCGGATTTCCTTGGCCGTCTCCGTGTTCATGATGAGCTGCACGCCCGCCGTGGGCGGGTTCACCTCCCCGCGCGTCAGGTACTTGGCCACAAAGGCGGATCCGTGGAGCTCCACCAGGTAGTCGTGCGAGTCCGCATGGTAGTCCATGGCCACGTTCATGCCGGTGATGAGGAGGGTAGTGTCATCTATGACAAAGACCTTGGCATGGTCGTTGTTGGTCTCATACGTGATGTGGATGTTCCGGTGCGTCCAGAAGCGCTGCCAGAGCGGCGCACTCTCCTGCTGCGTGGTGAGGAAGTCCCGGTGGAACTCAAAGACATCGCCAATGGCCTCCTTGGAGATCTCCACCTTCACGCCGCGGTCCGCCAGCTCCAGCAGCACCGCCGCCATGCGCCGGCCGATCTCATCGTCCTTCCAGATGAACATCTGGATGAACACCGTGTGCCGCGCGCGCCTGAGCAGCCGGAAGATGCGAGGGAACGCCTCATCATCCACCCACAGCCGCACCGGTCGGGGCCCTATGAACCGGGCGCCGGCCGCCACCTCCACTTCCAGCACCAGCCGCAGGCGCAGGCGGTACCAGAGCCTAAGCGTCTGCAGCCGCACGGCGGATGATCCGGCCGGGAACCAGTAGGAGGACGATCCGCGGACGATGGCGCGGAGCGCGCGCAACCCGCGGCGGAGGTGGCGGAGCATGTGCGAGGAGCATAGCCGCAGATCTGCGGCTCTACCACGGCCTATGTACCGGGCGGGAGAATGAACGGAGAAGAGATTGTTTGTGCACTCATTCGACCTCTACAGAATCAGCCCTCTCCCCTTGGGAGAGGCGAGCGCAGCGAGCCGGGGTGAGGGCTGCATCCGTGCTCATGCACGTTCGGCTAGCCCCCGATTTCAATCATGGGCTAACTTTCAGAAATTCTGACCTTCGCCAGCTCCCTTGGAACGAACGCGCCAGCCCCGCCCCGCTCCAGCCGCCGCTGGGTGAGGAGGTGGCGGCGCTTCTGGCCGGCTTCCGCAAACGCCGTGAACGTGGTCCAGGCAAAGGCGCGGGGGGAGAACCGGTCGGCGGCCATGTGGATGCGGGAGGGATCCGTGTTGGCAGTCATCGCCTGGAACACCGCGCTCCGGTCGTCTTCCCTGCAGGCCAGTTCCACGTACACGCTCCCGATCTCCGCCGGATGGTGCGCGTCCGATCCGGCCGCGATGAACTTCCTCGGCACGGGGAAGCAGCGGAGTTCCGGCGCGGCAGTGGCGCAGAGCCGGTCGCGCACGCGGCGGGCGGGACGGCGCAGTCCGCGCAGGCGGAGCAGCTGCCACAGTTGCAAAAGGGCGCCGTTGGCCACCTCAAACCCCTGCACCGTTCCCAGGAACGCCTTCAGCTCCGCGGGATCCGGGAACAGCCGCTTGAGTTTGTTATTGGCGATGTACGGGTGCGGAATGAAGTACGGCAGGCCCACCGCCTCCAGCCGGGCGATCAGATGGCGGAGCGGCAGGGCGTAGGGCACCAGGAGCTCAGGATGGTCGTCGTACCAGTCGTGCTCCGCAAAGCAGAGGACGTCTATGTCCTCCCGGCTCACCAGCTCCGCGCCGGGGTAGACGTGCGTGTTAGCCCCGGCCGGCCTGGCGGCCACGAGGCGGCGGTACGCCCCGGAAGCGTCTTTGAAAACGTGCTCCGCGGAGATGACGGCACAAAGCGCCTCACGGTCGAACGCGGCCCAGAGCGCACGCAGGCGCTTTGCCGCGTTCCTGGCCTGGAGGTTTGGGTGCACGTGGTAGTCAACCCTCACAGGAGCCGATCGTAGCCGGAACCGGAGGCAACGGTCGACTAGAATGTCCGGTTTCTGCCATACCATTCCATCAGACGGGCGGATGGTCAATTATGGCTCAACGGTGGGCGGAAAACGTGGTACAATGGTAGGATACTCCTGTGACTGAAGTCCTCCTCATCCTGACAGGCGTCCTTGGGCTCATAGCCGCGGCGTTCGCGGGCATGGCGCTCAAGCGATACCGCGCGGACATCGCGCGGGAGCGCGACTTAGTGTTCCTCCAGCTCCTCATGCCCAAGAAGGAGAGCAAAGAGGACAAGGAGACGCTCTCGGAGCAGTTCTCCGGCAATGACTTCCGGGAGGTGATCGGCGTGATGGACCACCTGTACCAGACGCTCTCAAGCCTTGGGACGGGCGGCATGAAGGCGCGTCTGCACGGCCAGACGTTCTTCTCCCTGGAGTACGCCGCCTTTGCCGGGGAGATCCTCTTCTTCGTGGCGTGCCCGCGGAAGATCGCGCACCTCCTGGAGAAGCAGCTCACGGCGTTCTATCCGGACCTCATCGTGGACCAGGTGGATGACTACAACATCTTCACGGAGCGCTCCGTGACGGCGGCGGAAGTGCTGGTGCCCAGTAAGCCCCATACGGCGGTGTTCCGCACCTACCAGCAGCTGAAGAGCGATCCGCTCAACGCCATCACCAACGCCTTCTCCAAGCTCCACGTGGATGAAGGTGCGGCGGTGCAGCTGGTGCTCCGGCCCGCTCCCAAAGGCTGGCAGAAGGACGTGCAGGAGGAGGCCAAGAATCTCATCAACCCCAAGAAGAATCAGTCCGGTAGCAGCATCTTCCATCCGTTCACGTGGCTCCGGAGCCTCCTCAACCTCTTCTCCTCCCCGGAGGACGCGCTCAAGAAAGACGATGCCGGTCCCAGCGGGGAACGGGTGTCCCAGTCCATTGAGGAGCTCAGCAAGGCGACCGATGAGAAGGCATCCGGTCCGGGCTTCACGGTCGTGATCCGCGTGGTGACCTCCGCCGCCAACCAGCCCCGGGCCGACCAGCTCCTAGACGGCGTGCTGGCCGCGTTCAGCCAGTTCAACGACGTGCGGGGGAACAGCCTCAAGAAGGCCAAGATGACGGACAAGGGCCGGGTGGTGGAGCAGTTCATCCGCCGGTGCCCGCGCCGGTCGCTCCTGCAGCGCCTGCGCCACCCCGTCATGCTGCTCGGCACGGCGGAGCTGGCCAGCTTCTTCCACCTGCCCAACCTCAAGTTCAACAAGGTGGAGACCATCAAGTGGCAGAACTACAAGATGGCGCCGGCGCCCAAGAACCTGCCGGAGGAAGGTCTCTTCCTGGGCTACAACACCTTCCGCGGCGAACGGAAGAAGGTCTTCATGAAGCAGGAGGACCGCTTCCGGCACTTCTACATCATTGGGCAGACGGGCACGGGCAAATCCTCCGTGATGCAGCTCATGGCCCGGCAGGACTTCCACACGGGGAAAGGCGTGGCGGTGATCGATCCGCACGGATCCCTGATCGAGGACCTTCTCCCCTACATCCCCCGTTCCCGCGCGGATGACGTCATCTACTTCAACCCGGCGGACACGGAGCGCCCCATGGGCCTCAACATCCTGGAAGGCAAGACGCCGGAGGAGCAGGACCTGATCGCACTGGATGCCATGAACATGATGGTGAAGATGTTCGGCGAGGAGATCTTTGGCCCGCGCATCCAGGACTACTTCCGGAACGGCTGCCTCACGCTGATGGCCGATCAGGAAGAGGGCGGCGCCATCACGGACCTTGTCCGCCTCTTCACGGACGACGAGTGGCAGAAGTACAAGGTGCAGAAGGTGCAGAACCCGGTTGTGAAATCCTTCTGGAACAAGCAGATGGCCGCCACCGGCCAGCGGGAGAAGCAGGAGATGATCCCGTACTTCGCCGCCAAGTTTGGGCAGTTCACCACCAACACGCTCATCCGGAACATCGTGGGGCAGACCAAGAGCGCGTTTGACATCGCAGAGGTCATGAACTCCGGCAAGATCCTCCTCATGAACCTCAGTAAGGGTCTCATTGGGGACATCAACTCCACGCTCCTGGGCCTCATGGTGGTGAATAAGATCCAAGTGGCCGCCATGCGCCGCCAGCGCCAGTCCTCCGCGGAGCGGAAGGATTTCTTCCTGTACATTGACGAGTTCCAGAACTTCGTGACCCAGTCCATTGAGTCCATCCTGTCCGAGGCCCGCAAGTACCGCCTGGGGCTCGTCTTAGCCCATCAGTACATCGACCAGCTGGAGAAGGATAGTAAGCTCTCCGGCGCGGTAAGCCTCAAGGGCGCCATCTTCGGGAACGTGGGAACGATGATGTTCTACAAGATCGGCCCGCAGGATGCGGAAGTGTGCGCCAAGGAAATGGCACCGGTATTCACCGACCAGGACCTGGTGAACATGGATGCGTTCAAGGGCGCCATGAAGCTGTCCATTGACGGCCAGCCCAGCCGCCCGTTCAGCCTGGAAGTCCCCCGCCCCTGGACGGAGACCACCTATCCCAAGGACACGCAGGCCGCGGAAGCATTCAAGCAGCTGTCACGGCTGAAGTACGGCCGGCAGAAAGAGTTTGTGGACCGGGAAATCATCCGGCGGATCGGGGCGTGATTGGACCGTTCGAACGGCATGCGAACCACGCGGCCGGATTGTTCCGGATGCACTGCCGAGCGGATTCCACGCGGTAGCGATCGCGGTGCAACACGCGGGCATCAGCCTTAGCGAATGGCGACCCACGCATGCTCCGTGTCCCATCACGTTCGCGATGCCTCCGGCATTTGGCTCTGCACAGCACACACGACGTTCCGCCCCATGCCGGAACGGCCGCTGACCATCCAGTGATGTCTACAGAGAAACCGGCCTGGCGTAGACCAAATACCGCTCTTTGATGGAATCCGGCGGCCAG
>CAZWIA010000001.1:5118-11875 GCA_964633955.1 uncultured Candidatus Peribacteria bacterium | reverse complement strand
AGAAACCGGCCTGGCGTAGACCAAATACCGCTCTTTGATGGAATCCGGCGGCCAGCAGGTGTAGAGGATGAGCTCCTCGCCCTCCCCCTGCATGAAGCTGGTGTCCGCGGCGGGGATGGTGCGGTGCTTGGTCACTTCATACGTGTACACGGTGCCGTGGTAGTTCACGTACACCCGGTCCCCAATGGAGAGCCGGTTGATGCCGCGGAAGATCTTGGTGTACTGGGACACGTCCCACGCGTAGCCGGAGCTGTGGCCGTAGATGAGGATCTTGGACCCGGCGCCGGGGTAGCCAAACAGGTTCCCCACTCCCGTCTTGAGAGGCTCTAGGATCCCCTTGCTGGTGAACGGATCCGCGGGCCGGGCGATCCGCAGGTCGTTGATGGCAATAGAGGGCAGGCTGATGGCGTAGTAGCTGGTGGTGGCGGGGTTGGAATGCGGCGGAACGGACGCGCCCGGCCGGGGGATACCGGGTACGGCGGGGCGGGGCGGGATAGGAGCGCTTCCCGGCGGGTTCCACGCCGTAAGGCTGGTGCGGGGAGTGGGCAGGGGACCGTCATCTCCCTCAAAAGCGGCCAGCCGGTTCTCCTGGACCGTGAGGAAGCGGTAGACCAGCATCAGAAACTGCCCGCGCGTGATCGGCTCGCCTACGTAGAGTGCCTCAGATGCCGGGAACAGGTTCTGACGATCGGCCTCCGTGAAGTACGGCACGTACCAGCCATCACCGCCCGCGGAGCTCACGCTCATGAGCGGCCGGCGGGACCGGAGTAACAGCGCCACCGCCTCCTCCACCGTGAGCGTGCCGGCCGGCCGGAATGTCCTGTCCGGGTAGCCCGTGACGAGCCCCTCCGCGAACGCCGCCTCCACGTACGGCGCGTACCAGGCGGACTGGTCCACGTCACTAAAGAGCGGCAGGCGGGGCATGGTGCGCCGGAACGCCGCTACACGGTTTCTGAGCCGGCTATCGCTCTCCAGAATCATCTTGAGCGCCTCCGCACGGTTGAGGGAGTGGTACGGCCGCCCCTGCTCTACCATCCCCCGCTCGGACAGCATCTCATAGGCAGCCTGGTACGGCGTGCCGTCCACGTCAGAAAAGGTGGCCGCCGTGAGGAGGGGCCATGCGAGCGCCACGAGCAACAGACGAACGAGAAGATGCCGCATTGGACAGAAATATTAATATAATATCTAATATTGTCAATATATGAGACTCCGGCTGGCGGAAGTGCACTATACGGCAAAATTTTCTATCACCCTGGCTTCCCTTTCCAGGATTCTCCGGCTCGCCCATACTCAGAATGCCTCGTACTGGCCATCCTCGTTCATATGCTATCACATGGCATACCAGATAGGCAGGTCGGCCACCCCGCTCTCCTCTCATCATGGCATTGCAGATAGGCATCGTCGGCTTACCGAATGTGGGCAAATCCACGCTCTTCAACGCGCTCACCAGGAGCAAGGGCGCGGAGGCGGCCAACTACCCCTTCTGCACTATTGATCCCAACGTCGGAGTCGTCGAAGTTCCCGATGAGCGGCTCATGAAGCTTGCCGGACTGGTGCAGCCGGAGAAGGTCATTCCGGCGGCGGTGGAGTTTGTGGACATCGCAGGGCTCGTCAAAGGAGCATCCAAGGGACAGGGGCTTGGCAACGCGTTTTTGGGACACATCCGGGAAGTGGACGCCATCTGCCATGTGGTCCGGGCCTTCACGGGCGGGGACATCATCCATGTGGAGGGATCGATCGATCCCAAGCGCGACCGGGAGATCATGGAGATGGAACTGATCCTGGCTGACCTGGACGCCGTGAGGAAAAACATCGACAAGACCCAGGGCGCAGCGCGAACGGGTGACAAGGTGAAGATCCAAGAGCTCGATCTCCTTAAGCGGCTGGAGGCCGCCCTGCAAGAAGGCCTGCTGGCACGATCGGTAGCGCTCAGTCCGGAAGAGGAACCGATCGCCAAGGGGCTGCAGCTCCTCACCCTCAAGCCCATCCTCTACGCCGTGAACGTGGCGGATGAGGAACTGAAGACCTTCAGTGAATCCGCTGCGCGTACCGCCCTCGGACTGTTGAACGAGGCGGAAGTCATTCCCGTGTCAGCGAAGATTGAAGCGGACTTGGTTGACCTGTCGGATGATGAGGCGAAGGCATTCCTGAGCGAACTGGGAGTGAAATCCTCAGGACTCGACCGCCTGATCCACGCCGCGTACCACGCGCTCGGTTACATCACGTTCTTCACCGCCGGGCCCAAGGAAGTGCGCGCGTGGACGGTGACAAGGGGAGCAAAAGCCCCGCAGGCCGCCGGCGTCATCCACACGGACTTTGAGAAGGGCTTCATCCGCGCGGAGACCATCGCGTACTCGGACTACATGGCGGCGGGATCGGAAGCCAAGGCCAAGGAAGCCGGGAAGTTACGACTGGAAGGAAAAGAGTACGTGGTCCAGGACGGCGATATCTTCCACTTCCGGTTCAACGTCTGATGTCCACCTTCATCGCCCGCGAGGAACCGTTCGCCTGCGTCCACTGCGGCGCGTCGGTCGAACCGCTTGAGCGCGGCACGTACCGCAACCACTGCCCGCACTGCCTGCGGTCCAAGCACGTGGATCTGCACGGCCCCGGCGACCGCGCATCCGGCTGCCAGGGCGTGATGCATCCCGTCGCGCTGGACCAAGACGGCAAGAAAGGATGGGTGATCGTGTTCGAGTGTGAAACGTGCGGGAAGGAAGGACGCAACAAGGCGGCGCCGGATGATGATCTGTCCATCATCACGATCGATCCGGCATCGCTCTGAAATGCATCTGAGACGGCGCATTTCCGATTCCATCGCGAAACGTAGGTTTTTGGCTTATGGATGCGACTTGGAAGAATGTACATTCGTCCACCACGATTTTTGGTCTTCATGAAGAGGAAAACTATGAACACAAAGTTAGTATTGCGATATTCTATAACGTATTTTGCGATAATCGATTGAGATGGAAACTATCCTTAACAACTTGGGCGATTCCCGATGGTACACAAAAGTTGTTCTTTTGTATTGAACACACCATGTACTCGCAAATTTCTCTGTTCTTGACATTGCATTGTTTCCTATCCCCCTCACTTCATGGCTTCTGTCAGCCACAGACCTTGAACACAAAAGTAGTGAGGACTATCTTTCCGGGCTGTTCCCGCCGTGTCGCGCACCGCGTGACGCGCTGGACTTTCCGCTCTCTTCTTTCCGTTCCTATGTCCCGCGTCCTGCTCCTTCTCTGCTGCTTTGGGATCCTCTTTGGACCCGGAATCCTGTTCTAATTCAACGCAGCTCCAACCCACTTCACCTTCAAGAGAAACCGTACCGATTGCCGCAAGGGAGTCGGTATGTTCTCGTCCAAGCTTTGAGCTATGAGCGAAGAGCTGTGAGCAGAACGTACTCACAGCTCAACGCTCACCGCTCATCGCTACTTAACTGCATCCGCTCGTGAGCCCGCAGTCCAGGCAGAGTTCACAGGAGCCGTTGCGCTTCATCTTGGTAGAGCCGCAGGAGGAGCACACGGAGCCCGTGTAGCCCTGCAGCTTGGCGTTCTCCAGGTCAGAGGCGCCCGTGTCCGCCTCATCCTCCTCAAGCAAACTCGGCTGATCCGTCACCGTCTCCTCCGTCACCGTGGGCATGGCGGCCTGCGCGCCTTCATCCACCACCGGCAGGTGCATCACAAAGACTTCACGGCTCTTGGTCCCCTCCAGGTAGGCTTTCTCCACCAGATCCCGGTTATGGAGCTGCATGGCCTTCTCCTTGGGCAGGAACTTGAGCGCCAGCCAGCGGGCCAGGTAGTCCGTGATGCTCTTCACCATGGGAATCTCCGTATTGCGGGTGAACCCGGCCGGCTCAAATCGCGTGTGGGCCAGCTTCTGGCAGATGACATCCAGCGGCACGCCGTACTGGAAGTTCATGGACAGGCTGAGCGTGAGCGCGTTCATGATGCCGGAGATGGTGGAGCCTTCTTTGTTCATGCGCACAAAGATCTCTCCGGGCTGGCCGTCTTCATAGAGCCCCACGGTGATGTAGCCCTCATGGCCGGAAATGTCGAACTTGTGCGTGATGGCCATGCGCTCGGCGGGGAGCTTGCGGCGGCGGGCAACCTCCTTCACCACGATCTTCTCCACAATTCTTTCTACAATCTTCTCGGCGTCAGTTGAGGCTGAGCTTGTCGAAGCCTTCTTGTCCGCCTTGGTGTTCAGGGCCTGGGACATCTTGCTGCCGTCCCGGTAGAGGGCGTTGGCCTTCAGCGCCAGCTTCCAGCTTAAGAAGTACGCGTTCTTGATGTCCTCCACCGTGGCTTCATTGGGCAGATTGATGGTCTTGGAAATAGCCCCGGAGATGAACGGCTGCGCGGCCGCCATCATGCGGATGTGGCCCTCCGCGGAGATGAAGCGCTGGCCCAGCTTCCCGCACTTGTTGGCGCAGTCAAACACCGGCAGGTGCTCGGACCGGAGGTGCGGCGCGCCCTCCACGGTCATGTGGCCGCAGACGCTGTCCGTGGCCTCCTCCACCTGCTCCTCCGTGAACCCCAGGCGCTTCAGCAGATTGAGGGACGGATCCTGGATCTCCCCCTCCGTGAGACCCAGCCGCTTGAGCGCCTCCTCCCCCAGGGTGTAGCGGTTGAAGGCGAATCCCAGCTGGAATACACCCGGCAGCACCTTCTCCACGGCCGCGATGTCCTGGTCCGTAAAGCCTTTCTCCTTGAGGGTCTGGCGGTTCACGTGCGGCGCGCCTTCCAGGCTGAGCGTACCCATGACGTAGCGCATGATGTCCCGCACCTGCATGTCCGAATAACCAAGCGCCCCAAGCGCCGGTCCCACGGACTGATTAGCGATCTTCATGTAGCCGCCGCCGGCCAGCTTCTTGAACTTGACCAGGGCGAAGTCCGGCTCCACGCCGGTGGTATCGCAATCCATGAGCAGGCCAATGGTCCCCGTGGGCGCAATGACCGTCACCTGGGCGTTCCTATAGCCGTGCTTCTCTCCCTGGTCCAGCGCCCGGTCCCACGCGTCTTGGGCGGCTAGGAGCAGGTCTGCAGGGCATGCACGCTGGTCAATCCCCACCGGCGGCACGTGCAGCCCCTCGTACTCCTTCACCGATGCATCGTACGCGGCGCGGCGGTGGTTGCGCATCACGCGCAGCATGTGATCCCGGTTCTTCTGGTAGCCCGGGAACGGCCCCAGTTTCTCCGCCATCTCCGCGGAGGTGGCATAGCTCTCCCCCGTGAGGATGGCAGTGAGCGCGCCGCAGATGGCCCGGCCCTTCTCCGAATCATACGGGATGCCCATCCGCATGAGTATGGCGCCCAGGTTGGCGTAGCCAAGTCCCAGCGTGCGGAACTTGTAGGAGAGCTCCGCAATCTCCCGGCTTGGGAACTGCGCCATGAGCACGGAGATCTCCAGGACGATCGTCCAGAGACGCACGGCGTGGATGTACCGCTCCGTCTCAAACGTCCCATGTTCCTGGTCAAAGAACTTGAGCAGGTTCAGGGACGCCAGGTTGCAGGCGGTGTCATCCAGGAACATGTACTCGCTGCAGGGGTTAGAGGCATTGATGCGGCCGTCCGCCGGGCAGGTGTGCCAGTCATTGATGGTGGTGTCGTACTGGACGCCGGGATCCGCGCACGCCCACGCGGCGTAGCCGATCTTGTCCCACAGCGCCCGGGCCTTAAGGGTCTTGCACGGCACGGGATCCCGCCCCTCCGCCGCTGCCTTCCGCAGTTCCGTGCGCCAGTAGAGGTGCCAGTCTCCGTCCCGCTCCACGGCCTGGAAGAACTCATCCTGGACACGCACGGAGTTATTGGAGTTCTGGCCGGAGACGGTCTGGTAGGCCTCGCCGTTGAAGTCGCTGTCATACCCGGCGGCCACCATGGCGGCTACCTTCTTTTCTTCATTCACCTTCCAGTTGATGAACTCCTCAATGTCCGGATGGTCCAGTTTCAGGCTGACCATCTTGGCAGCCCGGCGCGTGGTGCCGCCGGACTTGATGGCGCCCGCGGCCCGGTCGCCGATCCGGAGGAAGCTCATGAGACCAGAGCTCTTGCCGCCGCCGGACAGCGGCTCCCCTTCTCCGCGCAGGTTTGAGAAGTCCGTGCCCGTCCCTGATCCGAACTTGAAGAGCCGGGCCTCCCGGATCCAGAGGTCCATGATGCCGCCCTCATTTACCATGTCATCCTTCACGGACTGGATGAAGCAGGCGTGGGGCTGCGGGTGGGTGTAAGCGTCTTCGGATTTCCGCACTACCCCCGTCTTGGGGTCGCAGTAGTAGTGCCCCTGCGCCGGACCGGTGATCCCGTAGGCGTAGTGGATGCCGGTGTTGAACCACTGGGGGCTGTTGGGCGCCGCCATCTGGTGGACCAGCATGTGGCAGAGCTCGTCCTCAAACGCCTGGGCGTCCTGCGCCGTCTCAAAGTAGCCGTGCGTCTCCCCCCAGAACCGCCAGCAGCCGGCCAGCCTCCTCACCACCTGCTTGACCGATCGCTCCGGGCCTAAGACCGGCTTCCCCTGCTCATCCAGCTGGGGATTCCCCTGCGCATCCAGCTGCGGCACGCCGGCTTTGCGGAAGTACTTACTGACCACGATGTCCGTTGCCACCTGGCTCCAGTCCGCCGGCACCTCCGCCCCCTCCATCTCAAAGACCACCGATCCGTTGGGATTGGTGATGCGGGAGACGCGGCGGTCATACGTCACTTCCTCCAGCGGGTCCGATCCGGGCGTGGTGAACACGCGCGGAATAGTGAGGCCGCCC
>CAZWIA010000001.1:3842-5018 GCA_964633955.1 uncultured Candidatus Peribacteria bacterium | reverse complement strand
GCAAATGTTCGACAAGCGCCACTTCCCCACGCATTCATGCCCCTTCAGCACCAGATCCCCGTCCTGATCCTCCTTGCCGGCACCAATGATCCCAGCAACTCCGCGCTCCTGGCGGAGCACTTCACGGACGGGTTGCGGGAAACGGAAGGTATCCACGCGGAAATGATCAGCCTGCGTGAGCTGGACCTGCCGCACTTCACCCTGAAGGACTATGAACTGAGGGCCAGCCATACGGCGGACTACCATCGGCTCAAGACCGCCGTGGAACGCGCCAGGGGGATTGTGATCGTGAGCCCCATCTGGAATTTCTCCGTGCCAGCCCATCTCAAGAATGCGATCGACCACCTGGGCATCTTTGCGCTGGATCCGGAGACACGGACAAGGGGTCTCCTCAAACGGACGCCGTTCCGGCTCATCTTCACCGGCGGCGCGGGAGTGTTTGCCTGGAAGAGTGTGATGCAGGACGCCATCTCCCACGTGCGGGAGGCCATGAAATACTTTGGTGCCACGCACATGGGCACGCACTTTGAACCCAAGTGCGTGAAGCAGCCGGAGCGCACGTTCGCTTTAGTGGTAGATGAGCGGCCGGAAACCCTCGCGCTCATGAAGCGGCAGGGCCGGGACTTTGGGGAGCTGGTGAAGAAGTTTACGGAGACCGGCCAGCTCCCGGCCGTGAACGCGGGCAAGAGCCTCTTCTATAGGGTAGCCAGCTGGTTTGCCAAGAGGTTCACGTAATAGCTTAGCCTATGGAACAGAAAAGGCCGGACAGCGTCCGGCCCTTGGTCTTCTCTTATTGTCGCTACTACTACAATATCGCGCCTTTGAAGTAGCTATACTCAGACGGATGGTTATTGCCTTGGGGGATGATAGATCTTTTGGCAAACGTGCGCCTCATTTCTTCACGAGCCGCGCGTTCCATTCGAGCCATGTCTTGCTTAATACGCTCCATAATAGGAACTTCTTCTGGATGATTACTCTCTTCCTGCCGAGCATCCGGATGTCCCGCAAGATCAGTCTGATCCTGCGCTGAGGGAATCTCATAAAACCTGATGGTATCTGAAGCTCCAATGTCCTGTTCAGGGGACGACATAGATAGGGGGAAGAATAGGATGTTTTCAGCTTATGAAAGCCATTCTGGCAAACAAGCCCCTTAGTCCCTGGACAGGCCGGGGAACC
>CAZWIA010000001.1:0-3742 GCA_964633955.1 uncultured Candidatus Peribacteria bacterium | reverse complement strand
TATGAAAGCCATTCTGGCAAACAAGCCCCTTAGTCCCTGGACAGGCCGGGGAACCGTCCTAGACTGGCTGGTTACCCGGAAGTCCGCGCACGGAAGCCGGCGTTAACCGGGGGTTTCAACCCCCGGTTAATTCCACGCGAAGCTCGCTTTCATACGAAACGAAAATGTCCGTCTTCGTGTGACCGATTTCACGGTACAGCTGTATCATGCCGTCATTCTACGTCCGCCCACCTTTGATCTGAAGGACCGCCTAAAGGCGTGGGTTTCTGACCTCCCGCCTGTGGGACAATCACCGAAGTATCAAGAAGCAACGCGGCTGGAATGTACTCTTTTCTTTACATGCTGCAAGCCCTACCGCCCCAGATACTTCCGCAGCACGGAATCCGGCTTCTCTACGCTGTTTGAATTCTTCTTATCCTCTGTTCCCTGCCCCTTATCTCTTTCACCTTGTCCCTTCCCCCTCATCTGATGATGCCGGTGCACGTTCAGGAGCTTCCGGTATCCCCCCTCCCCGTTCTCCATGAACTTGGCCACCCTGGTCACGGTGGTAGTGGAAGCCCCCGTGAGACGCGCCACCTGGCGGTAGCTGAGTCCTTTGCTGAGCTGGACAGCTACCTCCAGGCGCTCGCCTAGATCCTGCAGCTCACTGAGCGTGGCGATATCCCGGAGGAAGCTCCCCATGTCCTCTTCGGTGGTACACCGGAGCAATGCAGCCACGAGCGCCTTTAAGCGCGGCTCTCTTCTCCAGCTGTCCTCCGTGAAGCGGGGGCGGATTGTGGTCATGGCGGGAGTGTAGTAGCGAGGTGGTACGGGAGCAATCGACAGAATCCGAGAAAACCGAGGCAACCGAAGATTCCGAAGAACACATCCCTTCAGATCCATGGTATCCGCCCCTCGGTTTCCTCGGATTCAGCGGTTTCCTCGGAATCCTCCGGTCTTAATACCGTCTTAATCTCCGATCGGCATCCTCGTCTTGTATCATACCCTCGTCCTATGACCGACACGCAGCGCACCACCATCACCGCCATCGCCTCTTCTGCCGCAACTACCGTTCTCCTCCTGGGCCTGTACGCCGCAGCAAACGGACAGAGCGCGCCTTCTCCCGCTAACGGCGGAGCACCGGCCGTGAGCACGTCCCTCCCTCCGGCCGTAACAAGCAGCTCTGAGAACATCCCGGAAACGGTCTCCAAGACGGAACCAGCCGTGGTGAGCGTAGTGATCACCAAAGATGTGCCAGTCATTGAGCGGTCCTTTGAGCGGCGGAAGCTGAGCCCGTTTGAGGATCCGTTCTTCAGCCCCTTTGACATCATTGTGCCGCGGGAGCGGAGCCTTGGGATGCAGCCGCGCGAAGTGGGCGGCGGGACCGCGTTCTTCGTGTCCTCAGACGGGCTCCTCATGACCAACCGCCACGTGGTGGATGATCCAGATGCCACCTACACCGCCTTCCTCCATGACGGCCGCAAGCTCGCAGCCAAGGTGGTGACCACAGACCCGACCAATGACGTGGCTCTCCTGAAAGTGGAAGGAGAGAATTTCCCATTCCTGCAGATTGCCGACCGCGAACCGGTATTGGGAGAGACAGTCATTGCGATCGGCAACGCGCTGGCGGAGTTCCGGAACACCGTGAGCGTAGGGGTCGTATCCGGGCTCAGCCGGTCCATCGTGGCCGGGAGCGCCAGAGCAGGCAGCGCCGAACAGCTCTCCCGCATCATCCAGACGGACGCCGCCATCAACCAGGGGAACTCCGGCGGCCCGCTGCTGTCTGTGAACGGCCAGGTGCTGGGGATGAACACGGCGGTGGCAGGCGGCGCGCAGAATATCGCCTTTGCCATTCCGGCCAAGGACCTTGGCCGGGCGCTCCGGAGCTACCGTGAGCACGGACGCATTGTGCGGCCGTACTTGGGCGTGCGGTACACGTACGTCACGGAGGAACTGCGTGAGAAGAACCGGCTGGACGCGGACCACGGCGTGCTGGTAGCGGACGGAGAGGAAGAGGACGAACCGGCCGTCCTCCCCGGATCCCCGGCGGACAAGGCCGGCATCCGGGAGGGAGATATCATCCTGGAATTCAACGGGGAGCGAGTGGATGAAGAGCACCCACTGGCCCATCTGGTGCAGGACAAGCTTCCCGGCGAGCAGGTCAGACTGAAGATCCTCCGTCAGGGACAAGAGCAGACCGTGACCGCAACGCTGGAGGAATGGAAAACGGACAGAGAGGAGGAACGGTAAGCCAGCGCACATGCATCGCGCCGGGCGTGCAATTGCTTCTGGCGCCAGGGAGGTCAAGATGGGCTGAGATCCGCCCAAGAGCGCCCTTCCTCCCGCCCTTGCCTTCCTCCCACTGCCGTGCCGCGCCGTCCCGCCCCCCTCATCCTCACGTCCATTCTCTCCGTCCTGCTGGTGGTCCTCGTCCTCTGGACCGCCATCGCCCCACGGCTCACCGGCCAGCTCACCGGCACCGCGTACCTGACCGCCAAGGCCGGTGCGTGGTGCGACGCTGCCACCTGGACGCCCGCCGGGATCCCGGGGAACGGGGACACGGCCACGGTCCGGCATGCGGTGACGATCGAGAGTGGCTGCAACGCGGTAGTCGGCAACGGGACGCAGGCCGCATCGAACGAGGTGCTGAACGAAGGGCTCCTCATTAACGCCAACCTGACCATCAATGACGGAGGAAGCCTGACGTTGAAGGGGAACGTGGTGCAGCTGGCCCCGGCCATCGTGACCGGCAACGGCGCCGGGAAGATCGTGTTCGATTCCACGCAGTCTCCAAGTCCCCAGACCGGTTGGAACTGGGGGATTGCGTATGTCTGGGGTAAATCCACGCCCAGGCTCGTCATTCGTGGCACGGCGGACCGGCGGTTCAGGGTGGAATCCGCGGCGGGAGCCGGCAACGGATTTTTCTCCAACAAGACGTCCTACGGCGGGGGCGGGGGGGTGGACGCGGAGTACGCGGACTTCCTGCGCATTGGAGACGCGGTCCGACTGCCGTTCGCGCCGAATAGCTCGTCGCGCGAGGGGGATCATTTCCGCCTGCACGAATCCCGGCTCTACGAGTGCGGAATGGTCACGCCGGCCCAGATCGACAAGGCGTCCAACATGCAGGAGGCCAAGGCCAGCTTCATCCTCACCAACACCCAGTTCATCAACTCTGTAAACTCCTATGCCGCTCAAGCAACCGTCTACAACCTCACGCGCGCCGGCGAGTGGATCATCACGGGGAACGATTTCGGCAAGAGCGTGAAGTTCGACGCCCAGTTCACCGTGAGCGGCAACCGGCACCGCGCAGCCTGGTTCTACGGCAACACCCAGCAGCCCGCCTCTCCCGCGCCGTACCCGGTGGGATACACCGTGCAGGGGCCAACGGCGCTGCGTCAGGGGGAAGGCAGCACCTACACCCTCACGCTGGATCCCTCCGTCACGCAGACGGTCTTGGTGACGCCAAGTGACGGTGGCGTGGGAGGAACGTTCAGCCCGGGGAGCGTTGTGCTCTCCCCTGGAAACTCCGTGGCATCCTTCACCTACACGCCGTCCTCCGTAGGCAACCGGCCTCTCAAGCTGCGCAATGACCAGGTGCTCTGGGATCCGCCGGCGCTGGCCCTCACCGTGACCGCCACGGCCGGGACGTACAGCGTGATGCCGCCGACCAGCACGGTGTTCGCCGGGATCCTGTCCGATCCGTTCACGGTGAAGCTGCCGGCCAGCACCACGCTCCCGCAGACCGTGACCGTGACCATGAGTG